>DAOSEC010000044.1:0-1959 GCA_035362935.1 Bacilli bacterium | reverse complement strand
TTTCCACTAGCGGATCTTTGACTCTTTTTAAATGTGTATTTGTCTACAGTCTGAAACACCTATTGGTGTTTTTTTGTTTGTTACCATCAGATACTTGCTGCTTACCCAGAAACAATTGCACAATCAATCTCGTTAGTTTATAATGTTGTTGAGGTGAAAAAATGAAGAAAATAATAACATCTGTTAATCAAGAAGATTTAATACGAGAACTTGGATTAGTGATGAGTGAAAATAGTTCTTACGTATTAATAGAAGAAGGTCAAGAAGCAATACCAAAAGCAATAAACATAGTCTTTGATCCAAACGAAATAGAACAGACAAGGGAACTATTGGTGTTAGCAGGATACTACAAAAACATCCAGCGAAAGCATCTTATTGGCAGGTTAAATGATGATGTTCATATTCTTACATATGATCAAATCATGTACATTGAAGGAATAGATAATGATACTTTTGTTACAACAAACAAAGGAGAATATCGAGTAAAGGAAAAACTTTATGAATTAGAAAATCAACTTGCATCATTTCAGTTTGTTCGAGTTAGTAAATCATACATTGTATCTGTAATGAAGATAGCAAAAATAAAACCAACCTTTCAAGGTAAACTGATACTGGTTATGGATAATCAGCAAAAACTAGAGGTAACAAGACATTATCTTCCTAGTTTTAAACAATATTTAGGGTTATAGGAGGCCATTATGAAACGATTTTTACTGTTAAAACTATATACCGCAATAGCATTTGCTATTTTAGGCATTCGACTAGCATTTGCATTTTTATCTCCCATTGAATTGATACAATTTTTTGTAACAGCTATTGGAATTGGTATTGCTGGTGGATTGTTACATTGGTATTTTGAGCATCGTGCCGTTACTACAGGTATAAATTCAAAAAATTCAACAAAATTTTTAATATCTATGATTGTAATTGTGGTTCTTGCTTCTGGTGGTATTTATATGCTGTTAAGCTATATTTATAGCAGAGAGATTAGATTAGAGTTTGAAATATTATTTTATGCATTGTTTGTTCCTGCTGCGTTGCTGTTTTCACTTTGGATGAATTACCGCATTCAAGAAGAACACTACAATCAAAAACTGAAAGAATTCAAGAAAAAGGAAGACTAATTGTGGTTCTCACAATTGAGTTCGTTGCATTACAATCATCCATGATTGATTAAGATTTGTCTTATGAATCGAAACATTATACTTAAATGATAGATTTCTCCTATTAGTTTCTGATTGTTTTGAGTGAGAATTTACTTTGTTACTAAGTATCTATGATTCAAACAAAAAAGAGCACGAGAGTGCTCTTTTTAATTAATGAGTCTAATAAGTTCTTTAATATATTGATTTCGGAACATAATGTTTGTTAGGAGTGGTTTGGACACTGTTTGAGCATCTTGTTTCGACTGTGAGATTTGAATGAACAAAGGAATGGCAAATGCAGAGAAAAGAATCATATATCTAGCACGTAGAGCAACAGGGTCTGTAATATTAGTCGCAAGTGATAATTTTTCAAAAATCAATTGAGTAAATGAATTGTCACTGAAAAACGAATCTAGAAGAAGATTTGATGCATCTTGTTGATTTTCTGTTTGTAAGAAGAAGTATTTCACGATTCCCATGTTATCAAGTGCAAACGAATATACAAATTCTAGTAGATTGGTTAAAATTTCTTCTGGAGTTGCATCCTCTTTCAAATTATTAATAAGATCTAAGACACTATTTTTTAGTTCAGCAATGACGGAATTAAGTACAATTTCTATGAGTTGATCTTTACTTCCAAAATGGTAGTTGACAGCTGCGATATTTACATAACACTCTTTAGCTATCTCTTTAATGGTTACATTTGATTGTTTTCGGATTAATTCGTTCGTCTTGTTTATGATGGTTTGCTTAATCAAATCGTTTTTTTTCATTTGTTCATCCTCGTTTTTCATATATCTTTTGAAATTGCATT
>DAOSEC010000043.1:0-3339 GCA_035362935.1 Bacilli bacterium | reverse complement strand
TGCTCCACCAATTAAAAGAAAACTTTCTCCAGATGGATCAACATGCATCACTGGAGTTATGTAGTCAGACATAACCACTAGATCATTCCAATTAGCACAAAATAAACATCGATTATCCGATTATTAAGTTTGTTTTTCTTCTCATGAATAACGACTTTATCAACTAAGCTATTAATATGTTCTCTTTGAAGATCAGTGATTTTATCGTATTGTCTAATCAATTCATAGAATGCATCAATATCGTTCACTTCTTTTTTTGAATCTGTAATATTTGATTCAGTATCACTAATTAGCTTGACTAATCTAATTTTCTCTGAATCATACGATATATCCAACTCATAGAATTTATCTTCTGAGATTTTATCATTAACGTATTTCTCAAATAGTTTCTTTGTTAATTCATCAACTTCATTGAGCCTATCACTGCTCTTTATTATTGTTTGTTCGTATTCAATAATTCTCTTATCTAGTGATTTTTGATTCTTGATTTGCTTAACAAACTTTGTCTTGTTTGTTTGACAAGTCACAATAACGTCATTGATTTTTTCAGTCAAGTAATCTCTCAAATAATCATAAGTAATATAGTGACTGGTACACCTAGATGTATCGCATCTATAAGTACTACATGCTAAACTGCGATGACCTCCTCTATCAGGCCTAAAGGCTAAGGAAAATGTTTTACCGCATTCATGACATCTCAGTTTCCCTTTGAAGATGTTCTCATGATATGTTTGAGTCGTTTTCTTTTTCTTAAGCATAAGTTGTCGAACGCTATCAAATTGATTTTTATCAATTATAGGTTCATGCCTATTTGTACTGACAATCCAATCAGTTATTGGATTCTGCTTTAGTTTTTTACTTTTAAATGAGCTTGTTTGATGTCTGTTACAGATAATTTTGCCAACGTATTCTTCGTTTCCCAAGATATGTAGTATAGATTGAGTTGCCCAGTCATATGGGTATTTTTTTATAAATTCTGAATCATACACTCCCTGTATTCTATGTAGTTCAGCTCGTGGAGTCAGTACTTTATCTTGTTTCAATATTCTTGAAATTCTATATACACTATTTCCATCTAGATATAACTGATAAATTCTCTTCACGATTTCAGACTGCTTATGGTTGATCACTAGTTTGTGCTTATCTTTTGGATCTTTATCATATCCATATGGAGCATAAGGACCAGTAAACTCACCATTCAAAGCTTTTGTCTTATATGCACTTCTAATCTTTTGACTTATATCTCTTGCATACCATTCATTCATGATATTCCTAAATGGAGCAAAATCATTGTCATTTTTATTTGTGTCGACTTGATCGTTGATTGCAATATATCTGACATTATGCAGAGGGAAGTAATGTTCAATATAATATCCTGTAGTCAAATAATCTCTTCCAAGTCTGGACAGATCTTTTGTTATCACTGTTTCTACTATGTCGTTTTCAATATCGTTCTTTAATGCTATGAACCCTGGTCTTTCAAAATTAGCTCCTGAATGACCATCATCAATATAATACCTTATATTATCATACTTGTTTTGATTTGCGTATCTTTTAAGGTATGCCTTTTGTGTCTCAATACTTGAACTAACCTCAGTCAATTCATCTTCTCTAGAAATCCTACAATATAGCGCAGTAATCTTATTGTCTTTCATAATTCTAACCTGTTTCAAACAGACTCATATGAATCCATTATACATCAAGTTTATCATGACAAAAAACCGCTAAGTAAAGCGGCAAGACTCTATATTGCATTGTGAAAAGCCTAGGTATCAACCTATATTAAAACAATATATGAGTCTGTTCGCCTTTCAATCAATTTCACATTCCAATATCCAAAATTAGCATTTATATTTTTTCATTAGTTGTATAACTTCTATTGCTAAACTACAGAATTCTTTTATTTCTCCATCTTTTTCTAAAGTAATCAGTAAATGTGTGAAATCATCGTCAAAAACACAATAGATTTCTTTACTTCGAACCATATAACCTTTTATCAAAGAATGTGCATAGTTAAACATTTCCTCATAGCATTGCATTAGATTATGGTTATAATTGTATAGGTTATCTTTTACTAACAAAGGTATTTTACAATCAATAAACTTGATTAAGGTATTCTTTTCTTGTTCATTTATTTTTGTTTCCACCTTACCACCAAGCTTCATCATTTCTATTATTTAATCTAGCTCAAACAATTCTCTATATTTTTTTTCTTTAACTTTAAACTCTATTTTCTTCGCTTTTTCACATTTAGTTAGTAAAATTTTAGGAAATATTTGGTCATATGGATTAATAAGTATACAAATCTCGTTTCTGAGTATTCTTTTAATTTGTCTTCTTGTTTTCATATTAATATTATCGGCGATTATATTAAATTTATTTTTAGAAAGAACAACTAAATTACTAATGAAATATAGGTACTTTACCTCTTCAAATTCAATCCTTTTTCTTTTATTGAGCCACTTTTGTATAACTAATTTATCATTATAATATGTGAAATACCAATGATCAATCAATAATAAATACGTAAAACTATTTAGTATGAGAAGAATAACAAACACTATCATCGGGATAATTGTGTCTATAGATGGCTCTTTTGTAGCAAAGAAAACAATCATTATTACTGATACTATGTTCATTAAGGGAACAAGTAAGTTCATGTGATTTGCTATATTATTATATTTTTGCATTTAATCTAACCCTCCTATTAGTAATATGTAAGTATTCTCGTTGCTGTATTTGAATTCCTAAATAAATTCGAAAGTAAATCATATGTCCATCCAAGTTCAGCTCCCATCATTGGTCCCCAAAAAGCATCAAATACTTTATAACCTGTCGGATCAGCGAAACTAAATACTCCCGATCCAAGCGCTATCATTGCTCCTCCAAATGATATACTATCACCATCGATTGCTGCTTTGGAAATATACACACCTAAAGATAAAGTTCCATTCACACCAGCCATAATTGAGCGCTGGGCAAATACTCCTAATTTAGATATTGTTCCAACTTGTGCACCAATTGAACCAGATATTGCTCCAACGATTGAACCGAGCATGAAACCTGTAGAAGCTTTATCTGAATCAAAATGGAAGCCATCCTCATCAATGGAAACTCCGTTAACTAATCCTGTAATTCCACCTGCCAATGATCCAGCAAATGCTCCCAAGGCAATTACAGATCCTCCAGATAAAATCACTGCTGCTAAACATCCAGCAATTACAATTCCACCGATTGTCCACTTTAACCATTCAGGTGCATATCCGGTTATGTCTGAATACATTACTGGATTATTGGCACAATACGCATACATGTTGTGTGTTGCTAAATTCCCCGTTT
>DAOSEC010000042.1:0-3385 GCA_035362935.1 Bacilli bacterium | reverse complement strand
TCGGGTGCTTTTACCTTAGTATCAATTAGATTTGATAATGCTATTTCGTTTTCATTGCACTGCTATGATTTTCTATCTGGTTTAATCTTAGCAATCGTATTTAAAAAGAGTAGTAAAATAAAAAATGGCAGAGTGAGTAGTGAAGCTGGTATTAAAGGACTAGCTAAGAAAATATTCATTTTGTTTTTAGTTGCTCTAGCTGAACAGTTAGATATTGTATTAGGTACGAATCTTGTAAGAGATGGTGCTGTTATTGCTTTCATATCAATGGAAGGTGTAAGTATCCTAGAAAATTCAACGCTTGCAGGGTTACCTGTTCCACGAATGATTAAAAATGCACTTGAAGTGCTAAGCAAAGGTGAGGATAAGAAAGATGAATAATACAGAATTAATAACGACCATCATTAGTGTGATACTTTCACTTGTATCTATTGGTCTTGGTTACTGGTCAAAAAGAAACTCGAAAGCAAAAGTATACTATGAAACATTTATCAAAGTTGAAGAGCAAATCAGAAAGCTTTGTATTGAAGCGGAAAAGAATTATACCAAAGGCGATCAAAAGAAGAAATACGTGATCTCAAATATAAATCAGTTCCTGCTTGATCAGAAGATTACAATTGATCTCGATACTATTGACGGTATTATCGAATCAATTATAGACGTTTCTAACCAAGTTAACAAATCTAGTTCTTCTTTAGTATCAATACTGACACCATAGCCTAAAATGATGCCTTCTGATTTTAATTCTTTGAGCACATTAAAATGATTTTTTTGACCCATCAATATTTCCTTTGGTGGATTATGTAATATAAGTGAATCTACATAATGAGTCTGAAGTCTTTGAAGACTACCCATTAATGATGGTTTAATTAATTGAATTTCAAAATCTTGTATATCATTCACATGATGTCCAAATTTTGTGTTAATAACAACTTGATTACGTATATCTTTTATAGCTTTGCCTATAATTATTTCGCTTTGTCCTGATGCATAATTTGGAGCAGTATCAAAAAAATTAATTCCTAAGTTTATAGCGTTTAGAACCAAATCAATACCAGCTTCATCGCTCATCCGTTCACCTCTTGATGTATTACCAAGTGGCCATCCACCAAATCCAAGTTCACTGATTAACGAATCTCTTACATATTTTTTATATTTCATATGTTATCCTCACAATCAACCTATATTTCTAAATTCATTTTATCATACAAAAATTTTATTACTTTATTTCCTATAATTATGTCCATAGTTTCTTTTCCAAACAATTTTGTTGTAATAATTATTTGGCTGTGTTATAATGCTTTAAAGAAGGGGAGTAGTTTCCCAATAATCAATCGTCAGTACGGCCTAAAGCCCGGTTGATTTCAAGCTTTTGCTTGTAACAAGACCTTCAAGAAATTTTTATTCTTGAATTTTTTTATGAAAGGACATAAAAACATGGAATATGTATTAAGTATTATATTATTATTGGTAGGCTTTGTACTGCTTGTTAAGGGTGCTGACTTCTTTGTTTCATCATCTGCATCTATTGCTAGAAAATTTAATGTATCTCCTCTAGTAATTGGTTTAACACTGGTTGCCTTTGGAACATCATTACCTGAGCTAGCTGTAAGTTTTGTAGCATCACTAACTGTAGCACCAGGGGCGACAGCTGATATTGCAATGGGTAATGTGGTTGGTTCAAACATTGCCAATATCGCACTCATTTTAGGTTTAACAGCTGTAACTAAACCAGTTCTCTCATCCAAATCCATGCGAACTAAAGAGTTTCCTTTGTTAATAATTTCTACATTACTCATATTAGTGTTTTCCGTATGGTTTCAATCAACTACAATGATTGTATGGTGGGAAGCACTAATTTTACTCTTTGCATTTATGGTTTATATTATAGTGATGATTAAGTCTGGTCAACAAACTGAGGATATCGAATCCATACCATTACTCAATCCAAAAAAGGCTATTGTATTATTAATTATTGGTCTTGCAGGTGTTACACTTGGTGGTTATATGGTTACAGAAGGTGCAAGTAGTCTAGCAACGAATGTCTTAGTTTCCATATTTTCTATGACTGAGACAAAAGCAATTACTTTAATTGGTCTAACTGTTGTTGCTGTTGGCACATCACTACCTGAAATGGTTACCAGTGTTGTTGCTGCTAAAAAAGGTGAAAACGAAATTGCATTTGGTAATTTAGTAGGTTCTAATATATTTAATGTATTATTTATTGTCGGTTTATCTGGTTTGGTTACACCACTAGGAATCAATGCAGATGTGATTATTGATCTTTGGTTATTATTAGGTATTGTAGTAGTCGCAGTTGTATTTGCTATTTCAAAAAGTGTTATTAATAAAAAAGAAGGTTTCACATTAATCTTACTTTATGTAGCATATATTATTTATATCGTATTTAGAGCTTTTAATGGCTAAATAGACATAATTTATAATTAAAACCCAGTATGTTACCAATTAATTTTGGTTTCTACTGGGTTTTTTAATTATTAGTTAGCTTAATTTTTTTCAGATAGAATTTATCTAATATGATTACACTAAAAACTGATATAGCAGCTGAGTCTATTGCTGTAATTAAGTTTATTTTGATTCATTTGATAGTCCTTTAATTACTATATCAAAATCATGATATACTTGATTTTTGATCCATACCTGTCCACGTAAGTGCATTGGAACAATCGAGGATGCAGGTCCATAGTCTGGCGATGTGTTAGCCGCCTTGAGGAGAAAGGCTCGGATTGCTGTTCACCAACGGTAAATGAAGAAACTCTCCAAAATGCAGTTATCAAAGCAATTAACGAGGCGCTTGGTAGTAAGAATACCTTCCTTGAAGCTTTGCAAGTGAACATTTCTACTGTGCTCAATGAAGAAGACGACAAAGCCGCCGATGATTTTGATGAGATGCTGGAAGAGTTACAAAAAGAACTTTTAAATCTAGCAAATTCCAAGGCTGACTATAACAACGTAGCTGATGAGATTTACCGATTGCGGGATTTAAAGCAAAATACCCAAGTGCAAAATGCTGAGCGCCAAGGCAAGAGACAGCGTATTGAAGAAATGGCCGAGTTCCTTAAAGAGCAGACTGGTGAGCTGATTGAATACGATGAGCAGCTGGTCAGAAGGCTTATAAAGAAGATAACGATCTTCGATAACAAGGTTACAGTAGAGTTCAAGTCCAGCGTTGAAATAGATATTGAACAATAAAATATATGGTGACCGCCAGCCGAGGAAAGGTATTCTTCAGCTGGCGGTGTTTTAATCGTTAAAAACCTCAACAAGTATAGAATGACAATAAATTGCTTGTTCACTTGAATGATTATTCAAGGTAGTGTCAAATAGTTTTGGGATAAAAGTGATATAATCATAGTTTGCATAA
>DAOSEC010000041.1:0-3517 GCA_035362935.1 Bacilli bacterium | reverse complement strand
ATTATATCACAGAGGTTCCTTTTTGTATTTACCCAAAACTATTTTACACGAAGAAAAAAAAACTCACTTTTTAGTGAGTTTTTATTTTTTATGTGCTATAATTTAATTTGAGCAAAAGGAAAAATGACAAGGAGAACCAGATGATTAAAAACATTTTATTTGACCTAGATGGCACTTTATTGCCAATGGATAGTGAAAAGTTTATGAAACTTTACTTCAAAGGATTGATGGAAGCATTTCCTGAAATTCATCCGCAGGTACTACATATGACGGTAATGGATGGCACCAAAGCAATGGTAGAAGATCAAACAGAACGCACCAACCTAGAAGTCTTTCAAGAAAGTTTTACTAGTAAAATAGTTATGGATCCAATCGAAGTTATGAACCGCTTTTTTACTTACTATGAAACAAATTTTCAAAAGGTAAAGGATGCGACTTGGGTTTCACAAGCAATGATTGATGCAGTATCAATATTAAAAAACAAAGGATATAGGTTGTTTATTGCAACCAACCCAATGTTTCCTTTGGTAGCTAATAAAGCGAGGATTGCGTGGGCAAACTTAAATTTTGATGATTTTGAATATGTTAGTTCACTAGAGCGAAACCATTATTGCAAGCCCAATTTGAAATTTTTCGATGAATTTTTAAAAGAAAACAATTTAAATCCAGATGAATGTTTGATGGTAGGTAATGATACGTATGAAGATATGGTAATCACCCGAATGAATGTGATGACGTATCTTATTACAGATTGTCAAATTGATGACAACGACATTCGTTTTCATAGCGATCATAAAGGCACATCAATTGAATTTAAAGAATTTGTTCATAAATTAGAATCTGTGAGTGAAAGGGGTTAAAAACCATGAATCAAGTTAAAAAAATATTCTCAGTTATTGGAATATTACTATCCACACTTATTATTTTATCAAGCCAATATGTGTTTAGTGAGCCAGTTGTTACAACCGCCCTAGGAGCTGAATACCTAGTTGAGAATCGCATTAGTGATGAATTACTTTCAAGTGGAGTAAGATACATCAAGGATAAAGCTCAATCGAGTGCTAGTTTGCGTATAACAACACAAACAGAAGCAGGTTTAGGAAGTTCTAATCCTCTTATAGCTGGACAACTATATCCACAACAAGTTAACGTATTAGAAGTACCAAATCAAGAAAATGTTAAAGTTATTCCATGGACTGTACTGACTCAAAGCGGATGGACTTTGTCAACTGTGAGAAACATTGCGAGAAACTTTGAAACACTAAATCCTGGATGGCGTGTCATTGCAGCAGTCAATGGAGACTTTTTCGATATTCGTGGGCAAGGAAATTTACCATATCAACCAAGTGGAGCACATATGGCTGACGGGGAAATGTTTCGTTCTCTTACAAGTGGAACTACTGTTGGGTTTATGAATGACAATGGAGTAAATACCATCATTGGTGGAACTCCTACAAGAAGTTCTAAAATTATGATGAGTATCTATGATGAAAACAATCACATCATCGAAACAATACCAGTTGATCGAATCAATCAAGAGCCACTCGATGGAGAGTTTAGTTTATACTATGCCAACTGGAAGCAAAAAACGGATGATGATTCACAACAAGAATTAATTCCAATTCAAGTGAATGTGGCAAATGCAACACAATTCGTAGTAGAAAGCGCAGAAAGAGCTCTTGCAAACCGTACCACAGATTTTTATGGTGTTGGTACGATTTCAAGTACAACTAGTGATATCACTTTGATGGCTGGGCAATTCGCTTTGGTAAGTAAAAGTGCAACCATTAACTCTAAACTAGCATCAGGAGTAAGAGTAAGATTACAATATGAATATACAGGAGCGTATGCAAATGCACATAGTGTAATTGGGGCAGGAGCGACTATTTTATCAAATGGAGAAGCAGTTGATAATGTAGGAGATGCACCTCGTCACCCAAGAACTATGATTGGTCGCAAAGCAGACGGAACAATTGTACTAGCTACCATTGACGGAAGACAAGCACATCGTGATATGTATGGGGCAACACACCAAGAAATGGCTGCATTACTTTTACATTATGGTGCTGTAGAAGCGTACAATTTAGATGGTGGTGGATCGACCACAATGATTATTCGCAGAGGAAATGATTATGAATTAGTAAACTCCCCATCGGATGGATCTGAAAGAAGAGATACCAATGGTTTGTTAGTTGTTGCTTACGATCCATCGCTTGCGATTCAATATATGAATGACAATGAAGTACAGATATCACAACGTTCTTTTGGTGTAAAAGATGTCACATTCTCCAATGCAACTGTGACCATCAACAACCAAACAAAACAAGTAATAGATGGTTTGGTGTCGTTTGACGGATTATCAAGTTTAACAACTTATCAAGCAACCTTCACCTACGAACTAACGACCCCAAGTGGAGTTGATGTCATTATAGGCGATCCATTCTCCTTTACAACAGGCAGAAAGAAGCCAGTGATAACACAAGCTGCGATTGTAGGAGAATCTGATAATAAATATGTGATTGACTATGAGGTTGACGATCCTGATAACTCGTTGATATCGTTGATTCTAAAATATGACAATAAACAAACGTTTTTAAGTAATTTGCAGGGAAGAATCAGTGTGAACAAAACTAGTCCAACGCAAGAGCTTCAGTTTGAGTTAGAGGTTCTCTACAATTATCAAGGTGTGAATACAACACTAGAAGATTACTCTGAATCTGTAATCAAAGCAATTGTAGAACATACAGTGCCTACTATTTCATTGTTTGAACTAGTAAGCAATACTTCAAACACCGTTACGTTTGACTATGCAATTGTTGATGCTCATAACACAATTACAGAAATGATTTTGTTTAGAGGAAATGCTGAAATCTCATTATCACAAAAAAGTGGTACAAGAGAAGTTTCTAATATTATTAAAGGGAACTCCTATAATTTTAGTATTATGGTACGCTATAGCAATCCAATTACTGGTGAAGTACTAGGCCAAGTTACTTCAAACACAATTAATTATATTAATGCGAAAACAACACCTGTGATTGAGTCGTTTTCATTATCAAATGGGACAGATCGTTCTATTACAATAAATTACTCAATTACAGATCCTGATTCATCGATTCTTGGAATTATCCTGAAAAAAGGTGTTGAACAAGTTGTATTAAGTGGATTAAGTGGTGCATACATGGTAGAAAACTTAGAAGTTAACACACCATATGATTTCCAACTTGTGCTTCAATATAAAACAGTTAATAGTGCAGAAGGGATTGAATCGTTCTCTTCTAACATATTGCCTTATGAAATTATCAAAGAAGAACAACCAGAAAACAACACATGGACAGTTGTTGCGATTGCTGGCGGAAGCACTCTTGGTGCCTCTGGTGTTGCAGCAGGAATCTATTTTTTCCTAAAAAGAAGAAAAATTTAATCTATCATATAAGGTGGCAGTTCCCTGCCACTTTTTTGAGGTAGTGTCAAATAGTTTTGGGATAAAAGTGATATAATCATAGTTTGCATAAAG
>DAOSEC010000040.1:0-5212 GCA_035362935.1 Bacilli bacterium | reverse complement strand
AATTTCCTGCTCCACCTGTTCTGTTCAGTTTTCAAAGACCTATTTGCCAATGCCCGTTTAGACCGGCGTTGACCATTATATCGTATCTAAAACCATAAGTCAAGCAATTTTGCTTGTTAATTTGCTTCGCTTACAGAGTTAAATAAAGGCTAACCGATTTAGATTAACCTTGCACATTATACTATATTTTAAAGGTGAGTGTCAAGTTATTTTTAAAATTTTGTTGATAGTTTGTGGATAAACTCTAATTTAAGAATAAAGGTCCGAAAAACCTTCGGACCTTTCGAAATATAAGTTATCTTCTACCTTGATCGTATACTTGTCCTGCTGCTTTTGGTGCCTGAGATTTCCTTGAAGCAAACGATAACACGATTAATGTAGTTATGTAAGGAATCATATTATAAAACTCGCCTGGAATTCTTAAATTTTCCAAAAACGGAATCATACCATGAGCTGCAGCGATTGTTCTCATAAAGCCGAAGAATAACGCAGCAAACATAATTCGAAATGGTTTCCAGTTCCCAAATATTAACACAGCAAGGGCTAAAAATCCATATCCCGCAACGCTAGCATTAAATTCAGTAGATGTTGAAGTTACAAACATAACTCCGCCCATTCCTGCTAGAACTCCTGACAAACATACTGCGATATATCTCATCTTATAGATATTGATTCCTAAGGAATCGGCTGCGTGTGGATTTTCTCCACAAGAGCGAAGACGAAGACCAAATCTTGTTTTATAGATGAAGAAGTAGACAAAGATTAAAATGAAAATTCCAACATAGAAACTTAAGAAGATGTCTTTAAAAAACAAATCACCTATAAATGGGATTTTACTAAGCAGTGGAATTTCACTCATTTTAAATACGGATGTAAATGGGATTTGTTGTCCGTTTTGAATGGTACGAGCAGTAAAAATTGCAAAGGCTGGGGCAAACAAGTTCAGTGCAGTCGCACTGATGATTTGGTTGGATTTCATTGAAATCGCAGCATATGCGTGTAACAATGCAAACACTCCTCCAACAACACCACCTACAATAATTCCTATGAGAAGAATCCACTGAATCGACATTGATGTACCACTGTCTTCTAAAGTTTTAATGACTGCAATCCCAATAAAAGCTCCCATCAACATCAAACCTTCAAGCGCAATGTTAACAACTCCACTTCGTTCTGAAATCATTGCTCCAATGGCGACTACAAGAAGTGGAACGGCACTGATTAACGATAGATGAAATAAATCATATACTATATTCATGATGATACCTCCTCTTCGTTTGGAGTTTTCCGTTTCTTTTCTTTCATCTTTTTAATTTGTTTATGGAAGACTGTTTGTAACACTACAGCTAAAGCACTAAAGTAGATAATTGTAGAAATAATGATATCAATGATTTCTGGTTTAAAATCATATAATTGCATATAGAAACCGCCTTGGCGAATGTAACTTAAGAACAAACCTGCAATCAGTGCACCAATTGGTTCACTAAGACCAAGCAAGGCAACTGAAATTCCATCAAATCCTTGTGGCAAAAGCCCCGAGGATGTTGTTAAATGGTTCCCAAGTTTTAAGTAATAAAGTGCGCCAGCAAGTCCGGCCAAAGCACCAGCAATGCTCATAGAGATGATAATATTTCGTTTTGTGTTAATACCAGCGTAGGTACTACCCTCTTTGTTGTAACCTGTTGCCTTTAGTTGATATCCAAGCGTTGTTTTGTTTAATATGATATGAATCACCACAACTGCTAATAAAGCTACTATGATACCAATATTAATGGCAGAACCTGGAAAAATCTTATCTAGTCCCCACGTTGGTAACAAAGCAGTCGATTGGACATTGAGTGATCTTGAATCAAGTGGGTTTAAAACATTTGCTTTAATCATATACATAACAAGATACATTCCAATAAAGTTCATCATGATGGTCGCAACAACTTCATTTACATTTGACAAGGCCTTTAAAACCCCTGGAATGAGTCCCCATATGGCTCCGGCTAATGTCCCACATAGAATTGCGATGATCCAGTGAAGTGGTGCTGGCAGGTTCCATAGTACCCCAATGTGAATCGCTGTATATGCTCCAATTACCATCTGCCCTGCAGCACCGATATTAAAGAGTCCTGTTTTAAATGCAAATCCGACCGATAACCCTGTAAGAATGATTGGTGTTGCCATATAAAACATATTACCAATGCTTCTTGATCCTTGATTAAAGGCACCAACAAGCATTGTGAAGAATCCTGCAAACGATTCTTGAATGTTAAAAATCATCATTACGACTAGTCCAACAAGTAGTCCACAAGCGACTGCTATTAAACTAGGTTCAATTTTCTCTAGGAGAGGGTGCTTTGGTTTTGTTTCATTGCTGTTCATTATGCTTACCTCCCTTTGATCCAGACATATAAAGTCCTAATTCATTAATAGTTGTTTGTTTAGGATCAAGTTCTGCTACAATTTCACCTTCATACATGACAAGTATTCTGTCAGACACATCCATGATTTCATCAAGTTCTAACGAAACCATGAAAACCCCTTTGTCCTCGTCTCTTTGTCGTATAATTTGTTTGTGAATGTACTCAATAGCCCCAACATCAAGTCCTCGTGTCGGTTGTACTGCAATTAATAGTTTTGGATCCCTTGAAATTTCTCTAGCAATAATTGCTTTTTGCTGGTTTCCACCAGACATACTTCTAGCAGATGATTTTGCTCCAGATGCAGAGCGAATATCAAAACGTTCAATTAAATTTTGCGCATGTATATATATATTATCAAACTTTAAGAACCCATGCTTTTGAAATTCTGGTAGATAGTACGATTGCAAAATTAAGTTTTCTGCTAAATTATAATCAAGAATTAACCCGTGTTTTTGACGGTCCTCTGGAATATGTCCTAACCCTTTTTCATATTTATCACGCACTGTATCTTTTGTTACATCCACACCGGATATAGCAATACTACCTTCAGAAAACGGTCTTAACCCAGTTATTGCGTGGACTAATTCTGTTTGTCCGTTTCCTTCAATGCCAGCTAACCCTACAATTTCACCAGCACGCACTTCAAATGTTGCATGTTTTACCAATTCTTTGTTTTTTGCTTTGTTTAATACTGTAAGATTTTCCACCTTTAAAATGACATCTCCTGGGGTTTTTGGTTTTTTATCAACCGTAAAACTAACCTTTCGCCCTACCATCATTTCTGCCATTTTTTCGGTTGATGTTTTACTTACCTCAACTGTTCCGATGTATTTTCCTTTTCTTAGAACTGTACAACGATCAGCTACCGCTTTGATTTCATTTAATTTATGAGTAATTAAGATGATTGATTTTCCTTCTTTGGCAAACTTACGGATAATGTTCATTAACTCTTCAATTTCTTGAGGCGTTAAGACCGCAGTTGGCTCATCAAAAATTAGGATTTCAGCATCACGGTAAAGCATTTTCAAAATCTCAACTCGTTGTTGCATCCCAACACTAATATCACTGATTAGTTCATCCGGTTTTACTTCTAATTTATATAGTTTGCTTAGTTCTAACACTTTTTCTCGTGCTTTATCAAGCGTCAAAAAACCATACTTGGTATCTTCAGCACCAAGCACAATGTTTTCTAGCGCGGTAAATGCCTCAACCAATTTAAAATGTTGATGCACCATACCGATTCCAAGCTTATTTGCATCGTTTGGATTGTTAATTAATACTTTTTCTCCTTTGATTAGAATCTCCCCACTATCGGGTTGATATAAACCAAATAAAACAGACATTAACGTGCTCTTTCCAGCACCATTTTCACCGAGCAACGCGTGTATTTCACCCTTTTTTACTTGAATGGTAACATCGTCATTTGCTTTGAGTGTTCCGAATTGTTTACAGATATTGTTCATTTCAATGATGTAGTCCAAAATTGATCCCTCCTATAGTGGATAAAGGAAGGAAGTAATCCTTCCTTCCTTCATTCCGTCTTATGTATTGGTTGAAGAGTTATGCTGTTTGTCCGCCAAGATTTGATTCGCTGAATATTGTTAAGTCAGCTGTGATTCCTTTCGCGGTTGCGAAGGCGATCAATTCTGGGTAGTTTGAAGGAACCACGATTGTTCCGTCAACTAATTTTGCAAATAATGTATCATATGCTGCTTGGTTAAATGTTGTAAATCTTGAGAAATCAAGAGGTAATCCAACACCATCTTCTGCTGCACCTAACGTAATGATTTCTCCACCTTCGAATTCATCAGCATAAAAATCAGTTAATGCTTTTTGAACCGCAGTTGCAAGACCCTTCATTGCTGAAGTAACAACTCTTACAGATTGGTCTTTTTGGTCTACGTCTACACCAACAACCCAACGGTTTGCACCTTCTTGTGCTGCTGCCATAACTGAGTTACCAGCTCCACCAGCTGCTACGTGGATCATTTGTGTTCCTGAAGAATACCATGATGCTGCCATGTTTTTGAATTCATCTGTTGCAATAAAGTCACCAAAGTAGTGGTAACGTGTAGCTGGGAAGTTTAATGTTACTCCCATTTCTTGTGCTGCAAGATAAGCTCCCGCAACGAATCCTGTTCCAAAGCGTTGAACAGCAGGAACTGCCATTCCACCGAAGAATCCAAGATTTGTAAATCCATCTTTAACTACAGCGTATCCAGCTAAGAATGCTGATTCGTGTTCTTTAAAGAAAATTGATGTAGTGTTGTCTCTGACATCTGGTGTCCAAGATCCATCATGTGGATATCCATCGATTAAAACGAACTTCACATCAGGATATTTGATTTGTGCAATGTGAACTGCTTCTTGGAATAAAAAACCAGGAGTTACAACGATTTTTGCTCCTCCGGCAACTGCTAAGTCAATTGCATCGACGTATGCTGTATTAGAAACTTCTAATGGTTTGTAGTATTTGTGAGTCTTATTGTTTTCTGTTGCAAACTCGACGATACCTTCCCATGTTCCTTGGTTAAACGATTTGTCATCAATGTCTCCCTTGTCGGTGATCATTGCAATTTCAAATGTTTTAGGTCCGCAAGCTGATAATGCGAATACTCCTGCGAATAAAACAAATACTAAAAGGAATTTTTTCATTTTCAATCCTCCTACAGATTTTTGGCTTTATACCAACTAGATTATATCATTTATTTTTTTTATTGACAAGTTTTGATTGTATTTTAATTTCAAAGGGAGATTGTAAATCTAAATGCAACGAAACAAATAATAAAAGTCCATAGAAC
>DAOSEC010000039.1:0-5230 GCA_035362935.1 Bacilli bacterium | reverse complement strand
ATTATATCACAGAGGTTCCTTTTTGTATTTACCCAAAACTATTTTACACGAAGAATTTCATTATCTACTTTGACAATCATTTCATCAAATGATATAATTTAAAATTGAGGTGAATGTAATGCCCGCTACAAAACAAAAAATGATGTATCAAATTATTGAAGATGATTTAAAGGAATTGATTGATACCGGTAAACTAAAACAAGGTGACTTGGTTGAGAGTGAAAATACGTTAAAAGACAAATACGGAGTTTCTAGAATGACAGTTCGTCAAGCTTTGAACAATTTAGTTAACTCTGGATATTTATATCGTCACAAAGGAAAAGGAACATTTGTAAGCAATACAAAGATTGAAAAGAAGATTTATGGTTTGGTTGGATTTTCTGAAGAAATGAAAAGCATTAACCGTGTTGTTTCCAATCAAATCGTATCGTTTAAGTTAATTGAAGCTACTGATAAAGTTGCAAACCGATTATCGATTCAACCTGGTGATAAGGTGTATTACTTAAGACGTGTTCGATTAGGAGATGACATTCCTATTCTTTACGAAGAACTTTATTTTCCTCAATCGCTATTTCCAAAGCTTGACAAAAAAGTGTTCAATGGATCGTTTTACAATCACATTGAATCGGTGTTAGGATATCGCATTGGATATTGTACGCAAAAGATTGAAGCAAGACTCGCAACAAAGCCTGTATCAGATTTGTTACAAATCGAAGATGGAGAAGCGTTGATTTATGTCAGTATTGTTACATGTTTGGAAAACGGAAGACCATTTGAGTATGGTAGAGGATACTATCGATCTGATCAATATCGATTTGTTCAACGTTCATTTAGATAACAAATAAAGTCTGGTTTTACCAGACTTTTTTGTTAAAAAGAATCAATATTTATGTTTTAAATGTATAGACAATTAAAAATGAATGTGGTATAATATATATAAGAAATACAATATATTTAGGAGCTAATATGTTTGATAAAATTAAAAATCAATTAATAGTCTCTTGCCAAGCATTACCAGATGAACCACTGTTTGGTGCGGATTTTATGGCTAAAATGGCGATCGCAGCCAAACAAGGTGGGGCTGCAGCGATTAGGTCAAACAGTGTAACCGATATCGAAGCAATCAAAAAAGCAACAGACTTACCAATCATCGGATTAATCAAAGAGGTTTATACAAACTCAGACATCTACATTACTCCAACGAAGCGAGAAGTAGAAGCTTTGATTAAGGCAAGTTGTGAGATGATCGCAATTGATGCTACTATGAGAAAACGTAATAACGATCAAAACTTAAAAGATTTGGTTGATCTCATTCATAAGCATGGAAAACTTGCGATGGCTGATATCTCTACGGTTGAAGAAGCAAAAAATGCGCAAAGTTTGGGGTTTGATTGTGTCTCGACCACACTATCAGGGTATACAACCTACTCGAGAAAATGCAAAGGACCAGATGTAAAATTAATTCGCGAATGCGTTGCTAGTTTAACAATCCCTGTTATCGCAGAAGGTCGCATTAACGATAAATGCGATTTGAAGAAAGTACTAAAGGAACACCCATTCGCAGTTGTGATTGGTTCAGCGATTACTAGACCACAGTTCATCACAAGAAACTTTGTTAATATCATGAAGGCTTAACTTTTTTCAATATATATTCTTCCTTAGAGGTCTCTACATTGTAGAGACTTCTTTCCTTTTTGAATAGAACTAACGCATATGCTTGACCATTACACCGTATTTTAGTATAATTTGAAAGAGAGATTGAGGGAACATACTATGAAACGAACTATATTCATTATGATTTTATTGTTGTTATCATTAACGGGTTGTTTGAAGATCACTGAACAAGATGAGTTTGTTGCGTCAATGGAACAACAAATTACACTACCTTTAGAGGTAAGTAGCGATATCAATTTACCCAAAGTTATGGAGTTTAAAGGAAAAACGTATGATGTGGTATGGACAACATCCAATGGAAACGTCATTGATGTAACAGGTAAAGTAAGACAGTTAAGTTATGACTCCATAGTTCGCTTAGAAGCAACTGTCACAACTGAGAAATATTCAAATACCATATTACTAGAGGTAACCGTAATGAAAAAAGAAATAGTGAATCCATTTATTAGAGATCATCAATTCGTAGAATATGCGAAAAACTTAAGCGATTCTTCGTTTAATAAGGTAAGATTAGTGAATGACCGATTAGAACTTATCGAAGGGGAAACGTATGGATGGTATACATCAGAGGAAATCGATGCAACTCCATTTACGAGAATGGTTGGGTCTTGGGGAGCGTTGTCATCCTCAAACGCTACGGTTGAACTACAGGTAAGAGTCATGATCGATGGTTCGTGGAGTAGATACTTTTCCTACCGCCCATGGGGACTTGGGAAAAACAATGCGAGTTTAAATGTATCAGATAGTTTTGCAAGAATTTCTATCGATGAAATTATTATATTAAATTCAAAATTAGCAAGTAAGTTTCAATATCGAGTATTCTTAGACCGGGCAAATCCTACGATTGATAGTCCAAAACTAGAACTAGTAGCCTTTGCATTAACAATTCCAAATCATGAGTATAAACCAAGTGTAGTGGATTTACCGAAGTTTGTTGATTATGATGTGCCAATGTTAAATCAACAAGCAGTTCCTACGATTGGTAACAGCATCTGTAGTCCAACTTCAGCTGCGATGCTACTGATGTATAAAGGGCATGATTTTTCATCCAATGATGAACTACCTCACCGCTATACTGCAGGATTATTCCGAGACTATGGTGCAAACATTTATGGGAACTGGGTATTTAACACGGTTGGAATGTCTAGTTTTAGTGAAACATCCTATGTAGGTATCATGTATTCTTTTGAAGAACTAATGCATCACTTGGTGAATGTTGGACCGGTTGCTGCTAGTGTGAGTGGTGATATGGGAGTATATACCACTGGTGGACACTTAATCGTAGTAAGAGGATACCGCATTACAGATGATGGTGATATTTTTGTTATTGTCAATGATCCAAATATTAATTCAAGGTTTGGCAATGATGGAGAAGGAAATCCACTTTTTGTATATTATGAATTTCCACTTGAAGTATTTATGAGAACGTGGAAAGGTATCGTATATATTATTAACTAAGAAGCGAAAGCATCTTTTTTTGTGTAAATAATTAAAAAACTTATAAATAATGGCAATTCATACCCGTCAATTCAACCAAAATTGTGTAAGGGATTATTTCACCAGTATGATAAAATAAAGATATCTATTAGTCCATAGATAATACGAAAGAAAGGAGGATTACTATATGAAAGTTGATAAAGATACCGCATTAATGTTGTGGGAATATGTATATGGAAACAAAATATGGGCAACAGATTGCTTCGGTACTTACATTTATAGAGATGATTATGGAGACTTGAAAACGAAAAGGATACGACCGAATGGAACCGGAGAGTCTTATAATTATGGCTGGAGTGTAGATCATATCATGCCAGAAGCACAAGGGGGAAAGGATCATTTAAACAATTATGAACCTATGCATCAAAGCAATAATTCTACAAAAAGCGATTTACTAAACTTTAAAATTAATGATGTTAGTTACCAAGTTGTTAAATGCGATATTTCACCTGGGTATGGGTATGGAATAAAAAGTTTAAGAACTGGTAAGCGAGTTGATTGGAAAGCAGTTCAAAGCAAGAGTTTTCGTTAAAGTAAATCATATGGTAAAACGGAAGTAATGAAGCCATAATTGGTGTAAAATCCATAGATACTTTTATCAAAAATGCTAACAATTATTATGAATTTTCGGCTATCTTTGGTCAACGCATTATTTAGATACAATTAAACAGAAAAATAGAGCTTACTCGAATATAAAGGAACTGTTTTTACTAGGAGCAGAAATAATATGCCAAAAAAAATTCAAATAAGTAGAGTCACTCGAAAGCAACTTATACTATCAATATACTTGATATTGTCAGTTATGTTGTTTTTATTGATACCCGGTAAAATTAACACACTCATGATTCTATTATTCTTTTTTTCATATGCTTGCTTAATTATATCTATTAAGGTTAATGTACGCCAAATATATATGTTCATAATGATTGCCATTTCTATGGTAGGTATTTTATTTTCTACAATTTTTATACTGATGATTGGTTATGGAGAGTCAATGATACCAACAATCAAAGATAGAAATCTAATTTTGGTTTACCAGAATAGTTTTGAATCAAAAAACAATGATTTAGTGGTTATAGAACTAGACCATGATGACGTGAGAGATTATAAGCATATTTTCAAGAGAATAGTAGCTTCACCAGGAGATCCATTTACATTAAATGGAAATAGAATTACACTAAATCAAATGGAGTTTCTTTTGACAGAGCGAGTATATTTTGAGTTTCTTGAACTTATCAGTCAAGATTTGACGAAACTACCGGATGACTTTTTCTTCGTAGTAGGCGACAATGTTGAATTATCTTATGATAGTAGATATTTTGGACTTGTACGAAAAAACCAAATTGTTGGAAAAGTAATCATCATTTTCTAGAAACAGTGTGATTAAGTATGATGATGTCTCATCCGAAAAATGTAACTGAAAAGATGGTCTCGCAAGTGCTTCTCATTGTTAAATTTGAATTGTTAGAGAAATACTTTTCCAACATAGATATACTATATCGTGGTAAAAACGAAAATATAAAAATCTATCAAATTTTAAAGGTCACAACTTGAACGACTAAATGAAAGAATTTGAAGTAATTAAGGAGTAAACCATGGGGAAAAGAAGTTCATCATTTTTTCTTGTTTTAACAATTTAAATGTGTATGATTTCTGCCTGGAGGTACGCAAAAAAGAATAGGATTACGAATGTTATGACAGGGGGTATGAATTGTATCAAAATGGTTAGCACAACACAGTTTTTTGCATGTGTTGTTGAGTTGACAAATAACTCTAAGGTAGTGTCAACAATTTTGTGTAAATGATGTATACATTATAAAGCAATTTAATTTGGGGATTTTTATAATTACAATCGTCTTATTTATTAAATAACGATATACAAAAAGAACATCTAAAAATATTTAATCTGGAGTGATGCTTAATGAGGGTATGTAACACGATATTTTATTATTGTGATTAGAATATTTGACAAATATGATACTTATTTAAGAAATTAAAAACTTTGGAGACTAACTATTCTAAGTCAACAAATTTTGGGAAATAATTTTTATATTTATTA
>DAOSEC010000038.1:0-6144 GCA_035362935.1 Bacilli bacterium | reverse complement strand
ATGGTAAACATTTTTACCAAAAACGTATGGTAAACATTTTTACCAAAAACGTATGCGAAACGTTATTCATTTCGCATACGCACTGTATCTAGATTGATAGTTCATGTACCTCATCACAAAATGATGGATGATGTCCAATTTGATATCTTAACTTAATGATTGTTATCGCGTTCTTTGAATGTAGCATGATTTGTTTTGGTGCGTAGAACGCTCCGAAGATCACTGCTTTTACAACTTTATTAATAAACTTGTTTCTCTGTATATCTGCAGTTGCATACACTAACGAAAATAGTACTCCACCCATTCCCATTCCGATTGCAACTGGTACAACTGCTAGTAATAACATATCATCAATCATACTTCCAATTTCATTTGGCAAATGAATCAAATGATACCTAATGCAAAATGCTCCTAAGATTACATATAAAAATAAAGTAATCCCGGCTGAGATTGCCATAAATTTTGATCGTTTCTCAAACACAAATGATAATTTACGATAGCGCTGTATTGCACATGCATTGCATAAACTATCACCATAGTAGGTACGGCATTCTAAACAAAGTGGTGATCCACAAGATACACAGACAAATTGGGCTTCGACACCCTCATGATGATAACATTCCAATTTATTATTCCTCCAAAAAATTATCTTAACAACTCCATTATATCAACTAAAAAAACCAAATACAAACAACTTAACGTTGTGTTTACTAATGTTTTATGAAAAAAGAAGAATTTTCGCAAATTCTTCTTTTTTTATATATTTATTTGATAGGTTTTAGTTTCGCTGTAAAGTGACGCAAGACTGGAGACTCATAAACAAAGGTTAGTCCCTTTAACGTATGTGCTCGTTTGAACACTTCAATCATACAATCCGCTACATAATCTAAATGTGTATAGGTATAGGTTCTTCTTGGGATGGTTAATCGTAATAGCTCAAAATGAGCTTTTAAGTTTTGCTTTGTATCTGGATCACGTCCTAACAACAAAGATCCAATTTCAACTGCTCGTACTCCACCTTCAATGTAGAGTTCGTTACAAACTGCTTGGGCTGGAAATTCATGATAAGGAATGTGTGGACACATTTTGCCACAATCCACAAATACCGCGTGACCTCCAGTAGGATATTGGATTGGAACACCAGCATCGCGTAAACGATCCCCTAAATAACGAACTTCATCAATTCGGTGCTCCAAATAGTCTTCTTGGAGTGCTTCTTCTAATCCAACTGCTAAAGCATCCATGTCTCGTCCCGCAAGTCCCCCATAGGTTGGGAACCCTTCCATAGGAACGATATAGGTTCTACATTTGTTAAACAACTCTTCATCATTTTTAATCGCTATGAGTCCTCCAATATTCACAAGTCCATCTTTTTTCGAGCTCATTAAGAACACGTCGCCATAACTAAACGTTTCTTTCGCAATTTCTTTGATTGATTTATTACGATATCCTTCTTCTCTTATCTTAATAAAATATGAGTTTTCTGCGTATCTTGCTCCATCGATTAGCGTTGGGATATGGTATTTGTTTGCAATCTCTTTGACTGCTCTCATATTTGCCATTGAAACTGGCTGACCGCCAGCTGAGTTATTCGTTATAGTTATAATAATACCAGCAATATTTTCTGGTTTTTTATTTAAAATCATTTGTTCTAATTGTTGTAAATCAAAATTCCCTTTGAACGGACAATATTTTGAAGTATCAAAACAATCCTCATCGACAACGTCTAATGCTCTTGCCCCCGCAAGTTCGACGTGTGCACGGGTAGTATCAAAGTGAATGTTTGAGATAAAAAACATTCCAGGACGTTTCACAAGTTGTGGAATCACGACTTGCTCTGCTCCACGCCCTTGATGTGCAGGAATGACATACTTGTATCCAGTAATCTCTCTTACTACTTTTTCCAAACGATAAAAACTTGAGGATCCTGCATAAGATTCATCCCCTTGCATCATAGCTGCCCATTGGAAATGTGACATTGCCCCTGTACCAGAGTCTGTTAATAAATCAATAAAAACATCCTCACTACGTAAAGCAAACGGGTTATACCCCGCCTCAGCTAACTTTTGAATTCGTTCTTCTTTTGAAATTAATTTGATTGGTTCCACCATTTTAATCTTAAACGGTGGGGCTACATACTTTCGATCCATGATTTCTCCTTCTTCTATCTAATCTTGAAAACGCATACATATTGTATCATAGAATGTTCATTTTGAAAAGAACTGATTGTGAAATTTTATGGGTGTTTTCTTATCAAAAGATATGAATTATTCCAAAACATTTGTTATAATAAACAAAGGTGGAAATTATGAAGATTTTAGGAATCATCGTCGAATTCAATCCGTTGCATCATGGTCATTTGCATTTTATGAGCGAAGCAAAGCGACTCGTAAATCCCGATGTTGTGATTGCTGTTGTATCAAATCATGTTTCGATGCGTGGAGATATCATGGTGATGGATAAACTGACCAAAACGAAGTTGATGTTAGACATTGGCATCGATTTGGTATTAGAACTTCCCGTCTTAAGTGCAACACAAAATGCAGATTGGTTTAGCTATCACGCAGTAACCATCCTAAATGAGTTTGGTGTCACTGACATTGTATTTGGAAGTGAGACTGGAGATTTATTTGTCATAGAAGATACGCTAAAAGTATCAGAGACAACTGAATTTCAAGAACGTGTCAAACACTATCTTGATCAGGGCTTTGGTTATCCAGCAAGTCATAGTGAAGCGTTAAAAGAGTTCACAACACAAGATAATCTTCAAGATGCATTTCGCTTACCCAATCAAATATTAGGTTTGCAATATGTAAAAAGCATTCAACGGATCAATCCAAACATTCAAATTCATACCATTCCTCGTATCATATCAAGTTATCATGAGTTAACCCCACATCACGACAGCATCACTTCGGCAACAGCCATTCGACAAATGATGATCGATAAACAAAACTATAAACCATACATTGGGTTTGGCGAAGAAAGTTATCCTATGATTGATTTAGAACTTGCAATCAAACGATATTTCCTACTCATTCAATATGAACTAAGTAAACGATCCGATTTTTCTAGCATCCTTGGGATGAAAGAAGGAATCGAGAATCGGTTGATCAAATACGCAAACGTTGCAAAATCATATGAGGAATTCTTACAACTTTGTACAACCAAACGGTATACCACTAGTAGAATCAAACGAGTTCTACTCTATCTTCTGCTTGGAATTTCATCTGAGTTTGAACATAAACCAAATTATCATTTAAGAGTGTTAGGAATGACTCAAAACGGAACTCAACACTTAAATCAACTACCAAAAGAAACAAAAATGATGCTCATTACAAACATTGGCGAAGTAGATAGTCCCATACTTAACGTAGAACTACAAGCCGCGAAGCTATATGGTATCTTGATCAACCAACCAGAGTTTGTTAAAACAGAATATTTATATCCAATAAAAAAGAAAGAAGGCATATCTTATGACAGTAAAGGAAATTGAGGCAAAACTATTACCTCTAATCGATGAATCGCTCGGGAAGTCCCTAGCAGAAACAGAAGGGTTAAAACACATTGGTATCGATTCCGAAAAATTAACCGTTGTGTTAATCATCGCACTAGGTGAAGTAGGAGGAGAAGCTGAAAAAAGTTTAAAACGTCAGATTGCTAAAATAGTAAAACTAGAACTAGGCTTTGATGGCGTTCGAATTCAGTTTGAAGAACACAAAACATTTGATTCAATTGTGAAACGTCCCGTCACATTCATTGGTATCATTAGTGGTAAAGGTGGAGTTGGAAAATCCACGGTTGCTGCAAACATCGCCTATCGCCTAAGCAAAAAAGGAAAAAAGATTGGCTTGATTGATGCGGATATCTATGGATCAAGCATCCCAAATATGATGGAAATCGAACATGCAAACCCACGAATGAATGAAAACAAAAAAATCATTCCAATGTTTGCTGGTGACATCGAGGTCATTTCAACTGAATTTTTCACCAACCCAAGTCAACCCGTTATTTGGCGTGGAGCGATGTTAAATAAAATGGTGAACCACTTCTTCTATGATGTTGCTTGGGATCCAAATCTTGACTTCATCATTATCGACTTACCACCAGGCACAGGAGACATCGCACTTGATTTAAAATCGATTGTTCCAAAGTGTAAAATGTTAGTCGTAACGACTCCGCATCCATCTGCAAGCCATGTTGCTGTGAAGGCAGGTTTTGCAGCAAGAGAACTTAAACACGAAGTGATTGGTGTAGTAGAAAATATGTCTTACTACGAAAATCCAATCTCCAAAAAGCCAGAATTCTTATTTGGAAAAGGTGGAGGAGATGCGGTAGCTGAAAAACTAGAAACCGAATTAATTGCTCGCATCCCAATCAATCAACCAATGCATCACACATCACTTTATGAACTTGATGAAACCGCTGGTAAAATCTACGATGACATCGCAGATCATTTAATCTTTAACTTATAAATCTCAATAAAAGTGTACCAATGGTGCACTTTTTTATATTAATCTTTATTCTTATGGTATTATAGGACTATCATAGGAGGTGGAATATGTTTCAAAGCAAGCACTTTTCGTTCAAAGAGTGGATTCTTTTCTTGATATTATTGTTAGTTCCACTTCTTAATATCGGTTTTGTGGCGTGGATGGTTTTTCGAATCAAACCACTACCACTCCTATTAAAACTACTAATTGCATGTTTCATTTATGTTGCGTTAGGGATTTTAGCCATTGCTTTCGGAGGATTTCGGTTAACTTAACACTGACGTTTGTTTGATGAACACACCTATTTGGTGTGTTTTTTTGTTTACTTTTAAGGACCATTATGCTACTATTTTCAATGGCTAAGAAGTTAGCAAATTTATAAGAAAGGGTGATTCACATGTCAACACAATTTATTTTATTCGTAACATCAACAATTTTGGGAGGATCACTCAAATAAGTCCTCTCTATCAAAAGAAGGGAGATTCAACAAATTGAACATTAAACAAAATGAAATTACAATCCGAAACGCAACGATTGCAGATGCAGAAGTGTTATGCAAATGGTGGAATGATGGAGCTGTGATGGCACATGCAGGATTTCCAAATGGTGTAAACACGACAGTCGAACGCATTCAAGCATCGCTTTTAAAAGACGATGATGCAACTCATCGTAGACACATCTTATGCTATCAAGACATTCCAATCGGCGAATCCAATTACCGAAATCTAGGGAATGGAGTCGCAGAATTAGGAATTAAAATTTGCGAACCAACCATGCAAAGCAAGGGTCTTGGAACAATTATCTTATCATTAATCATTAACGAGTTGTTTGAAGTATACAAGTTTGAAAAAGTCATTCTTGATACCAACACCAATAATATTCGTGCTCAAAAAACATATCAAAAGTTAGGCTTTCAAGTAGTCGGTGTGAAAAACCTTGATTGGGTGGACCAAAATGGAGTCGCTCAATCATCGATTGACTACGAACTTACTCCTAACAATTTTATCAATCATTCCAAAAAATGATGGATATCAATTCACGAAAGGATTTTTTATACCTATGAACATAGAACAATTAAGGCATAGGATTGCCGAGGTTGCACACAAATGGGACGCTTCAGGTGGAATCGCGGTTACTCACAAACAATCAATCCTATATAAAAAACTATTTGGTTATCAAGATCGTGATGACCAAATACCAATCAACCCAAATGACACCTTTTTGATGTCAACAAGATCGAATCTTTTACTTGGTTTATCCGTTTTATTGCTAGTAGATCAAAATTTGATTCGTTTAGAAGATACGATAGATCAATACATTCCTGAATACACATTTGGAAATCAAATCACTATCAAAGATTTGATTTATCATAATACTGGAATCCCTGATTACTATTATGAAGTACAAATGCTTTCCTTACAAGAGGATGCCAGTTATCAATCACAATCTCAAGAGGAAAAGTTTATCACTGAAAAGATGCTTTACGAGAATGCTCCAACATTTCAAGAAATGCTTTCTCTGATTGGAACTTTGCCACTAACCTTTATTCCTGGCACGAGAGATAGCGAATATAGTTATTCGAATAACATGTTCACCCAAGAGATTATTGAACGATTGTCAAAACTTAGTTTATTTGAGTTTGAAAAACGAT
>DAOSEC010000037.1:0-7797 GCA_035362935.1 Bacilli bacterium | reverse complement strand
TATTATATCACAGAGGTTCCTTTTTGTATTTACCCAAAACTATTTTACACGAAGGAATTTTTCAAATATATTGAATAATTTGCAACTTTATTGTATAATATGTGTAACTGATATAAGGAGGAAATAAAATGGCAAAAATCGCAATTACAGTTGATGTGAATGCCGGGTTAGATTATGTAGGCTATGATACAGGAATACCTTGTTTGCGATCAACAGTCAATTTTGGAGAAGAAATTTTAGTAGATGGTATAGACATTACAGCAGATCAATTTTACAAACGAATTATGGAAACGGGTGAAATCCCATCTACTAGCATGGCTGCTTTGGGCGATGTAATGGATTTGTTTGAAAAACTAATCGCAGAAGGATATACCGATTTGATTCACTTTCCAATCTCCTTTGCTTTAAGCGGTGGAGGACCAAGTGTCTTAAAAACAGGAGAAGAATATGCGGATAAAATTAGAACCAATGTGGTAGACACAAAAAGCGCTGTGTATCTACAAGGTTTTATGGCATTAGAAGCAAAGAGAATGGCAGATGCAGGGGCATCTGTTGAACAAATTTTAGCTCACGTTAACAAACTGGTGGAGAGCCAAAGAGCTTATTTTGTTGTAGATAATTTGAATTATCTCGTTAAAAATGGTAGACTTAGTGGCGCTGCTGGTTTCTTAGGTGGAATGTTAAAAATCAAACCTGTTCTTGAATTAAACAAAGAAGGACGAATTGTTTCGAAAGAGAAAATTAAAACTCATAGAAAAGCAATAGAACGCATCGTTGAATTAATTTTAGAAGATACCAAATATGCAAAGAAAATAAAACTTATGGTGTTCCATTCTTCACGCGAAGATGGAGCAAAAGAACTTGCCGAAACATTAAAACAAGCTAGACCAGATGTGAGTGATATAGAAATTCATTTTATCACACCAGCCGTTGGAGCTCATGTTGGTTATGGAGTACTTGGCGTTGGTTGTTTTATTTTAGACTAATATCAATATTTTTATTTAGAAATGTAGGAGGACAAACATGCCATTAGTTAATATGGTTAAAATGCTTGAAAAAGCAAAAGCAGAAAAATATGCCGTAGGGCAATTCAACATCAACAATTTAGAGTGGACAAAAACGATTTTAAGTGTTGCACAAGAAATGAATTCACCGGTTATTTTAGGAGTATCTGAAGGAGCTGCTAAGTACATGGGTGGATTTACAACCGTTGTATTAATGGTCAAGGGATTGATGCAAGATTTAGGAATTACAGTTGATGTAGCCATTCATCTAGATCATGGTTCATCCATTGAAAAATGCAAACAAGCAATCGATGCAGGATTTACTTCTGTTATGATTGATGCATCACACTCTCCACTAGAAGAAAACATAAGACAAACCAAAGAAGTTGTTGATTATGCACACGCTAGAGGAATTAGTGTCGAGGCAGAACTTGGTACAGTTGGCGGACAAGAAGAACATGTAAGTGGATCAATTAAGTATGCCGATATTGATGAGTGTGTAACACTTGTAAAAGCAACAGGAATTGATTGTTTAGCTCCAGCATTAGGATCTGTACATGGCCCATACAAAGGAGAACCGGTGTTGGGATTTGATGAAATGGACGCAATCAAACACGCAACAAACAAACCATTGGTATTACATGGTGGTACAGGAATTCCTGACTATCAAATTCAAAAAGCAATTGAACGTGGTACATGCAAAATCAACGTAAATACCGAATGTCAATTAGCGTTTGCTCGAATTGTTCGTGAAATATTAGAAAATGATAAAAACGTTTATGATCCAAGAAAATTCTTAGGCCCAGCAGCGAAAGGGATTGCTAGTGCGGTTAAAGAAAAAATGACTGTATTTGGGTCAGTAAATAAAAACTAGATTTAAAAATTAGTTGTGGGGAACCACAACTTTTTTTCTTCATAGAATATGTGAAAAGAATATGATATAATGCTTGATAGAGGTGATCGTATGCTTAAACTAACCAACGTAACAAAAATATTCCCAAACGATGATCGCAAAATATTAAACCAAATTACACTTGACGCTAATAGAGGAGAACTGATAGCTGTAGTTGGAAAAAGTGGTAGTGGTAAAACAACTTTGTTATCGATAATTGCGGGACTAGAAAAAGTAACAGAAGGCAATGTTGTATTTGATAACTTTGAATTAACCACTTTAAACGAAGATCAATATGCAAGTTTCCGAAATGAAAATGTAGGGATTGTGTTTCAAGAGTTTAATCTAGTCGAAGAGTTAAATGTGTTAGATAACATTATGCTTCCTCTTAGTTTGAGTTCAGCTGAATATAACGATAACAAAAAACAAGCAATGCAACTACTAAAGAAGTTTCGTATGGAACATATATATAAACGCCTCGCTAAAAACTTATCTGGAGGAGAAAAAGCGAAAGTTAGTATTGCTCGAGCAATGATACAAAACCCAGATATAATTTTATGTGATGAACCAACAGGCTCCCTTGATAATGAAAATGCATCAATAGTGTTTCAAACTTTAAAGCAAATATCAAAGGATAAGATAGTGATTGTTGTGACTCATGATGATGCTTTGATTGAAGATTTTGCAACAAGATTAATACGTATCCATGATGGAGTGATTGAAAGCGATCAATCTCGTATTCCAAAACCAGTACAACAACAATCTACGTATCGTTTAAAACCTAAAAAGGGAAATAACAAAGCGATTTCGAAATTACTTACAAATCAACTATTTCGACGCAACAATAAAACAACACTTTCTTTGATTAGTTTGAGTTTCTCGTTTTTGTTAATGTTGCTATCGACAATGCTTCTATTTGGATTTAAATATAATAGTTTAGAATCGATTAGACAAATATCTAACGAAGCTGAGTATGTTGGATACAAGATTAATAACACAATGATTGCACAAAGTGATTTAGAGTACTTAAACTCAAAAGACAATATAGATGAAGCATTTATGCAAGTAATCACATCTATTTTAGTAAAATCCGAAACTGTAACATTTGGTACAACATTTGAAACCATAACATCTGATGTTGGCCAATTCAAACTCAAAAAACAACTAGTTGGGTCCTACCCTAACACGCCAAATCAAGTGATTATATCTTACGATTTCGCGAAAGAGTTAGTTGGATCGAATTTAAGTGAATCAGATATGATAAATGCCCTAAATAATGTAACGTTAACGGCGATATTCACAGAAGATATCGAACATATATTCGAAGTTGTTGGATTTGTTAAAATCAACACAAAGGATAATCATATCGCAATCTTTTATCGACATAGCGATTTTTCCACTTGGTTGGACACCCAAGATAGAGATTCCATACGACTTGATCAAGAACAATTACATGTTTTATTTGATACAACTAAAAATATTAACAAACATATCAAAGCAATCGAAACAGAGCGAGGAATCATCTTAAACAAAGCAACAGCACCACTAGAAGAATATATTGAAGGAGAGTATCGCTTTTTAACGAGCGTTTTATTAGCAACGTCTATGATATCGATTGGATTAGGAATTGCGACAATATATATGCAAATTAAAAACTCAATTAAGAACCAAACGAAAAAAGTCTCGATATTGATTGCTTTAGGTGCTCAAAAAAGTATCATACATAATTTATTTTTATACGAAAGCTTGTTTTTAGGAGTTGTTGGTTTTATGATAGCTATCTTGTTAGCTAGCATGTGTGGAGTCTTTATTGATTTGGTTCTAAGTTCACAGTTTATTATGATTTTGGCGGATTATCAAAACATAGTAATAGAACCAGTTCGCATCTTAGCGAGTGGTTGGTTGATTTATCCCGTGTTCTTTGTTGTGATGATGTCTCTCATCTACATTGGATGCAATCATATCTTAAAAACATCAAACTTCTATACGATCAGTGAAAACTTGAAGAAGGATTAAGGTGATGATATGCTAAGATTACGAGATATAAGTAAGACATTTATTGTAGATGAAGAAGATATTCGATTTTTTGAAGCTTTGAAATCGATTAACATTACCTTAACCAAAAAAGAATTTGTTGTAATTCTTGGAAAGAGTGGTAGCGGGAAGAGTACATTATTAAACATTATTAGCGGAATCGATTCGTTTGATAATGGTACGTATTATTACTTTGAGAATCGAGTGAATAAATTTGAAGAAACACATTTTGATTACTTTCGAAGCACAAAATGCGGCATGGTGTTTCAAAACTACTATCTAATTGACCACTTAACAATTCTTGAAAACATTATGGTTGCTCAAAGGTTTGGCGGAATCAATAAAAAAAACAAAGATGATGCGAAAAGAGCTTTATATGAAGTCGGATTAAGTGGATTTGAACATAAATATCCATATCAACTTTCAAGCGGAGAACGTCAAAGAGTAGCTATTGCGCGAAGCATTGTAAATAAACCAATGATGATTATCGCGGATGAACCAACCGGGAATCTCGATTCAAATACATCAAAAGAAATACTAGAACTGTTCAAGCGGTTATCGAAAGAACGCTTAGTATTGATGGTCACCCATGATGAAGATGCTGCTGTTGTATATGCTGACAGGGTCATCCAAATCGACGAAGGGAAAGTAATTCTTGATTACAAAGTTGTAGAAACACAACAATCCTTAGAAGATACAGAAGTAATATTCCGAAAGAGAGTGAATCCGATTGCCTCTATTTCATTTGGAATACGGCAATTATATATATATAAATGGAAATTGTTGCTTTCGATTTTACTATTTTCTATCAGCTTAACGTTTATTGCTGGAGCCATTTTTTACCAAAAGGGGTATAGCAGCTCTGTTGCCGAGCTAATAAATGAAGAACAAAGTTTAAGGACAATATATGTGAAAACATCGAGTTCTTTAATCAACGGGCTTGATTTTGAGGATTCCAAACTCGTTTTGAAAAATCAAATAGGATCAAACACAACGGTATTACGAAATCATCAACTTGATTTATGGATATTAAAACTAAACAATCAACAGATGCAAACACGAATAATCATAAATGGTATATCACCCTATATTCAAGAATCGGATTTGTCTAATCTTGATTTGTATGAAGATGGCAGATTTCCAATTAATCAAGATGAAATAATTCTATCCTATCAAGATGCAACCGCTCTTATTCGCACAAAAGATTTAAACATTGCCTGGAGTCAATTGAAAAACATGGAAATTGAAGTACCTTATTTGGTACATAAACAAGCAATCTATACAAATTTAGTGACAGAATTGAATACGCCATCACCTGAATGTAGTTTATATGAATGGAATAAAGTAGATGAACCTATAAATTTCACTTCATATGGTGTAGGCGACTTTATTACTTATCAGGCATATTTAGATTCGGTTTTTGGGTCGAGAGGTTTACTTTATCAAGGAGATCAGTATTTTGTTTGCTCAGAAGGTTATTTACAAAGTAATAGTATACCGTTAACGACCAAACAACTGGCAAATCAAAATATCCTTTCTACTAAAACACTTACGATTGTTGGTATTGTGGAAAGCAAATATCATAATACAAGTTATATAAACTATGACACATTAATTGATATGGAGGGGAAGAATCATACAGTAGACACTCACAAGTTGCAACTCTACTACCTTACAGATCAACTTCCAACCATACAGGGTTTGGATTATGTGGAAGTAAAACTAACAACTAACGCTCTAAACGAACTTATTAATGATCGAAGTATGAGATTACAGCTAACGGTATTATACTTACTATCTGGTTTGTTTGGAGTGACCATTATACTTGCATTTTCTAGTCAAGTACAACTTCAATCACAAAAAGAACGGAAAACAATATCTATTCTAAGAAGTGTTGGTGCGAGTAAACAAGATATTAAGACAATCTATGTAGCACAAGGATTAATAATAGGGTTTGTGGTGAGTTTAATCTTACATACATTATCAATCACAGTTGTTATACTTGGAAACCTATATGTAAACACAATAGGTAAGAATGAAACGATTGAACTATTTGGACCTACGGGTGTTAAACTCTTTCAATGGAACTATATCACAGTGTTAATACTTTCCGCTATCGGTTTAATCGCGACAACAATGGTATACCATATGATATATCGTACTTACTCAAAAGAAAAAATAATACAACTAATTAGAAATCGATAAAAAACGGGATAAAATCCCGTTTTTTCTTAATATAATAATCTTAAGAATTAATATAATAAATATAAATATTAATAAAATTAATAACAATATTAATAAAATTAATAAAAATGCTTGACATACATAAAAAAGAGAGTATAATGAGGGCAGAGGTGATAAATAATGACTCGAAAACAAGTATTAAAAGGCATTGAAAAGCAAGAGATAACTCCACTAAAAGGATATCAAACACTATATACAAAACCAAGAGTAGATCGGGCGACTTTTTGTAAAATCAAAATGAATCTAAACAACGAATCTGTTGGAGTCAATCGATTCATGAAGTTTATATTCTTACTCCCCATGCCAATATTTATGCTTCAGTTCTTTCTAGGCTTTGTTAAGAACAAAACCGGAGAGTTCGACATCGGAGAATTAAAAAAATTATTAGTATATATGGGTGGGACTGTAATCCAGGTTCAAGATGCGAAAAAAGAAGTAGATATAAACATTAGAATATATTAAGGGAGGAAAATAGAATGAAAAAGCAAGTTATACCAGTTTGTCCAATTTGTAAAGAAAACTTAATGATTACAGGAGTTCATTGTCACAGTTGTGGGATCACAATCAATGGTGAGTTCACATTGTCGAAGTTTGATTATTTATCGAGTGAGCAATTAAAATTTGTCGAGATTTTTATCAAAAATCAAGGAAACATTAAAGCAATCGAAAAAGAAATGAATATATCTTACCCTACAGTAAAAAGACTTCTTAGTGAGGCCATCATTGCATTAGGATATGAAACAGTGGATGAGTTTGAGCCTAGCCCTGTGTATCAGCCATACAAACCAAATAAGCCTGACAAACCGAGCAAAAACGAAATACTAAAAAGAGTTGCTGACAAAGAAATATCTGTTGAAGAAGCAATTGTACTATTAAAAGGTGAAAGAAAATAAGTAAAAGGAGGGATCGAAATGAAACCAGTAATCCAACAGGAAATAGTTGATGAAGTACTCACATCGATCTACGACAAACCAAAACTATTTACGAGAATTTTTACAAACATTTTTGTAAGTTTTTGTAGCAAAAATTTTAGAAAGAAGGGAAACCGATGAAAGCGAAAGAAGAAATTTTAGATTTGTTAGAACAAGGCATTATTACAATTGAGGAAGCTAGAGTATTATTACAAAATTTAAATAATGAGAAAAAAGCAAAAGACGATTCTATTGACAAAGTATCCCAATCTTTAAATGACAACGAAAAAGAAGTTGAAGACGACGATTATGAAGACGATTATGAAGACGAAGATGACGGTGAAGTTGATGACGAAGATGAAGATGAAGACGACGAAGATGACGATGAAGATGACGAAGATGACGATGAAGATGACGAAGATGAAGATGAAGACGACGAAGATGACGATGAAGATGAAGATGACATAGACAAACAAATGAGAAAACACGAAAAAGCAATGGAAAAAATGGGACGCAAACTTGAAAAGATGGGAGAGACCATTCAAAAAGCAGTCGACAAAGCAACTTCAAAAATAGAGTTTAGAAAAGATAAAATAATAGAACTCGAAAAGAAGATTGAAGAAAAAGTAGAACCAGCTCTTAAAGAAGCTGAAAAGCGAGTGAAAGAAGCTATGGCAAAACTAGAAAAGAAATTCCAAAATAAAGATTTAAA
>DAOSEC010000036.1:0-8228 GCA_035362935.1 Bacilli bacterium | reverse complement strand
AACAATCAAGCCTAGCATCCACTACATCTTATGGAGTTCTTCATCAAGAAATCCGTATCCGACTTCCGTTTGATAAAGAAGTTCCACAAGCCATATTATTTACTTTTGATGATACCATCAAACTAATGTTTGGCTTGCAATACAAAAAACTCTTAAGTAAACAAGGTTGGAAGCTCGCATGCACCTATAATAACAGTGGCTTTTCACCAATTGGAGAACGTGTCAATGGAATTCTTTGTGCAGCAACTCAAATGTTAGGATATGAAATCAACCTATATGTAGATTTCACCAAAAAACTTTCTTACATCCATTTAACCAATGAAGTTCAAATCTTAAAACGAGAAAACAACGAATGGATTTACTTGCGAAAAGAGTTACGCAGAGTGATGGAGGAAGAAACAACCTATCCGACAAAACCAAAACTTGAATCATTCAATGAAATCAATGGTTGGGATGCGTTGACACTATCGATTGAAAAAAATCAAGAAACATTTGTATTAGATCCAAAAACAACCATAGCCTATTCACTCATGAAACCAAGAGAACGTCGTCTTTATGTCTTAACCGACTCCGGTAGAGCCCTCGGAATGATGGTACTAACCATTAATCCAAAAATTAATCACTTTCATGTCGATGTACTTTTAGTGGACAAAAAATATCAACATCGTGGGTATGGTAAATTTATGCTTCAAAAAGGATTAGAGATCTTAAAAAAGCATGGAGCTAAACGAATTGAAATCGGTGTTAACCGACAAAACACACCTGCAATCAAACTATATCAAAGCCTAGGATTTAAAATAGGTGCGATATACGATGAAGGTATGGCTCTAAAATTAGAGTTTTAATATAATTAAAATACGCTATCGGGTTTTATCCAATAGCGTATTTTTTTTATTGCTTTTTCTGTTCGAGTAGTACCAAATAGGTTCCAGATAACATGATGAGGAATGATACCACAAAGATCCATGTAATTGTTTCTTTTAAAAAGACAACCGATAACAATGCTCCAACAAATGGTGCAGTTGCATAAAATGCACTCGTTCGAGATGCCCCTAATGTTCGTTGTGCTCCGATGTAAAAATACAAACTTAATCCGTAAGATACAAACCCAAGCACAAGACCAAAGATTATATAATACCAAGTAGAGTTTACTTCTTTGAGAAAAAGTGCGATCAATAAGGCACCTAGTCCAGATCCTAATCCTTTTATTACCACAACGTGAATTGGATTATGATGGGATAACATTCTAGTACAATTGTTTTCAAACCCCCAAGATAGCGCAGCTAATACTATGAACAAAGATCCAATCGAAAAATGGATTGTTGACAAATCATCAAAGGATAGTAATGTTCCTGCCACTATGATGAATAGGATGGCAATCCACATCTTCTTTCCAATCATCTCTTTGAAAAACATCATCGCAATCACACTCGTAAACACGATTTCTAAATTGTTAAGAAGTGAGGCTGTTGATGCTGTTGTTTGAAGCAATCCAATCATTAGCACAATTGGTGCTATGATATCGAGTAGAATCATCAAAACTATGTACTTCATATCCTTTGCCTGAAACGTCCATACTCGATTGTAACTTTGTTGTTTGGACACCGTTACGATGAATAACATCCCGAAACCTGCGCCAAAATAAAGTAAGGAAGAAAGCAAATAAGGAGAGAGGTTTCCTAATAGTAACTTAGATACTGGAATACTAATACCATAAAACAGTGCTGCGAACAAAGCAAACAAACTAGCATACTTAGCACGATTGATTCGTTTCACCATAGAACTACCAATCTTATGATGCCAATTTCAAAGCAATGTATTTGTTCATTTGTTCTTGTACAATCGCAAATGGAGCAGGACCCGTATCTAAAATCACTTTATGGAACTCTAATTCATTGAACTTATTTCCAAGTCTTGTCACCGCATCGAAATACATATCTAATATTGTAAAATAACTATAGTAGTATTCTAAAACATTGGTTGGAATTTCTACGAGTTGTTCATATAGGGCTTGATATCCTGTTGTACCAAATCCATATTTGGTATTTAAATAGGTACCAATATCTTCTACTTTCCATCCGTAGTAATGGATTCCAATGTCAATAATCGCTGTTAAAGCAGCATTGAATCTTGCCTCAGCTAAATATAAATTTTTAGCTCTAGAAGTACCTGAGGCGTAGCCTAAGGATTTATGCTCAACATAAGTTGCCCAGCCTTCGGTATATCCGGAAAAATTCATAATATGTCTTATGTATGGAGCATCTACCTCACTTTTAAAGTACACATGTTGGTACAAGTGTCCTGGGTAACCCTCGTGAGCAAGAGTCATATAGACATAATTGGAGTTATTTGTGTGTTTTGGATTTAGATACATTGTTTCTGTGACAAATGCATCAATTGGTGATAAGAAATAGGCAGCAGGAGAAAAATTGTCTTGCATGGAAGCATCTACTTGCTTAATTTGGAAATTCACAGGATTGGTTAGTGCTGGGTATATGCCATTCATTTGATCTTTATGAAAATCCACGATTGCACTTCCGCTTAGCGTCGAAAAACGCAATGCAAAATATTCCTGAATGATGGATGGATTAGCTGATAACGTCGAATATTCTTGATAAAATAGATTCGCTTTTGTTTCAAGATAAGTAAATGCATCAGGAACATCAATGACAACACCTGTTGCATCCTCAAACAAAGCTTGATAGTACTCTCTTCCTCCATCTAAATAATAGAGTCCACCATTGTGTGATTGGTTTCCTTTTAATTGTGGAAGATTGTCTTTTAAATATTGATAACCGCCAAAAAATGCTGTTTCAATTAACGTAGTATGTTGTTCTTTATAGTTTTGTTTCATTGTTTCGGTTAGAAACTCTAATCCATCGACTTTTGCATTAAAGTTGGCAACAAGGTATGGATTTGATTGCGAAGCCAGCATATTATTGCATTGTTCAATCACTTTATCGATTACAAAATCTGCCATTCCAAATCCCAACGCACTTCGTTCAACCTCATATAGAAAATAATTTTCAAATGCATCCGGAATATCTGAAATCATTTCAAAATAATGCTCAATATCACTCGTATCATCAAAGCGATATTCTGCGAGTAAAATAGGAAGTTGTGCTTGATACCCAAGATAAGATCCCAAAAACCCATTTGCCAAATAATAATGGTCTTCAAAATCAAGGGTTGCTTTTAACGTAGACTCTAAAACTTTATAAGTAAGTTGTTGTTTAGGAGAAAGTTGACTAAATTCAAACGTATATAGAAAGTCTAAATCATCACTCGCATCTTCCATCATACCTAAAAAATCATCTTGTGTGATGCGAGGTAGGCTTGCAGATTCGGTTTCAAGACCAAATGCTTCTGGATGTAATAACAAGTAATTGATGCTAAACGCATCCCCTTGTAAATATCGAACAAAGAGATTATTTAAAAAGGCGTCAAATGCTTCCAGGTTTTGCTCTGTTGGAATGACTTGAATGTTAAATGTCTTTGTAAACGCACCATAAGTTATCGTAATGGTTTGTTCTCCAAGTATATTCATGTTGTAACCTGTTACCGTAAAATCAGTTGCTAATAAAACTTCTTCTGAACCATCATCAAGAATTGCTTTTACCACCAAACTAGAAAAATCGATGGTGGATCCGATTTCAAATTCCGTTTGTGATAGAGGAGTAACTTCGATTCCAACAGGAATTGGTTTTGCAGTAGGTGTACATCCAACGATAATAAAAATCATGAAAAGCATTGTTAGTAATACATTGCGTTGTTTTTTAAACATTACGTTCACATCCTTTATTGGTTCCATTATATACCAATCGCAAAAGGTATTCAAGCACAAAAAAAGGTTCCTAATAGATTAGGAACCAATGGTTTCATAGGGCCAGTCAATTATTCCACCCAAATCGTAAAGAGAAGTATATCCTAATTCTTTTAATTTTAAAATCGCTTCTACACTACGATTGCCACTACGACAATAAATGATATAGGTTGCATCTTTATCTGGCATCATTTCTAAGTGTCTTTCCTCGATTTCTGCGAGTGGTAATAATTTCGCACCAGGAATGCGAACTTGTAAAAATTCTTCATACGTTCTTACATCAATTAAGACAACGCTAGAATCTTCTTCTAACATTGATAGCGCTTTTTTTGGTGTAATGCTTCGGACTTGATTTGCGCATCCACTTAAGATAAACATTAGTATCAACAATACAATGCTAGTGGATCGTTTGATAACAGAACCCATGTTAGCATGTCCCCTTTCTCAAAATGAATTACTTGTAAAAACAGGCATCTATATCGAATAGATGTCTCAATGTTAAGGGTTTATTTTGCTTCTTTTTTACAGCAGCATCCTTCTTCGTCTTCAGCGCATTCTTCATCGCCTTCACCGCACTCACATTCGTGATCATGTCCACCACAGCACTCATGATCGTGATCATGATCATGGTGATGGTGATGATGGTGTTCTCCTGACTCCATGTTTTCTTCGAATTGTTCTAGCATATCTTCAATCATATCCCATTCTTCTTCGGTTTCAACTGGAGATAAGCTTCCATTTTCTTCTTCAGCGATAAAGCTTGCTGCCATCACGTCGATTTGTTCTTCAGACTCTTCTTGTCCTACTGGGTAGAATAATACATAGTCTTTCTTGAAATCGTCATTGTGGAATGTAAATAAAATATTACATAATATTTCATTTCCTTCTTCATCGATGAATGTTAATTGATTGTCTAATAATTGTTTCTTTTCCATTTTCTTTCTCCTTTTATTTTTTTTGATCTAAATACGTTTGTAAAATGACAGTAGCTGCTAGCTTATCTACCGCGCCTTTTTTTTGTTCGCGGGAAGCATCGCCCGAAGTCATCGCTTTTGAAACTAGCATACTAGTAAGTCGCTCATCAATTAAAATCACTTCTAATCCAGTAGCCTTTTCTAGCATGGCTTTAAATGCTATGGAATACTCTCCTTGAGAACCAGTTGATCCATCCATGTTTCTTGGTAAACCCAAAACAATTTTATCTATATTTTTCTCTTTTAGGATTGGGAGTAGTTTTTCTAATCCATATTCTAATTGATTGGAACGATAATATATTGTTTCAACAGGGGTAGCAACCACTCCTGATTCATCGCTTATCGCTATGCCAATCGTCTTACTACCTAGATCTAAACCGATAATTCTCATAAAAAGTCTCCTACTAATTGTATCACTTTTTGTAAACTTAAGTCAATGTTTTGCATTAATTTCGCACCTGCTTGAGCAAAATCAGGACGTCCTCCACCATTTCCACCACTGATAATCGCTGCTTCTTTGACTAAGTTTCCACAGTGTAATGAGGTTTCCTTTGTTTTCGCAACAAAGATAACTTTGTCTTCTAAACTAGATGCTATCAAAACAAATGATTTTCCTAATCGGTTTACAAGTTCATCAACTAAATCTTTAACAATCAAAGCATCTAACCCATTTACTTTTGTGATTAGGACACTCACCCCATTTATCACTCGAACATCACTTATAAGTTGGTCGATTACCGATCCCCCTTTTTCACGATGAAGTTCTTTGTAGGTTTTATCTAATTCTTTGATGGAATCTTTTAACTCTTGTAGTTTGATACGTTTGTTAATGATATATTGATAACTTGGAACAAATGGCACGACTGTATTCACATTTAGTGATAACACAATCCCTTCCTCTGCTGCTTTTTTTACAATGTCACTGCCCTTCGAGACAATGGCATCGATTTCTTTATCAAAGGACATTGTTGCATCTTTTAGTCCAGACTCAATTCCATGAAACGTTAATCCTTCAATTCGGAAAATTCCACTGCCTTTCGATTCTACGCTTTTGATTGCGAATTGTTCGATTTCTGATGTGTTTGATACGTGAGTTCCCCCACAAAGTTCCATACTATATGTCATATCGATGACGCGAACAACATCGCCATATTTTTCACCAAATACAGCTTGTGCACCCATTTCTTTTGCTTTCGTAACCGTAGTATGGGTGATATTGACATTGTAAGCACTTCTTATTGCTTGATTGACTAAGGTTTCTATGGTAAGGATTTCATCTTCAGTTAAGTTTTGATAATTGTTAAAATCAAATCGCAATCCAGTATCGGATACACTCGATCCTTGTTGAACAACATGAGATCCAAGAACTTGACGTAATGCATGGTTTAAAAGGTGAGTCGCAGAATGGTTTGCCATAATCTTCTTGCGTCTTACTTGATCGACATGTAAGCTCACTTGATCTCCAACGCGTGCTTCAACACCAGATAGATCAACTAAATGAACAGCTTGTCCACCGGTAAGTTTTTGGGTATCTAAGACAGCCACCTTTGTTCCATTGATTACCATATCACCGGTATCTCCAATTTGACCACCACTTTCGGCGTAAAATGGAGTAATCTTTGTCACGATATTAACAATTCCACTTGCTTCTTTAACAGAAATTCCTTCCTCAAAGATTGCTAAAATGGTGGACTCTTCTGCTAAACTAGAATACCCAGTAAATGTTACCTCTTCCTTAAATCCAATCATATCCTCATATTGGACATTCATCGATTGTTCTTGGCCTCTTGCGTTTCTAGCGCGTTCTTTTTGTTGAGCAAGTTCTTCTGAATAACCAATCTTATCTACGATAAATCCATATTCAGAAGCGACTTCTTCGGTTAACTCAAGTGGAAATCCAAACGTATCATAGAGTAAGAATGCCGATTTTCCACTTACAACTTTTTCGCTACTGGAATTCATAATATCAATTAACTTCTTTTCCCCAGTTTCTAGGGTTTGGAAGAATTTTTCTTCTTCGATTCGAATTACTTTTTCGATTGTCTCTTGTTTTCCTTTTAAGTAACCATAATAAGCATTCATAATATCAACAACCACGCTAACAAGTTTGTATAAAAATGGTTCATTGATTCCAAGTTTTTTACCATAACGAATTGCTCTTCTTAAGATGCGGCGTAATACATACCCTCTTCCTTCGTTTGATAAAATCGCTCCATCGGCAATCGCAAAACTTACACTGCGAATGTGGTCCGCAATTACTTTAAATGCCATTTGACCAGTGTAGGTAATTCCCGATTTTTCGGATACTGCTTCAATGATTGGGTAGAACAAATCGGTTTCATAGTTTGTAACAGTTTCTTGCATCACACATGCGATACGTTCTAAACCAGCCCCTGTATCAATATTTTTACTAGGTAGTTCCTTATACTGATTACGGCTTAGTCCCTCTTTGGCATTGAATTGGCTAAACACAATGTTCCAAATTTCAATGTAACGGTCGTTTTCAATTTCTTCAAATAGCATTCGTTCCCCGATGTTTTCTGGATCGTAAGCAACACCGCGATCGTAAAAGATTTCCGTACATGGACCACATGGACCTTCGCCAATTTCCCAGAAGTTTCCTTCAAGGGGAACTAGATGAGACGGGCTTACCCCAAGTGTAATCCAGTACTCTTTTGTTTCAATATCGGTCGGATAATACGTAAAATATAGTTTGTCAATATCAAACCCAAACCATTTCGGACTTGTTAATAATTCATATCCCCACGCAAGAGCTTCTTTACGAAAATAGTCTCCAACTGAAAAGTTACCAAGCATCTCAAAAAAGGTATGGTGTCTGGCAGTTTTTCCGACATTATCAATGTCATTGGTACGAATGGACTTTTGTGCATTTGCCATTCTACGGTTGTTCGGCACTTCTCTTCCATCAAAGTATTTCTTTAGTGGTGCAATACCAGCATTGATCCAAAGTAACGTTGGATCATTCATTGGAATCAGTGGTGCACTTTCAATCAACTCATGTTGTTTTGAAGCAAAGAAGTCTAGCCACATTTGTCGAATTTCATAACTTTTTAAGTATTTCATCGTTTGTCCTCCCAAAATAAAAAGTTCCTATTTTCCAAAATAGGAACGAACATTCTCGCGGTACCATCCTAATTCGTAGTCATAAACTACGCTCCTTAATTGAAGTGAATTTAACGCATTCATCTACGGGGGTGATTAGTCCCACTCCGAAGGAGCTTCATCGATTGCTTTGGTAACTTTCCACCGACCAGTTACTCTCTATCACAAAACAATTAGATTACTTATCTTCATCATCGTATTACTAATGAGTATTATATCATAGAACATTTTAAAACTCAAATGAAATTATTCGTATCTTCGTGTAAAATAGTTTTGGGTAAATACAAAAAGGAACCTCTGTGATATAA
>DAOSEC010000035.1:0-9480 GCA_035362935.1 Bacilli bacterium | reverse complement strand
TTTCTAGGTGATGTCGAACTTCCTGTTAACGATCCAATATTTGAAACCAAGTTTTATGTTGGAATTGATTTAGACTATGATAATATCGTTGATGAACTTGATGATATACCATTATATACAGAGATTTCACCGCTCTTTTACGAGATAGATAATTGGCAACCAGGTCAGTATAAACATTTTAAAATTGCTGTTACCAATTATGGACTATCACCGATTGTCGTTTCTTTTGATGTAGAGAACATAACGGATGGAGATGATAATGAAAATATCCTCACCACTGTCTTTTATGTTGACTTAACCCATCCTAACATCCCAGCAAGATCCTATGTGGATGAACAAATGAGTGAACTTATGGCTGAGAGACTACCAATGGATGGATTTATGTTAGCAAATGATGTTGTTGTTGGTGTAAACCAAACAATAGAACTACATTTCACCTTTAAATTTGTACCAGCATCCTCAGGTGACAGCAATCCATATCAAAGATTGACGCTAATCATTGGAAAGTTCACTGTAACAGCAATGTAGAAAAGGACATATTATGATAAAAAAAATTATAAATTTGATATCGATAGGGATGCTTTTTATATCGCTAACTTTTGCGATTTACGCAAGTTTTTTGTTCATTCAAGCAAAGCAAAATCAAACCATTCCAAAAATTTTCGGACATTACCTAATGTTTGTCGAGACAGGTAGTATGGAACCGACACTTCCGATTGGTACGATCTTATTAGTTAAGGATAGTCGAATTCAAGATATAAAAATAGATGATATTGTGTCGTTTCACTCTACAATCACTTTAGGTGGAGTGACACATGATGTAATTATTACACATAGAGTAGTCGATATTCGTAGCGATCAAACTGGAACACATTTAATTACCAAAGGCGATGCTAACGAGTTAGAAGATGATATCCCAGTCAATCAAAACATACTTGTTGGAAAAACCATTTTGTATATTACATTTTTAAGCTTCTTAAAAGACTTTTTTGGCAATACAAGCCTTATTTTATTCATTGTTGTTTTAATTGTTTTAACACTGGTATTGGTTGAAGGAGCAAATCTAATAAAACTTTCTGTCAAATATAAACTTGAAAAAGAACAAGAAAAACAACACAACAATAATAGTTCACACATCAAATAGTAAGGTAACATTTATCGTTTGAATAAGTATACTTTATAATTGATAATTGAAAAATGGTATGCTATAATAAGTAAAATGATGAATGGGGGTGAAACATTGTTAGAAGCAATGCAAAATTTTTTTGAAGCAATGGGGCCTTTGGGTCTATTCTTGTATGCTATACTCGAAACAATTTCACTGATACCTCCAACAGAAGTCATTCAAATGCCACTATCGGTTACCTATGCAACCAATGAATGGATGTTACTTTGGTTAGCTGTCATTTCAGTTATTGGTACAAACATAGGAATCATCATCGTTTGGTTCTTGATGAGATTGATTAAAGCAGAACGATTAATCAAATTTATATTTCGAAATGAAGAAGGAATTGCGAAAGCAAAACAACTTTTTGTTGTGCATGGGAGTAAGGCAATTTTTATCTCGGGGATTACCCCTATTCCATATAGTTTGATTCTATATGTCGCCTTAGCTGCGGGGTTATCTCTTAAAAGCGCATTAATCAGTTCAAACCTATCAAGAAATATGAGATTTTTCTTTGTAGCTGCGGTCCTTTTGGTATTTAAAAACGTTGCGAACGAAGAATTTGTTCGTGATGTGATTTCAGTTTTTACTTTAATCGCAACTGTGATCACGATAGTAGCAACCCTCACCTTTCTTTACGCAGGAAAAACGAAGAAGGCGAAACAAGCTAAAATCATTGAACAATACGATGACATGATTGATTATCAAGATTTTGATCAACCATCGGTATAAAAAGCATCTAGATCTTGTAGGACTAGGTGCTTTTTAAATGTCGTTAATCTTTGAAAAATATGCTAGTTTGTGTTACAATAACGAGTAGTTGAGGTGTCTTATGAATGGAATATTAATTGTGAATAAACCTAAGCAAATGACATCTCATGATGTTGTTAATATTGTACGAAAAAGTGTGGGAACAAAAAAGGTTGGTCATACAGGTACACTTGACCCAGATGCAACAGGCGTATTGGTCATAGCGATTAACGATGCAACAAAAGTTATTCCCTTTTTAGAAGAAGTGGACAAGACCTATTTATGTGAAGTCACGATTGGATATGCGACCGATACCGAAGATGCAAGTGGAGCAATTACCTCTATGTTACCTGTAGAAAGGATGTCACTAGAACAAGTAGATGAAGCTTTGACAACTTTAGTGGGATCTATGGAACAAGTGCCACCAATGTATTCTGCTGTTAAGGTAGATGGAAAAAAACTTTATGAGTATGCTAGAAATAACATTGAGGTTGAGCGTGCTGCTAGAACAATTACTATTTTTGAGATTAGCCGAACCTCAGAAATCGAGTTAAGAGATCAGCTAGCAACATTTTCGTTTCGAGTAAGAGCATCGAAGGGAACCTACATTCGCACTTTATGTGTTGAAATAGGGAAACGACTCGGATACCCAGCTCATATGAAGAGTTTGATTCGAGAAAAGAGTGGTATCTTCTCAATAGAGGACGCTGTTACGATGGAAGACATCAAAGAAAAACATATAACAATTATCCCAATTGAACAAAGTTTATCACACCTACCACAAGTAGTGGTAAGCGATGAGATCATGTTAAAGGTTTTGAATGGGATGAAAATATCATTAACAAATGTTGATCCAGTTAGAGACAACCAAGTTGTTTTGCTTAACAAACAAGGAAAACTTCTTGCAATATATCAAAAAGAAGAAAACGTTTATAAGGCGGTTCGAGTATGGAAGTAATACGATTGATGCATGGAGATCACATTCCTGTACTACCACAAATGGTCATCGGAATTGGTCAATTTGATGGGTTACATAAAGCGCATCTAACAATCATTGGTAAGGTAAAAGAAATAGCAAAAGAGAAGCAAAAGGCTTCTTGTATCGTTACGTTTGATCCCCATCCAGACTATGTGTTAGGAAAACGAATCGAGAATACATACATTACCCCACTTGAAAAAAAGATTTCAATTTTGTCTGAACTTGGTATTGACTTTATGATTATCATTCATTTTACCTTAGAAGTAGCATCGATGTTACCAAACGAATTTTTAGATAACTACATCAATCAACTCGATGTTGATACGATTGTTGCTGGATTTGATTATCGTTATGGATATCGTGGAATGGGAAATGTTGAAACTTTACAACGTTCCACCAAACAAGGAGTAACCGTTTGTGTTGTAGATGAAATTCTATTTCAAGATGCAAAAATGGGAGCTACTTTAATTCGTGAATTATTGTCAAAAGGCGATGTGACCACCGTAAGAGATATCTTAGGGCGCTATTACGCGATTGCTGGTACGGTTTCACCAGGCGGAAAAGTTGGTCGAACATTGGGGTTTAAAACAGCCAATATTGAACTATCTGAACGTTATCAAGAAATTAAATCAGGCGTATATGGTGTGATTGTTACCGTTCACGACAAACAGTATTTAGGAATATGTAACATTGGATTTAATCCAACGATTAACACTACAACAAGATTACGATTAGAAGTACATATTATAGATTTTGAAGAAGACATTTATGGTGAAGAAATCAATGTCGATTTTGTCTATCGAATCCGTGATGAACTTTGGTTTCCAAAGATTGAAGACTTGATTGAACGTATTCATCAAGATAAGATGGAAGCAATTGAGGCAATGAAAGACATACTACCCAACAGGTAGAAGAAAAAGTGGATTTTTCTTGCAAAAATTTCATTTTGTGGTACAATATATTATGACCATTTACGTAGTATAGCGATACTTCCGACGGATCACTAGGTTTATGGTGACTTTTTATCAGAATAGGAGGAACATGTTATGGCATGCTTAACAAAAGACGAAAAAGCGCTTATCATTAAAGATTTTGCGCGCGCTGAAGGTGATACTGGTTCATCTGAAGTACAAATCGCGATTTTAACAGCTGAAATCAATAAGTTGAATGAACATTTAAAAGTTCATAGTCATGATTTCCATTCACGTCGTGGATTACTTAAAAAAGTAGGACACCGTAGAAATCTATTAACTTATTTAAAAAACTCAGATTTACAACGTTATCGTGATTTGATTGCCAAATTAGGCTTAAGAAAATAGTGCATAAAGGGCAACTGTCTTGTTGCCCTTTCACACTATTTAAATCGATTTTTCTAAGGGTTTTAAAGGAGTGAAAATAGATGAGTGAAAAACACGTATTTGAATACGTTCATGGCGGTAAAAAGTTTATCGCCGAAGCAGGTGAGTTAGCGAAGCAGGCTAACGGAGCCGTATTAATCCGATATGAAGACACTGCAGTATTGTCTGTAGCGGTTGCCTCAACCAAGCCAACCAGTGGAGATTTCTTCCCACTAATGGTCTTATATCAAGAAAAACTGTATGCAGCAGGTAAAATTCCAGGTGGATTTTTCAAACGAGAAGGTCGTCCAACGGAAAATGAGACATTAACATCAAGATTAATTGACCGAACATTACGTCCATTGTTCGCAGAAGGATTCCGTAACGAAGTACAAGTGATTGACACCGTACTTAGTTCAAATGCGGATTATTCGAGCCAAATGGCAGCAATGCTAGGGTCAAGTTTATCCTTGATGATTTCTGATATTCCATTTGAAGGACCAATCGCTGGAGCGATTGTTGGTCGTGTTGATGGAAAGTTAATCATTAATCCAACTGTGGCAGAAATGTCAAGAAGTGACATTGAACTCGTGGTTGCTGGAACAAAAGAAGCAATCAACATGGTTGAATCTGCTTCCAAAGAAGTAAGCGAAGCTGATATGCTTGAGGCAATCATGTTTGGTCATGATGAAATCAAACGTCTTTGTGACTTCCAAATCGAAGTTGCAAATAAAATTGGAAAACCAAAATTAGCGATTGAACTTTATGAAGTAGATCAAGACATTAACAATTCCGTTCGTCAAATGGCAGAAGCTGATTTGATCAAAGCAGTACGTATCGAAGATAAACTTGGTAGATACCATGCGATTGATGAAATCAATGACAAAGTGGTAGCACACTTTGAAGTAGTGTTAAAACAAGACGAAGAAGTTGAACTTAAAATTAGACAAGTAAAAGAAGTATTAGATAATATTGTCAAAGAAGAAGTTAGACGCTTAATTACAGAAGATAAGGTACGACCAGATGGTAGAAAAGTGGATGAAATCCGTCCATTATCTTCTCGCGTTGACATCTTAGAACGTACACATGGGTCAGCACTCTTTACACGAGGTCAAACACAGGCATTAGGAATTGTTACTCTAGGTGCACTTGGAGAGGAACAAATCATTGATGGTTTGGGGGAAGACGAAGGAAAACGATTCATGTTACATTACAATTTCCCACCATTTAGTGTTGGGGAAACAGGACGGTATGGTGGAGCAGGTCGTCGTGAAATTGGTCATGGGGCATTAGGAGAACGTGCATTATTACAAGTAATCCCTTCTGAAGATGAATTCCCATATACCATTCGTGTTGTAAGTGAAATCTTAGAATCCAACGGATCAACTTCCCAAGCATCAATTTGTGCCGGTACAATGGCGTTAATGGCTGCTGGGGTTCCAATCAAAGCACCAGTTGCTGGGGTAGCGATGGGATTAATTACCAAAGGTGACCAATACACGATTTTAACTGATATTCAAGGGATGGAAGATCATCTAGGAGATATGGACTTTAAAGTCGCTGGAACCAAAAAAGGGATTACAGCACTTCAAATGGACATTAAAATTCGAGGATTAAGCCGTCAAATCTTAGAAGAGTCACTTGCTGCTGCTCATGTTGGGCGTATGACGATTCTTGAACATATGATGGGAACAATCTCTTCATCACGTAAAGAATTAAGCAAATTCGCACCAAAAATCAAAATTATTCGCATTAATCCAGATAAGATTCGCGATGTGATTGGAGCTGGTGGAAAAATTATTCAAGAAATCATCAAACAATGTAACGAAATTAAAATTGATATTGAACAAGACGGAAGAGTATTCTTAATGCATACGGAAACCGAATGGATTGAGAAAGCTGCCAAAATCATTGAAGATTTGGTTCGTGAAGTGGAAGTTGGAAAAGTGTACACTGGTAAAGTATTACGCGTTGAAAACTATGGAGCATTCGTTGAATTATGGGATGGATGTGATGGACTTGTTCACATTTCACAACTAGCGAAAGAACGTGTTGAAAAAACGAGTGATGTTGTTGCTGTGGGTGATGAAATTTTAGTTAAAGTGACAGGAGTCGATGAAAAAGGTCGCATTAACTTATCGAGAAAAGAAGCTTTGATGTCTCAAGGTGAGTAATCTTTTCAACGATATCAAAATATGATATAATAAATATGTATTCGGGTAATCGAGCGTAGTTGTAAGATGCTGCGTTAGGAAAGTCCATGCTAGCACTGGCTGAGATGCCAGTAGTGTTTGTGCCTAACGTTATCGTAGTTAGGGCAGTGTAACGGCTGACGGCGGGAAGACATCCTAAGTCCTTATGGATATGGACCAATCCCCTAAGGTGCCACAGTGACGATTTCTACTAGAAATAGTAGAGGTGGAACGGGTAAACCCCTCAAGCTAGAAACCCAAATTTTGGTAGGGGCACTTTGAACAAGGAATCAAACGAGTTCGAAGCAAGGGTAACCTTGAGATAAATGATTACCACTTCTTATTTATATAGGAAGTACAGAACATGGCTTATAGAATACATGTTACTTGAAAAAGTGGCGAAGAAAACTCGCCACTTTTTTCTTTTGTAAAAAGACAAATGTATGATAAAATGATGATAGAGGTGAAATGAATGATAATTAGGTCAGCAGAGTTTTTAAAAAGTGGAACTGATCCCGCACACTACCCGAATGACTTACTCCCAGAGTTTGTCTTTTTGGGACGATCAAACGTTGGGAAAAGCACATTTATCAACACGATTTTAAACCGAAAGAATATCGCACGAACCTCAGCAAAACCAGGGAAAACACAAACACTTAATTTTTATAATGTGAATAATGAATGTTTATTTGTCGATGTCCCAGGATATGGATACGCAGTTGCTAGTAAAGAGCAGAAGGTTGCCTTTGGTAAGATGATTGAAACCTATCTATTATCTAGACAAACACTAAAATGTGCTTTTTTACTTGTCGATTTGAGACACGATCCATCTACAGATGATTGTTTGATGTACCAATTTTTAAAACATTACAATCTAAAAGTAGTTGTAGTTGCGACCAAAGCAGATAAAATTGGGAAAACATTGATTGCAAAGCATGTCAAAGCAATAAAAATCAAACTTAAGATGGCAAATGATGATGTGTTTATTCCATACTCAAGTGAAACGAAACTTGGAGTCGATTTGGTTCACCAACAACTTGAAATAGAGATGAATCAAAACAGCTAGATGCTGTTTTTTCTTTTTAGAAATTTTTACACATTATACAACTAGTTATTGTGTAAAGAGGGGGTTATAGACATACTTTAATACAGGTTTTTGAACCCATTTACACATTTGTAGTTGATAGGGTATTGCCAAGTGCTATGTTATAATGGTAATGTGAAAAAATGTTGATACGATATGAACAAGTTAGGGCATTGACATCATTTTTGAAAAGAGGGATACCATGTCGAACGATACAAAAGTAAAAATTAGAAATATGTTGTTTATTGATAAAAAACAACAAACAATTACTGCAGTAGTAATTACATTGTTTTTTCCAATAATTTATATATTAGTGTACTTTATGAATGGGAACCGGTTTGTATATTCACACACAATGTACATTCCGATTGTAATTGCAAGTATATTTTTTGGGATGAGAGGAGGAATACTTGTGGGATTATTAGGTGGATTGTTATTAGGTCCTTTTATGCCGATGGATATTGTAACTGGTGAAATGCAAATGCTATCAAACTGGATATACCGGTTAGTCTTCTTTGTGATTGTTGGTGGAATTGCTGGATTCTTCTTTAAAAACTTTAAAGAAAGCACGAAGGAAATTATTGGTCTTCTTACCCACGATGCAGTATCAAAACTACCAACCCTTCAATCACTTGATCCAAAACATAATTTATCAACAGAATTTGTAACCGTTGATAGCGATCATGTCGTGTCTGTTCGCGTTTTAAATCATAACAACATTGTTGATTTACTCGGTCAACATCGCTATATTAGTGTACTAAAGCAAGTAGAAGAACGGCTTACGAAACATATGGTATGCAAAATGAAGTTAATTCAAATCGATTCCAATCGTTTATTAATCATCATAAAAGAAGATTCGATTACACCTTGTTTAGAAGAAATATCGATGATGTTTCAAAATCCATTCATGATTGATCAAATACCAGTTTATTTAAAAACTGCGATTGGAACAACAATTGAAAAAGTGCCGTTTGTTACAAAAATTGAGCAAGCAAATGCAGCAGCAAGACACGCAGAAATCATTCATCAACCATTCGCAACATACATCAAAGAACATGAACCAAACATGAAAGATTTAGAAATCTTAGGATCGTTTCCAAAAGCATTAGCAACAAATCAAACAAGACTTGTTTATCAACCAAAAATTCATTTAAAAACCAAATCTTCAAACAGTGCAGAAGCACTCATTCGTTGGGATCATGAAAAACTTGGTGCGATTGCACCAATGGACTTTATTCCGATGATTGAAGAAACACAATTAATCAACCCCTTAACCGAATGGGTATTAAACCAAGGAATCCAACAAGTGAAATGTTTCCAAGATGCTAACCTTAACATAGGTGTTTCGATTAATATTTCAACCCAAAACTTATATAATGTTACTTTTGTAGAAAAAATGATTTCAATCATAAAAGAAAGCAAAGTAAATCCCAATTTAATCGAATTTGAAATTACAGAATCCGCTTTGATGGAAAATCCTCAAAAAAGCACAGAACTTCTTCAAATGTTAAAGGAATTTTCGATTAAATTATCGATTGATGATTTTGGTACAGGGTACTCATCTCTGTCCTACTTAAGTCGTTTTCCGATTCACATTGTAAAGATAGATCGCTTTTTTGTCAAAGAAATGGCCACGAATCCTGGTGTATGTAGTATTGTTGAGGCAACAATCAAACTTGCACATAAACTAGGACTTGAAACAGTCGCTGAAGGTGTAGAAGACGAAATGACAGCGAATTTATTAACAAAACTTGACTGCGATTATGCACAAGGATACTATTTTGCAAGACCACTTGAACAAAATCAAATTATGGAATGGTATAAGGAAAAACCCATTTTCATAAACTAATCAAAATAATACAACATAAATTTGTTTTTTGTTTGTGAATCATTTACTTTATGATACACTAAAGGTGAAGGAAACGGGGTGTTCTGAATATGGAGATACGAATCGAACCATTGTCAGAAAAAAA
>DAOSEC010000034.1:0-10141 GCA_035362935.1 Bacilli bacterium | reverse complement strand
TGGGGAGTTTGGTATCCTCTTCCATCGCTCGTAAGACATCCATAGACTGATAACAAATTGCTTCAAGGATTGCCCGTGCAAAGTGTTCTTTGGTTGTTCCTCTTGTCAATCCAAAAACAGCACCACGTGCATCGGAATCCCAATATGGGGTTCCTAAACCGACGAATGCCGGAACGATATAGACACCTTCATTGGAAGCTAAAGATTTTGCAAGTGGTTCGGTATCGGATGCTGATTGAATGAGTTTAATACCATCTCTTAACCATTGCACCGATGAGCCACCCACAAACACACTACCTTCCAAGGCATACGTAATCTTTCCATTGATTCCCCATGCAATGGTTGTAAGTAGACCATGTTCAGATAATATGGGGGTATCTCCTGTGTTCATCAGCATGAAACAACCCGTACCATAGGTATTTTTGACAGATCCCTGTTCAAAACAGTTTTGTCCAAATAAGGCCGCTTGTTGGTCGCCGGCTATCCCAGCAATGGGTACTTTTTTACCAAAAAAATGATGAGGTATTGTATATCCATAAATTTCAGAACTTGACTTAACTTCTGGGAGCATCGATTGGGGAATACCTAAGATATTTAATAACTCTTCATCCCACGTTAGTTTATGAATGTTATATAAAAGTGTCCGTGATGCATTGGTATAGTCCGTGACATGAACGGTTTCACCCGTCAACTTATAGACTAACCAGGTATCAATCGTACCAAATAACAATTCACCTCGATTGGCTTTATCTCTTGCATTAGGAACATTATCCAAAATCCACTTAACTTTGGTACCAGAAAAATAGGCATCGATGAGTAGACCTGTTTTGGCTTTAAATAGTTGACTGTATCCTTTTTTCTTGAGGTCATCACAGATTGGTGCAGTCTGTCTTGATTGCCATACAATCGCATTATAAATGGGCTGTCCTGTTTTTTTATCCCAGACAATGGTGGTTTCTCTTTGATTAGTTATCCCAATCGCTTCAACATCTTGTGGTTTTAAATTAGCTTCTAATAGTACGCGAGCAACCACTGCTAATACTGATACCCAAATCTGGTTTGGACTATGTTCAACCCATCCGGGATGAGGATAGATTTGTTGAATGGGTTCACTTGCCATAGCAATAATATTTGAATTGTGATCAAAAATTATCGCTCGTGTACTCGTTGTTCCTTGATCAATTGCTAAGATGTATTTCATCGCTTTACCTCATCATGTTGAATCATCGCTTTCGTTGCTACAATGTCGACCCCTGTTGAAAATATATCAGAAACAATGACATCACCGATATTAACGTCCTTTTGAATAATGACATCACTTAAATATTCCAATATTTTAAACACTAATTCTTTTGGAACAGGATCTTTGGTTTTCACTGACAATCTTGGACAATCTGTCGATGTTGTTTTAACTGTTGTCGTTATCATCCGTTTTGGAGAGGTCATTTCAACAATTGCGTACTTTTCTCCTCTGGGACAACGGTTACCTACGACCTTTAGCGAATCATCCACAGTTAAGTGACAACTTACTGGACATACAATGCATGTGAGTTCTTTCATGCTAACTCCTCCAAACTGATTTCAATAGGGTCATTCGATATGAAATCTTCTTTTTTAATCACAATATTTTCCATTTCAGCAGGAGCGATGTACTTCGCTTTTTTCTGAATAATGACTTTCCCATTTTGAATAACTTTAAAGAGTCCTAACGCCATCTTTTTGGTGACTCTAAATGAGCATTGAATGGGTTCATCAAGATGATTAAAATCAATCATATGAGGAACTACGTAGCGGATGTTTGGACCGACAATCACAGACTTAAGATCTTTTAAACGTTGTTCTTCTTCTAAAATATATGCTTTCGCATACTTACCCGCTTTTTCTCCTTCTTTGGATACCCAGTCAACCAAATCATGGACATGAAGTGCATTTCCACAAACAAAAAGTCCCTTAACATTAGTCATTAATGATTGATCAACAATTGCACTTTTGGTCATCGGACTTTTTTGCATTTGCAATGAGTCAAATAGTCCTACATCAGGGATAAGTCCAATGGACAATAACAGTGTATCCACTTCAAATACTTTTTCAGTTCCAGGGATAGGTTCAAAACGATCATCGACTTGTTGTATCGTGATTTGTTCTAACACATCTTTACCTTTAATATTGGTAACAGTATGTGATAAATACAAGGGAATATCAAAATCATTTAAACATTGGACGATATTTCTCGTTAATCCATTGGAATAAGGCATGAGTTCTGCGACGCCTAAAACTTCAGCACCCTCTAGTGTCATACGACGTGCCATAATCAGACCAATATCACCACTACCTAATATGAACACTCGTTTACCAACCAAATAACCTTCCATATTTAAATAACGCTGAGCACTACCTGCTGGCATGATGCCTTTAGGTCGTTCACCTGGTATTTGAACAGCACCACGTGTACGTTCATAGCATCCTGAAGCAATGATCACTGCTTTACTTATTAAATGTTGATACCCATCCTTTTCAGAGGTTAGTGTAATATGAAAATCATCTTTCTTTTGAATATCAATCACTGTGGTTCCTAACAAAATATCAATGTGTTTCTCTTGGAGTGATTCAATAAAACGATGCGCATATTCTGGGCCTGTAAGTTCTTCTTGGAACATGTGAAGTCCAAAACCATTATGGATACACTGATTGAGAATACCGCCTAATCGAGGTTCTCTTTCAATGATGAGAATTTTTAGTTTTTGATCACTGGCTGCAAGTGCTGCAGCAAGTCCAGCTGCACCACCGCCGATGATCGTTAGATCAATATTCATCATTTTGTTTTCGTCTCCTTGGTTAAAATCGGTGTATTTAAAGCATAATAATTGACTTCATTGGGTTGTTTATGTGTTTCGCGAGCAATAATCTTTAATACTTCAGACTCACAATAACCACCCTGACATAAACCTGCTCCTGCACGCGCACGTTTTTTTATACCTTTTATTGTGTCATTTCCCGTGGGTTGGTGGATAGCGTCGATAATATCTTGCTCAGTTACCTTCTCACACTTACATACTAAGTGACCGTGTTTCGGAAATTTTTCAATCTCTTTTTTCTTATCTTCATCACTCAAACTGTGAAAAAGTGGTTTAGGCTGATGAATCGGATCAAAATTCGTTTTTTTAGGCAACGCCATTTTGATGATATTTTGAACCAAATATTTAGCAATCGCTGGGGCAGCAGTCAATCCAGGAGAATCAATTCCTGCAACGTGATAGAATCCTGGATAAATTTTAGATTCTTGAATGTAAAAATCATCATAGGTTGAAGTCGCTCTTACCCCTGCAAAATTACGAATAATTAAATCATAAGGAATTTTAGTCGATAAAGATTTTAGTTGATCTTTGATATATTTCATTCCATCTCTAGTTGTTGATTCATCTTCACGATTGGAAATTTCATAAGAAGTAGGGCCTAAAAGAATATTTCCATGAGTTTGAGGAACAATGAGTACGCCTTTACCGGATGCTGTGGGCAGTGGATAAATAACATGTTTAAATAGGCCAACCGCTTTACGGTCTAAAACAAAGTATTCACCCTTTCGAGGTTTAATTTCAAATTCAGGAGTATCTTCAATCATTTTAGCAATGATATCGCTCATTACTCCAGAAGCATTAATCACGTTTTTAGATTGAATGGTTGTCCCATCTTTTAAATTCAGGATAAAATGATCATCTTTTCTATCGATTGAAACAACGTGAGCATTCCGTCTAAATTCAGCACCATTTTTGATAGCATTCGCTACTGCATGAATGGCAACTTCCCATGGAAAAGTCACTTTCGTTGTTGGTAGCGATAACACTTTAGTAATGCTTTCAGACAATAAAGGTTCTGACTGTCTCGCTTCATCCCCGCTCAAATAATATACCTCAGGGACGCCATTCATCAAGGATCGTTCATAGAGATGTGTGAGCATATTTTCTTCTTCAACGTTATGAGCAACAACAAAAGCCCCTGTTCTTAACAGCGGAATCGACAATTCTTTTTCCAGTTGATCATATAATGCATTACCTTCAACACATAGTTTTGCTTTAAGTGTCCCTGGTTTCGGATCATATCCTGAGTGAATGATCGCACTATTTGCCGTCGTCTGATGGCTTGCAATATCATTTTCTTTATCAATAACCAAAACCGATACAGGATATTTTGATAATTCGCGTGCGATGAGTGATCCAATGATACCTGAACCAATAATGACGTAGTCTTTCATAGAACCTCCTAAAAAATAAAAAGAGAAAAAAGTATTAAAACATACATTTTTCCTCTGAACTCTCTACAGTAATGATTAATTTATAGTGTGTAAACACAAGATCTAAGTTGTTTATCTGACCGATATGACTACCGAATCTTAACAATAATGTCAACCTAATTATAGTATGATATGTTGGATATGTCAATAAGCAATTGATGATTTTATCTGTCTATCTTAATAGACACTTATTCGCTTTAGTAGGGGTATTTTCGGTTATCACTTGAAATACATTTTTTATATTGACAATTTCCTTTAAGCAATGCTATAATGCATTTGACAACTTAATGTAAGCGCTTAGAGAAATAGAGCGAAGGCCAGAGATATCACTTTTGTGATTATTATTGGTATCGCTATTTTTATTTATTTAAGGCCGATCATTACAAAACTCAAAAAAGGAGAAAAATATGTTAAGTAAACTTTCGAAACCAATCAAATGGTTGGTGATGCTACTACTCGTTGTAATAGTATCGAGCTTTTTCGCTTCAATGGTTCAAAACTCATTTTTCGGTGTTAAAGTCGATAAGATTAGTTTTGAAACAGAAAGAGGGGAATTATCTGGCTATCTCTACACACCAAACGGTGTTGATGCTGACAACCCAGCCCCCGCAGTCATTTTGACACACGGATATCTCAATAACGCCGAAATGCAAATGATTGGTGCTATCGAACTATCTAGAAGAGGTTATGTTGTACTTGCGTTTGATATGTATGATCATGGTGATTCTACATGGGAAACACCAGCAGCCTTTAACTTCTTTGTGCGTTCGGTCTATGATGCTGTTCAGTACATGTATGAACAAGACTATGTTCTAAAAGCAACCAATGGTGATGGTATGATTGGTGTTAGCGGCCACTCAATGGGTGGTTTCTCATCAAGTTATGCTGTTATCTTCGATGAAATTGATTTCCTTACAAACGGTTATCGTAAGATTGCCGCTTCACTACCTGTGGGTGCTGACTTTAGATATATTGGTGTAGCTGATCCCGATACATACTTCGGACCACGTTCTGCAGGTATGATCTCTGCTCACTGGGATCAATTCTTCTTTGATAACGTAACTCCAGCAGCAAATGGTTCAGTTCGTTATAAGGACTTTGTCAAAGATCCTGTTGGTCTCGATTTCTTAGGCAGAGATGATGAAGGAAATGCTGAACCTTCAACATGGTATGACAGAGATGGTGGACAAAGAATCATTTACACCCCCGATGAAACTCACCCTCAAAATCACTGGTCATTAGAAACTGGTAGCAATATCGTTGAGTTCTTCAATGATGCATTTACTTATCAATTAAACCGTCACGCTGATCTTGATACACTTTCAGCGTATGGTGTTGAATCTAAAGTTGGTCAAGTATGGTGGTTAAAAGAAGTGTTCACTTCACTTTCATTACTCGCTTTATTCCTCATGATTGTCCCTGCGTTTATGTTATTAACTAAGGTTAAAGTGTTTAAGAAGGTTTATGCTGATCAAAATGCTGAAACACCAGCGATAACCTCAACTTCAAACCATACATCACTCAAAGCCATTGTTATTCTATTGGCAGCATTACTTGGTGCATTCTACATCACAATCTTCATGGATCGTCAAGTGGCTGGTTTAACTCTATTAGCTAAGACGATGCATTACATTATTGGTGGTACATTCGTAGTGATCATCGGTGCTTGGATTGCTTCTATTGCAAGACCTGAAGCAGTTAAAGTTGCTCAAAAGATTACTGTGGGTGCTGCACTCATTATCTTCGTTGCTCTTGCATTCCGTTGGTTCCTCATGAATCCAACTATCATTACAAGATCAACGTATTGGAGCGCACCTTCCATCAATACGATTGCATACTGGGCAGTTGCCGCTGCAGGTTTAACATTCTTAGTCGTCTTTGGTACATCCCCCATATTCAATGCAGGTCTTAATGTCAACAATCCTTATGGATTAAAGGCATCATGGTTACAAGTTGGTGCTTCACTTTTAACAGCTGTTGTGTTAACATGTGGATTATTCTTAGTCATTGGACTCATGGAATGGATATTCTTAACAGACTTCAGAATTTATGCTTATGCAATCAAGATTTTCAATAGCCAACAATTTGTTGCCGCATTAAGATATATGCCATTATTCTTCTTCTACTATTTAGCATCTGCAATTGCAGTATTTGCTAACACTCGCAATATGAAGGGTTGGAAGGCTGACGTTCTTGCTGCATTCCTCTTAGTTGGACCAGTTATTTTCTTCTTGGTTTATCAATACTTTGTATTGTATACAACTGGCGTTGCCGCATTCCCAACGTTCTCATTAAGCTCAATCTTATTGGTTGGTTTAGTTCCTTCGTTGATCGTTGCCGGTATTGTTATGAGAAGATTCTCAGAAAAAACTGGAAACGTATGGACTTCAGTATTCTTTACAACAGCATTCTTCACTTTAGTTGCTCTTGCTAATACTGCCGTTTACCTCATTCAATTTAGATAAAACTTAAACTCCTATTTTTAAAGAAAAAATCCCTAATGAAAGTCGCACTTTCAAAAGGGATTTTTTCTTTTTCTAAATACATAATATGGATTCTTATTCTTCAGTGGTGTATAGTGAGTTGGCACGTGATTTGATCTCGTTATTGCTGATGTAATCATCAAAGAATCCTTCATAACTATACGATCCTAGATCACATACTTCAATGACTTTATTACAGACAGATTGTAATAAGTTGTGGTCATGCGATGCCACCACAAGTGATCCTTTATATTCTTCAAGCCCTTTATTGACTGCTTGAATAGCTTCTAGATCAAGATGAATCGTTGGTGAATCAATGAGTAGTGTATTGGCTTGAGAAAGCATCAATTTAGAATACATGCAGCGCATCTTTTCACCACCAGATAGATATTTCACCTGCTTTAAGGGTTGATCACCACTAAATAGCATTCGACCTAAAAAGCCGCGAATATACGATTCTGCTGGTTCCTTTGAAAATTGACGAAGCCAATCAATGAGGTTAATCTCTTTATCAACAAAATAGGAGTCATTATCACTTGGAAAATACGATTTAACTACGGTCTGTCCCCATTTGATGGTTCCACTGTCTGGTGATAATTCACCCGAAAGTATTTTTAGTAATGCTGTTTTAGCCAAATCATTGCGGCCTAATAGAGCCACTTTTTCTCCACGACTAATCGTAAATGACACGTTATTAAACAAACGAATACCATCTTGTGAGTAACTTAAATTCTTGACATCCAAAACATCTTTTCCTAATTGTTTCTCAATTTCAAAACCGATAAATGGATACTTGCGTGATGAGGGAATAATTTCATCAAGTTGAATTTTTTCAAGTGATTTTTTACGCGAAGTAGCTTGTGCAGATTTGGATAAATTTGCACTAAAACGAGCAATGAATGCTTTCAATTCTTGAATGCGTTCTTCTTTTTTCTTGTTTTTATCTGCCATAAGTTTTTGAACTAATTGTGAGGATTCCATCCAGAAATTATAGTTACCTACATAGAGCTTTGCTTGAAAGTAATCGATATCAACCATGTGAGTGCAGACATTAATTAAAAAGTGACGATCATGGGAGACAGTGATGACGGTATTATCATAATTAATCAAGAAAGTTTCTAGCCAAGCAATGGCTTCAAAATCCAGATTATTCGTAGGTTCATCCAGTAACAAAATATCTGGATTACCAAAAAGAGCTTGAGCTAATAGGATCTTTACTTTATGTTTGGGAAGTATCTCGCTCATCTTCTTATGAAAATCACTTTCGGGAATATTAAGCCCATAGAGTAATTTTTCAGCATCTGATTCAGCATCCCAGCCATTCAGTTCAGAAAAGGTTGCCTCTAAATGAGATAATTCATACCCTTCTTCATCAGTTAGTGTATCTTTTTGATAAAGTACTTCTTTTGCTTGCTGTATTTACGTCAATAAAGTGGACACATTAAGTCGGAATTTCTTACTTTAAATAGTGTACTTGATAGGGTATTTGATACCCAATGGAACCATGGATTCTTTGTCGGTTATAAAACCCCTCTAATATACATATACATTTATTACATTATAACTCAATTTTTGAAGTCAGACACCAGGCATATTATTTTGAGTGGTTAATAACTCCGGTAACTCCAGTGTTTTTGAAGATGGAGACCTTAGAATTTCATGTGTGGGACCAAAATTCAAATCACCCCATTTGACCCTAGAAATTCATGTTTTATAGGTTTATGGTGCCAGTGGTCAACTCATTGTTTAAACACATATAATTATCCACTTATGCCCATTATTATGTAAAACATGCTTTCAGAAATACTCTTGTATGATGCTTACAAAGACACATGAAAAATGACTACAACACAGAACTTCTAGGGTCAAAAGAGGCAAAACGACTTTTTTAGTTAAATTTTTGCAATTATTAAATAAAAAAGTCGATGATTATCAATCGACTCTTTGGCTCAGTTAAGCCATTTATATGGCAAAACATATGTATAAAACTGGTGCCGAAAAGATGACCCGTAGCTTATACATATATTTTAGTTTATCAAGACCTTTATAAAGCCGTTTTTTGCTGTTTACTATGTTTCATCATTCAAACTGCATGGAGTATATCTAATTGCTCGAAAATATGTCGGTTCGTGTACGTCGGAAACATATTTTTAGCCGTTTTATGTTCCCCCATTCCAGACTTTTTCCAGTGTGGAAACATATTTGCCACTAAATGTTGCATAAATCTGATTGCGTGGTGTTAGCGTGATCACTTGAAAAATGCTGGGAAATATAGTGAAGTAACATATTTTAGCAAAAATATGCTTAGTCAGACAATATTTTATTATAGTCACAAAGATATATTTAATGCTTTTATACTCAATAATTCACCTCCCGTGAAGTATATTTGATTGCTCGAAAACATATCGGTTCGTGTACTTCGAAAACATAATCTGGGTAATCGTACGTTATCCTATTCTATATTTCTTATATCCATTTTACTGAATCTAATCCAGATGTTATTTTGAGATTATTACCAGTGTATCACATTCATGAACTCCTGAAAAAAACCCAATGATAGCGTCTTTGAATTCTTTCTCCATCGACATATTGGCATCATCTTGTAATAAGTATTTTTTAAATACATCCATTTTTTGTGCATCAATGATGTAACCCGAATATGTATCAAATCCTCTAAACTCTTCAAGAAAATCATTTAATGCTGCATCACTTTGATACATATCAAGGTGGATATTATAATAATAAACTTTGTACGGTTGTTCAGGCATCCAGGATTTTCTATCTTTTGGATAAGGATATGCTGGAATCGACTCTCCATGAAAGTTTTTAATAAACTCAGGATAAAAAGAATCGTCCTCCCATGGAACAGTCCATTCGGTAATCACTACAATATTACCTTTCGCAAATTCTCTAACTATTTTAAAGATTTCTAACATATTATATTGATAAACATCAAAAAGATTAATCTCCTTAAAACAACCTTTTAATGATTTATCTGGTTTATCTATATTGTTGACAAAATATGTCAATGAGATGGAGCCTCTAACTCCTGTCTTATTGATTCTTTCCAAATATTTTTCAATCTTGTATTCATAATTCTTATTGTATAAATAATCCATGAGATTCATTACAGTACCTTATATATAAGCCCAAGAAGACATTAATTGGATGCTAATATATTCCTTTCTACTTTTTAAGATTATTGAATTGTAATCGTTATTGTTGTGTTACTTTTTAATTAATTTTTTTTGATCTATAATGTGTTGAATTCCTGTGGTTATGTGCTACTACCATCTTCCCATACTCTCCACTTTCTGAATTGATACCATTTTCTTGTACTTTATGTTCTTTGTAGTTCTTGTATCATTTA
>DAOSEC010000033.1:0-10276 GCA_035362935.1 Bacilli bacterium | reverse complement strand
GACATGTTATAATAAAAATAATACAAACGGAGGATTAATAATGATTGAATATTCTGAGTTTACTGAAATGCTTAACAAGAGAATTAAATTAGGAAAGGACTTTTTTTTAGATTTATTAAATAAAGTGATAGATGACCCAACAAGATATGTTGGATTGTTTAGACTAAGTAATGCTAAAACAAAGCTTGTCCAAAATGTTACGCAAAGCAATGAAATCAAATTTGGTGATTTCATGGAAGAAATCGTGACAGAGTACATAAAATTGCAAGGATATAGCACACATGAAAAATGGCTGGGTGCAGATGAAAATGGTGATTATTTAAATGCCGATCAATTATTTAGCAAAAACAACGTGATTTATCTTGTTGAACAAAAAATCAGAGACGACCATGACAGCACAAAGAAGAGAGGACAATTTCTAAATTTCAAAAAGAAAGTAAACCTACTAAAAAGTAGATATCCAGGAATGGAAATAAAAGGTATCATGTGGTTTATTGATGATTCAAAAAAGAAGAATCAACGCTATTACATTCAAGAGATGAATTCGTTTAGAGATAATAATGTTGTCTTGAAACTATACTATGGACAAGAGTTTTTTGATTCCCTATATCGTGGTGATGAAGCTTGGGAAGAACTAGTTGGCCATTTGTATAGTTATAGACAAAGTCAAAGTAACGATGTAATTAACATCCCAGACTTTGATACAAGTGAAGAAGTATACTTAGCATTGTTAGAGATTTCAACAACCAGATGGAAAAAGTTGATTTCCAACAGTGAATTATACAAAGATCTCAGAAGTGAGCTATTTCCAACCGGACATAATATTGATAAAGCAAAAAGGGTAAGAGGGCGAAATTAGAATGGAATATGATGTAATTATTAATGGCGATTCAATTGAAGAAATGAAGAAAATAAAATCTGAATCTATTGATTTAATTTTCGCTGATCCTCCATATTGGATGCGAACAAATGGTGTTCTTAAACGGGTAGAAGGTACTGAATTTAAAGGTGTTTATGAGGATTGGGACAAGTTTCAATCTAATGAAGACTATTCTGAATTTACTAGAAAATGGCTGATCGAATGTAAACGAATATTGAAGAAAAACGGTTCACTATGGGTCATCGGTGGTATGCAATGCATATACACAATAGGTGGAATAATGCAGGATTTAGGTTTTTGGTTAATCAATGATGTTATTTGGCAAAAATCAAATCCAACTCCAAACTTCATGGGTACTAGGTTAAACAATAGTCATGAAACTTTGATTTGGGCAACTAAATCAGAGAAATCTAAATACACATTTAATTATAAAACAGCTAAAGAATTAAATGTAGATACAGTTTCTGATACTGAATATGAAAAAGGCGTGCGAAAGCAATTAGGATCAGTATGGAAATTTCCAGTTGCATCGGGAAACGAAAGAGTAAAAGATGACGATGGGAATAAATTACACAGTACTCAAAAACCTGAAAGTCTTCTATACAGGATAATAGCGATTAGTAGCAATGTTGATGATGTGGTTTTGGACCCTTTTGGTGGAACTATGACAACTGGAGCAGTAGCTAAACAAATGGGAAGAAAATACATCATGATAGAACGAGACCCCAAATATTGTTCACATGGCCAAAAGAGGATTGATCAAATTACTCCACTTGTAGGCGTCATAGAAAATGCCATATTTGATGTAAAGCCCATCAGAGTAAAAATGGAAGATATGATTAATGAAGCCTACTTTAAAGTAGGTGAAAAATTTTATCTTAAGAACGATGATAAATTTGCAACCTTAGAACAAAATGGGAAACTTATTATTGATGGAAAAATCGTCGATATGCATACCGGTGCTGCTATCTTGAGTAAGCTAAAATCAGATAGAGTTAATGGTTTTGACTATTGGTTTGTTGAAAGAGATGGTAAAAGAGTTTCTATTTCAGATGTAAGAGAAAAATATAGAAGACACCTTGAAAAAGCCAAAAAAAGTTAGGGAGATAACTGTTATGGATAAAGGATATGTCTATGTATTAATTAACCCAAGTTTCAAAGAAGATTGGGTTAAAATAGGGAAAAGTAAAAGAGTACCAGATGTTCGAAGTAAAGAACTCTTTAACACAGCAGTACCACTTCCTTATGAAATTAATGCAACACTTAAAACTGAAAAATTCAATGAAGCTGAACGTATGATTCATCGAAGCATCGATAGAATCTCTGATCTTCGTATCAATAAGAGCAGAGAGTTCTTTAATATTGCTCCAGATAAGGCATATGAAATTCTTTGCGATATAAAGGATCTGCTTGGAGATGAAGCCGAAGTAGAATTATTTGGTGATAATGTAGAGGTTGAATCTAATACATCCAAAGGAAAGAGAACCAAAGGAGAACGTTTTGATTTCTATAAGAGAGGTCTTAAAAATGGAGATCAGGTTACATTTGTTGATGATCATCTAATCACAGCGATCGTTGCTAATAGTAGACAAGTGCTGTTCGAAGGAGAACTTTGGTATCTTTCTGCATTAGCAAGAGAGTTATATACTCGCAGAAACCAAGTCAGTGCATCTGGATCATATCAAGGTCCTGCATACTTTGAGTTCAAGGGTAGAAAGTTGAATACAATTGAGAAAATCGCGGATAACCACGATGACATCTAAGCATGACAGAATACTTAATGCTGTAACTATTGGTGTCCAAGCAGCATCCAAAATCCTACAAATCAAAGAACCAAACATATATTTCAACAAATCAACTGACTTTTTAAATCCAAATATCTCTAGTTTCTACCATATGTCAACCAATTCAATCGTATTCAATGAGGATTGGGCTGCATATGTAGATGAACTAGAGATCATCGTGACATGTTTCCATGAGACCAGACATGCATATCAATATCACTGTATAAAAACAAACTCAATCGAAGATGAGGAGACCATCAAGATATGGAAGAGTGAATTTGAAAGATATAATAAACCATCAAACACGAATGATTCAAAGAATGATGAGTCATATCTAAAACAATCAATCGAGATTGATGCGATTGCTTTTACATACCATCAGATGAAAGAGCTGTTTGATGTGGGAGTAAAAGTATCAACCGAGATTAAAAGACAAGTTGACAATAGAATTCTTGAATTAAATGGGATGTAGTTAGTGATCAACTACGACTCAATCAGAATAAATTGCATGATTTTCAACAAACCGAAAACAACAAACTTTAATTCAGTATCTAAATGTCAAATAATGTGTTTCTATTCTAGAGTTTACCCAAGAGACTATTTCAAATGGAAAGGGTCTTTAATTGCTCCATGACCTAGAGAAGTCTATGAATATATTTCAATTTTAGATGGATTGGCGGAGTTTATCCCACTATCTCAATTGATTAATCACTATATAATGATGGAATTATTAGAATAATGTGAGACAGAGTGGAAAGTTTCACTGATTAGGATAATAAGGACAAAAGAAATATCTTTAAAGGCTTTACATAAGAGTTTTAAATAACACTGAGTGAACATATTCATGCTAATATTGGTAAACTCTCATGCGAAATTAATACACTAAACTCTTTTTAAAAAAGATAATTGTTTTACAATAATGATTATCTAAAGCACAAACATATATTGATTATCAAATTTTTAGGGCGTATACGCCCTGTTTTTTTATGAATAACTATGAGACAATATATATAAATAATAACCGATTGGAGAAATATATGTTAAATGAAAACATAAGACCAGGTATTCAAATACATGCAAGTCGTAACATAAGTGCTCTGTTTACTAACGATGAAACCAGCATTGCAAACTTTTTTGCAAAAAGTTGGTATATTACCAATGCAGGGAGTATTAAATTAGCAAATAGTAAATACAAATATTTCCTAATCAAGTCAACACTTGAATATGAAGAGTTGTATGGAATATCAAAAGAGATAGTAGTCATATTAAGTCCATATATTAAATTTCAAGCTAGAGAATTAGACGCATTTGAAGGAATATATAATCGATTTCAAGAAAATCGACCTGAGAGAATTTGTTATATATTAGTCAGTCCCGATTTGAAAATTGAAAATGCTTTATCAACCTTTTTAACCGCACAAGAATCTCAAATAGTTATACCGATGACATACAGGGAAATTTTTGATAATATAAATGAATCTTCGTTCATTAAGGCTAGATTCCAAAAATACTTTTTCCAAAGGAATCTTTTCGATATGGCGGATCCATTAAAAAAGGATATATACTTCTTCGGTAGAAATGAACTTACTCTATCAATAATCGACAAACATAGATCCGGCCAGAATGCTGGATTATTTGGGCTTCGGAAAACTGGAAAAACTTCTATAATATATGATATTATTAGAAAAATACCCCAAAGAGACTCTATTGGTATTTTAATAGACTGTCAAAATACCTCTTTTAGCAATAGAAGATGGAATAATGCTTTATATTATATAATAATGATTATATATAAAGAATGCAAAGTGGATGAAACCGTACATGAAGAGGAATTTACAGAAATAAATGCTAGTATATTATTTGAAAAATACATAACAGATATATCTTCAAAACTTGGAAAAAGATTATTACTGCTTTTTGATGAAATTGAAAACATTACATTTGGAAAATCTAGCGTTAATCATTGGGCAAAAGAGCTGGACTTTGTTTACTTTTGGCAAAGTATTAGAAGTATATTTCAGAGCACAAGGGATGTTTTTACATTTTGCATTCTAGGCACCAATCCTAAATGCATTGAAGATCCTATTATTCTTGAAAAAGACAATCCGATATTCAACTTAATTGAACCCAAATATATACCTGGATTTGATGTTAATCAGACAAAAGATATGGTAAGAAGATTGGGGAAATTAATGGGTATTACATTTGATGAAAGCATATATTCAAAGCTATGTGAAGAGTATGGAGGTCATCCTTTCTTGATACGTCAAGTTTGTAGTGTAATACACACTAGATTCAAGAATAGACCGGTAAATATTGATCGACAAAAATATGCAGAAGTTAAAGATTTTTTTAATCAGAATAGCGATTATTTTGAAATGATTTTAGTAGTTTTACAACAATTTTATAATGATGAGTACGAGATGTTAAAACTCTTGGCTAAAAATGAACTTGACACATTTTCATATTATGCTCAAGAGGATAGATCATATATAAAACATTTATTGGGTTATGGAATCATTAAGCAAATAGAAGGAAGTTATGATTTCTTGATTGATTCGATAAAAAACTACATACTTAGAAAAGAAAGTACAATTAAACTAGCAAAATCAGATGAAGATATATGGATTTCACTTGTGATAAACAGGAACAACTTAGAATTGAGATTAAGAAAAATGGTGAATGTAATAACAAGAATATCTAAGAAAAATGAGGTCAATGCAAGTAAACATATAACTAATGTACTATACGGTGCTGATGCAAATAAATACGCCACCGTTCCATACAATGATCTATTTGATTCAAAAAAATCAAGAATATATTTCAAAAATATAACAACCTTAATTCTTGCCGATTGGGAATCATATAGAGATTATTGGAGAGATAAGGACCAATTTACATTTGCAATGAATATTGTTAATAAGGAAGGCAGATTTGATGCTCATGCAAGTGTACCAAGTTCAGATGAAATTGCACTTATAGATAGTGCATTAAAAACAATATTGAAAGGTGTTGACAAATTTAATGAGGTTATGGGATTTTAACTTATCTATCTTATGCTGCAATTTCTAGAAAGATAGCCCGATTGAGATATATAGTCATAGATTAATTATAAATGTTTTGCTTGATTCTATGATCAAAAACATAACCAGAAGTAAACCACCAACACAAGTATAAAGCTACTTAATGAATTGAGTTTTGAAATCATTACATATGAATCAAGCATTGGTAGTGTCAATAATTTTGTGTAAGTGAAGTGAGATAAAGTGTTCGAACTCTCTCTAGTGGTTTTATGATTCTGAAGCACTATGCTTAATGAACATTTCGTTCAATGCAGCATTTGCAAGTATAAAGCCCTTTTGGATTCTCTTCTGGAATCTCTGGTTGTATTGACAGGTATAAGTGACAATGAGTCTGATGAACGAATCCTCATTCGTATACTGATTTTTACTTTTGGTGGTGTTTTTAATGCTTATTGAATTCTTTGAACAGATTGTTCGTATAGAGTGCGTTCTGATTTCTTGAGAATAAGACAAAAGGTGAATAGAGATGGGTAATTCTTTAACTTTTTATTGACTTGAGTATATCACTTATACTATGTGGTGATAAACCCATGAAACCCATCATTAGCATTCACCGACGTGTCTTGTGTGTAGATGATCTTCTGATAGTTTTACACTCAATTCTGTCTTTCACCCTTACATCATGTTCAACTCTCTACGAGTTTTGAACACGACAGGAGTGATGTCTGGCTTTTGGAAAACGTTTGAGATCACATTCTTAATCCATAGAAGACCATCTGTGATAAACATTAAGGATTTCTCAACACCAAGTTCCTTCAAGTCAGATAGTATAATTTCATATATTAGACTGATTCGGCAGGAAATAGACGTTACTAAGAGGATTTCTTTATAACCTTCATCTTGTTATATCTAAAGCAAAGTATAAAGTTTTTTAGATGACCGTATAAAGTTTGATGGGCAGATATTAGTATCGAAATAAATCACTTCATGGCTTTTAGTTAAAACTCTATGGTTACAGCATGGATATCATTAACTATACTTAAGAGATGTTAGAGACCGTATGTTTCGTATAATCATGACCATACTTCTTCTCGATGAATCTACTGGTCTCTTTAGTCGTCATCCTACAGTATAGAGTTATTTCGATTCATGCGTTTTCTTTTCATGGAAATCCTTGAGAAACAATCGAGTATCATAGATGATATTCATATAATAAAGCGCTGTGCGCTTTTTTGTTTTTGGCGTATTATCATACTAAATGCAGCACCTATTCAATCAAAAGTAACTCAACTTAACATTTGATATAAAATTTAATTTAGCAAACAACGAAAATTAGTTAAATGGTTATTTTGTGAAACACACTCACAACCTATCTTGTTAAATCATTCATTACGATGTATACTTAAATTAAAGATAACACATTATCAAAAAACAATCGTTGGAGGGGAAACACATGAAGAAGTATGTACTATTCTTTGCTTTCATTTTTTTTGCAAGTTTTTTGCTATTTAGTTGCCAATCAGACGTCGATCAATTCACCATCACATTTAACTCGAATGGTGGATCTTCAGTCACAAGTATAACCCAGGATAAAGATTCAACTATTAATAAACCTACAGATCCTGAAAAAGATGGATATACATTTGAAGGATGGTTTATAGAGGCTTCATTGTCAACAGAAGTGGTATGGCCTTATACAATCACATCTAATGTTACTTTTTATGCAAAATGGCAAACCACGACAACGTATACAATCACATGGGAAGTAAATGGAGTTGTCATTGAAACAGATACACAAGTGCCAGAAGGAACAATACCGACTTATAATGGACCAACACCAAGCAGAGTTCCTACCGCTGAATATGTATACACATTTACAGGTTGGAACCCTACTGTTGTAGCTGCAACGTCTAATCAAACCTATCAAGCACAATTCTCGTATAATGATCGTCAATATACCATCACGTTTGATAGTAGGGGTGGTTCTTCTGTTGAACCGATAACGCTAAACTACAATACGTTAGTACAAGAACCCACAGAACCAACACGTGAAGGATATCACTTTGTTGCATGGTGTAATACACCGATGTGTACTGATGAAGTTCAGTGGCCATTTGAAATGACTGATAATATCACACTATATGCAAAATGGAATGAAGTTGTTCCATATGGGACATATTTAAGTTCATTGTTGTCGAGTTATGAACAGAATCCATATTCATACATACCTGATACGATGAAAGCGGGTAGTTTGCTTATCACACAACAACAAAGTGTGCTCGATTATTCAACATTTGTGAATGTTTCATCCATTCCTTATGGTGGTTTTGGTGAACAATGGAAAATGGTTATTTCGAATATTGAACAGTCAAAGGTGTTTTTTGATGTTTTAAATGTTATCGATTCTATAGCCTCTGCTTCAGTTACTGCATTTAATAATTATCTTGATACAAATCCAACAAACACAGCTCGTTTTGAGTTTACACAAGGAATCTATCAAGTGACCATCCTATTTGAAGATGGTGTAATGAATTATCTTATCGATTATACAACGACACTTCCTGGTTTTGGAGAACAAACGATTCAAATCGCATTATCTTATGACATCAATACTGAAGATAAAGTTGGAAGAATTCAAATTGGCGATGCTAATGCATTGCGCTATGAAGTTACTCATGATTCATATAAATTTGGTATTCGGTATCTTGGTGTTAGAAGGGCTTATTTTGAGATTTTTAGAGATCAAGATGGCAATGTTGATGGTCGCATATTTGAGTACATCGGTATAGATGGATCATTTACTACCGGAAGCGCAGCAGAATTTTTCATTAATGACGATTATGTTTCTGTAGTAGGAAATAAATCAAGTTCTATGATGGGTTGGACAGGAACAATTAATGAACTTTATGATGTGGATTCAGGCAAACTCTTAGGTTATGAAGTGAAAGAAACATTGAGTTCAATCACTTACAATACTTTATGGTTTAATTTAGATAATACAACAGGTATCACGACCATTAAATGTCTGCCTGCACCACTTGAAAATAGTAATCCACATCTGATTTACTTGAATGGTAGTGCGAACACGTTTGTTGCTAAGACTGTAGGAGGTTTTAGCACAAAGATGCTTTCACGACGCTATGACATCGAACTCAGAAAGCAGTATTTCTATTATATGAATGGTGAAGAACTTGTCGAAGTTGCACTCAATGTTCCCATGTTGTTTGTACAAGAAGAACAACTTTCAACACTTGTTACGGATGTAAACACATCGAATGCAGGTTTAACCTTTGGCTTTAACGCATCCACTACAATCCAAAATCAAATCATGAGTGACTATGATACACTCATTGATCCATTTAACTTACAAAAAGAAGAATTTACTATTCAAAATATCCTTGATTATATCGGTGTGAAATATACACACGAATAACATACTTAAGGAGGGATTAATAATGTATAAAACAGAAGTTATCAAACGTATTTATAATGCTGAGAAAAGAGCATTAAAGATGCAAGAAGTCATCAACGAAAATGAGAATACAGGATGGGATTTTATCAATGCTGTTGGAACACCTCGTTGTGGTGTGATTTTAGTATTTAGGGAAAATCCCGCATACAAACTTAACCAAGACATTAATAAGGGTATCAAGGAAGTAAAGAGCAAGATAACACAAATTGTAGATGTCATTAAAAAGTAAATTTTACTACTTTAATGATAATTTTACATAAAACAACTAACAAACTTAAGGGGGTTTATTAAATGTTTGGAAAAAAGAAAGAATTGCTAACTATAGCAGTATTAACTGAGATTATTAAGAAAAGTAATGATGATTTAATGAAAAGTGTTGAAAAATTCGAATCGGATAATGAGCATATCAGTATTTTATACTCAAATGATGTTGGCAATAAGCTACAAGTCTCCATATCAAAAATAAAGAGAAAATACGTATATATGCAACAAATGACTGGTAGACAGCCCATCATTTTTGATTCTAAACAATTACTGGATTTAGCAAGTTTTTTTCCAATTGCTCCAGAAACTAAAAAAACCTTAAAAAAGAAGTATAAATAATAAAAAAAATTCAAATTTGTTGTTTTCGATAATAAAATTTATTATATCAAAAATATTAATGTGGTAGTGTCAAGAATGTTTTCATTAAACGACTCAAATGAACTTATAATTTGGTAAATCGGATTTTTAATTGTGTCGAAATCTAATAATAAGCTTATATATTATTGATCAATGCAAAATGAGTTTCAATGAAAACGGTGGAACAATGGTTTCTAACATCCATGTAGATAAAAACGAATCCATCAATAAACCATCTGATCCAACAAAAGAAGGATTCATCTTTGGTGGTTGGTTTAGTGATGAAGAGCTCTCTACAGCCATTACATGGCCATATACACCATCCAGCGATATGACGTTATATGCAAAATGGGATGCCATTAATTAATCGATGATATATCAATCATCACGTACACAAAAAAATATCTTGTTATGATTTTATATTAATGATAAAATCTAAGTGAAGACAATCATCCCCTAGGAGGATCACATGAAAAGAACACACTTATTGGGAGCA
>DAOSEC010000032.1:0-10459 GCA_035362935.1 Bacilli bacterium | reverse complement strand
CTTAATAAAGGTGTGATGAATGGCTATCACCAACACTTAACACCAAACGTCAGATTATGAATTACTAGAAAAATATCCAGGTATGGAAGAAGATCGGATCTCTTATGAAGCAGAGAATGTCTTCTTTGTTCCTAAGGAAGCCAGATGGGAATATATTAAATCACAAGCAAAACAACCAATCATTGGACAGGTAATTGATAATTCAATGGTATTGATTGAAAGAGAAAACGAATCATTAAAGGGTGTATTACCAAAAAACTATGCGAGACCAGAATTGGATAAGACTAAACTCGGTGAACTCATCGATCTTTTCTCATTTAATGTAGGTTCCAAAGAAGCAAGAGCAAAAGATGTTTTAGGTAGAGTGTATGAATACTTTTTAAAGAAGTTTGGAACAACCGAAGGTGAGTTCTATACTCCACCATCCATCGTTAAACTTCTTGTCAATATGATTGAACCTTATCAAGGAAGAGTCTACGACCCTTGTTGTGGATCTGGTGGGATGTTCGTTCAATCTGCTAAGTTCGTTGAAGAGCATTCAGGAAAGATTGGCGATATCTCTATCTATGGTCAAGAATATGTAGCAACCACATGGCGATTAGCTAAGATGAACTTAGCTATTCGTGGGATTGATGCCAATCTTGGTGAAAGAGATGCAGATACGTTTACAAATGATCAACATAAGACATTAAGAGCAGATTATATTCTAGCAAATCCACCATTCAATATCAAAGACTGGGGACAACCAAGACTGGTTGATGATCCGAGATGGAAGTGGGGGACACCTCCAGCAGGAAATGCAAACTACGCTTGGATTTCACACATGATTTCTAAATTAAGCCCAAGAGGTATCGCTGGGTTTGTTTTAGCGAATGGATCATTATCTACTTCTAGAAGTGAAGAATATGAAATTAGAAAAAAGATACTTGAAGAAGGATTAGTTGATTGTATTGTAGCAATGCCATCACAACTCTTCTATGATGTTTCAATACCAGTTTCGTTATGGTTTGTTACAAAGAATAAGAATGGAAGAAAAGATAAAGTCTTGTTTATTGATGCTCGTAAGATGGGCTATATGGAAACAAGAAAACATAGAGAACTCACTGATGAAGAAAGTGAAAAAATCTATTCAACCTATCATGCATGGAGAGATAATAAGGATTATCAAGATATTGATGGTTTCTGTAAATCAGCAACACTTGAAGAAATTAAATCACATGATTATGTTCTTACCCCTGGAAGATATGTGGGCATTGAAGAAGTTGAAGATGATGGTATTCCTTTTGAAGAAAAGATGGAAAAACTCACATCTGAACTATCAGAGCTATTTGAAGAATCTAAATCTCTTGAGGAAAAGATTAAGAAGAATCTAAGAGGTATAGGTTATGGTTTCTGATTACATTGACAAGTTTGTAATTTTCGGAAATGGGAAATCAATAAAAAAAATAGATAAGGGAAAATATCCAATATATGGTGCAAATGGAATAATTGGTTGGTCTGAGGATTATAATTATTCGAATGTAATTGCTATAGGCAGAGTTGGAAGCACAGGGACTGTAACTAAGATATCTGGAAAGTGTTGGCTTTCTGATAACACAATATCTGTTAAAAATAGAGATAATTCACATTTTGATTACATTTACTATCTTCTAAAATCAAAAGACTTAAATAGATTGAGCATAGGATCTACACAACCACTAATAACTCAAGGTATTCTAAAAAATATAAAACATGATTTTCATAATTTACATGAGCAAAAAGCAATAGCAAACATCCTTTCATCGCTCGATGATAAAATTGAAACAAACATCAAAATCAATAAAAATCTTGAAGAATTAGCACAAACACTCTACAGAAGGTGGTTTGTGGATTTTGAATTTCCTAATGAAAATGGAGAACCATACCGATCTAGTGGTGGAGAAATGGTTGAGAGTGATTTTGGACCAATTCCTAAGGAATGGCGATTGAGTAATTTGTTAGAGATAGCTGATTATATGAATGGTATAGCTGTCAAAAAATATGCAGCCGATGAGGGCGAGATATCGATACCAGTTCTTAAAATCAAAGAACTAGGAGTTGGCAATGTAACAGTGGATAGTGATAGATGCAATCTCAGTGTGCCTGAAAAATACATCATCAAAAAGGGTGATTTAATATTTTCATGGTCAGGTACACTATTGGTTGATTTTTGGACGGGATCTAAATCGGTTTTAAATCAACACTTGTTTAAAGTCTCATCGAAAAAGTATCCGAGATGGTTTTATTATTATTGGACTAAATATCATCTCGAAAAGTTTCAAAACATTGCTAAAAGTATGGCTACTACGATGGGACATATTAAGAGAGAGGATCTATCAAAATCACTTGTTGTAATACCTGTTAATAATCACCTTGAACAAGGCTCTATTATCTTGGAATCTATTATTGATGAAATTCTTAAATTGCGAATTCAAAATAACAAACTATCTAAACTGAGAGATGAATTACTACCTAAACTGATGAATGGTGAAATTGAAGTACCGATTGAGGAGTGATCTTATGGGAATCAAAGGTTTTAACGAATCTGGAGTTGAACAATCAGCACTTGAATGGCTGGAAGAACTTGGCTATGAGATTGCTTTTGGCCCAGATTTGATTGAAGTAGATAAAGAAAGGGAATCTTACCAAGATGTCATCCTAAAAGATCGACTCATGGATGCTCTTATAAGCATGAATCCACGTTTTCCAAGATCTGTATTAAATGATGCACTTCGTGAAATCATGATTCCTAAACAAGTATCACTCATCGAAAACAATCGAGTCTTTCATCAGATGATCACAGATGGAGTGAATGTCTCATATCATGATAAAGAAGGTACATTAAGACATACTCAGCTCAAGATCTTTGATTTTGAACATCCTAATCGAAACAACTACTTAGCAGTCAATCAATTCACAGTCGTTGAAAATAGAGTAGAAAAAAGACCTGATGTGGTCATCTTTGTCAACGGCATCCCCTTAGTTGTCTTTGAACTCAAAACTACATCCGATGAGAATGTTTCATTGAAGAACGCATATAGACAGATTAAAAACTATCAATCAGCAATCCAAAGTCTTTTCGTTTATAATGCTTTTAATGTGATTAGTGATGGTCTTCATGCAAAAGTTGGAACCATCACATCACTTGAAGATCGCTATACATCATGGAGAACTATTGATGGAAAAGTGATTGCTCCAACGAGCTACCCCCAATTAGAAACACTCATCAAAGGTATGTTTGATAAAGAGCGTTTTTTAGACATTCTTAAACAGTTCATTCTATTTCAAAAGAATGACAATGACTATATCAAAATCATCGCAGGATATCATCAGTATCATGCGGTAAACACAGCCGTTGAACGAACGATTGAAGCGACCAGTGAATCAGGAGATCGAAGAATCGGTGTCATCTGGCATACACAAGGTAGTGGAAAATCACTATCAATGGTCTTTTATGCTGGAAAACTTGTGCTATCTCAAGAACTATCCAATCCGACGATTGTGGTCATCACCGATAGAAACGATTTAGATGATCAACTCTATCTCACTTTTGCAAAATCTCAAGATTTATTAAGGTCTATACCTGCTCAAGCAGAATCAAGAAATCACTTGCGAGAACTCCTTAATGGTAGGGATTCCGGTGGTATCATCTTTACCACCATTCAAAAGTTCTCACCAGAAGATCCAAGTGATACATCCATCCTAACTGATAGAAAGAATGTCATCGTATTAGCAGATGAAGCCCATCGAAGTCAGTATGGTTTCAGCTCAAAGGTTATTCAAACCAAAGAAGAAGCCTATGAAAAATATGGGTTTGCGAAATACATGCGCGATTTATTACCGAATGCATCCTATATTGGATTCACTGGAACGCCAATAGAACTGACCGATAAAAACACCAGAGCAGTCTTTGGTGATTATATCGATATCTACGACATGTCAAGAGCAGTTGAAGATCATACAACTGTTAAAGTCTATTATGAAAGTAGAATTGCTCGTCTAGACTTCAAAGTTCAAAAAGAACTGATTGATGAAAACTATGATGCAATCACAGAGGACCAAGAAGCATCCGTCTCAGAAATTATTAAACGTAAATGGGCAAGATTAGAAGCTGTCGTTGGTGCGAAATCAAGAGTTGAAACGATTGCCAAAGATATTGTAGAGCATTTTGAAAGACGTCAAGATGCAATGGAAACTTCTGTTGGTAAAGCGATGATCGTCACGATGAGTCGACGCATTGCGGTTGAACTCTACGATGAAATCGTTAAGTTACGACCCGAATGGCATTCAGATGACTTGATGAAAGGTAAAATCAAAGTCGTCATGACTGGTGCATCATCAGATCCAGAAGAATGGCAAGTCCATGTTGGCAATAAGCAAAAGCGTGAAACACTTGCTAAACGTATGAAAGACAACAACGATGAACTTCAAATCGCGATCGTTAGAGATATGTGGCTCACCGGATTTGACGTTCCAAGTTTACATACTATGTATGTTGATAAACCGATGCAGGGTCATAACCTGATGCAAGCCATTGCACGTGTTAACCGTGTGTTTGGTCCTAAACAAGGGGGTTTAGTGGTTGACTATATTGGTATCGCCGCTAAACTCAAAGAAGCACTTCAAGTTTATACGGATCAAGATAGAGAACAAACAGGTGTTGATACGACACTTGCAGCTCAAATACTCCTAGAAAAATTAGATGTCATCAGAGAATTGCTCCATAAACAGGACTATTCGCTCTATTTCACAGGGAAAAACTCAGAAAAACTCAAAGTCATCATGGAAACGATTGACTTTGTTTTAGGTTTGCCTAAAGAACTAAAGGAAAATCTACTTAAAACCATTTCTGAACTATCCAAAGCGTATGGACTCTGTGCAACGACCTTTGAAGCGGAAAAACACAACGTTGAAATTGGTTTCTATAAAACAATTCGAGCAGGTGTTCTCAAATTCAGTGATGTTGATGGACCTGTAAGAACGATTCAAGATATCGATGAAGAGATCAATCAATTAATATCAGATTCATTAAAATCAAACGAAGTAATTGATGTCTTAGCAGAGATGGGTTTAAAGAGACCTGAACTATCGATACTCTCAGATGAGTTCTTAGATCAAATTAAAGCATCAAATAGAAAGAATGTTGCCATTGAACTACTTAAGAAACTCATCAAAGGAAACATCAGACAGATTTCAAGAAAAACGATCATTCAATCTCGTCTATTCTCAGATATGCTCGAAACCATTCTTGGTAAGTACTACGCAAGACTCATTACATCTGCTGAAGTCATCGATGAACTCATCAAACTAGCTAAAGAAATTGTAGAAGCAGAACAAGCAGGAAAAGATACTGGATTATCTGAAGATGAATATGCATTCTATGAAGCACTAGCATCCAACATGACAGCAAAAGAAGTGATGGGAATTGATGTTCTGAAGCAAATAGCAATAGAGTTAACACAAAAAATAAAATCAAGCACAACTATTGATTGGAATATAAGAAGCAGTATAAGAGCTAAGATTAAATTCGAGATAAAAGTATTATTGAAAAAGTATAAGTATCCGCCTGATGATCCAAATGATCCTAACAACTATGAAAAATCTATTAAATTGATTATGGATCAAACGGAGTTGTTGGCATCAGAACAAATTTAAATGTAATGGAGAAATAAAATGCCTAAAAAATATAATCAAGAAGAAGTTGAAAAAAAGATTGAAGCAATATGGAATGAACTTGAACTAAAAATAGTTAAAGAAATATGCAAAGAATATAGTTGGTATCCAGATTGTGATAATAAATCATTAAAAGAAATTAATATGGGTACTGGGTTTTGCCATGTTCTTTGGCAAATTAAAAAGAAAGTATTAAAACGAGATTATGGTATTAATTGGAAGAGTCCATCAGAACTGAATCCACATATTTTATATGACTAAGTGAATCCCCATGGAAAAATATAAGGTGATTATAATTGATGAGTCAGGAGTTATTGATTCAAAAGAAGATAAAGATAGATACTTTACACTGGGCGGTATAATTTATGATTATACACATTTAGAAGTAATAAAAAGTAAATTAGTTCCTATTCTAAAAGAATATTTGGATATTTTGAAGATTGATGAGTTTAAATCATCAAAAATGACGAACTCAAAAAATGATCATAATTTGATATATGGTTCAATATTGACTTACATTAAAGAATGCGAACACATAAAATCATTTATCTATATCATCGATACCAAATCGTCGTCCATCATGCAATTCTATTCGAAAAAGAGTTTTAAGTATAATAAAGTTATTGAATGGATGTTGCAAGATATGAAAAGAAGTAACCTCATTGATGTAGATGATCAATACAAGTTATTGCTAGATAATGTATCACTAGATAAAGTTGAAGAAGAAAACTTTAAGACATGGCTAAAAAACCATATTGCAGGTGTAATAAGTCTAGATATGGCAGATTCAAAAAGTTATTACTTTTTACAAATCGCAGATTTGATTGCGGGAATACCCAAACTAACGGGAAAAAAACCCGATAAATTAAAAGACAATACTAAAATAAAAATCTTAAAACCTGATTTGGTACATATATTTCCAAATGAAGTTAACACTATGTATAACAAATAAGGATAAAGTTAACAAGACGAAAAGCATATAAAAAACATTAAAATAGGGTTCAAGTGAAGATGTGGGTTGTACCTCATAATTTCATCAATGATAAAGTTTTCTATGTATTTGATAAACTCGAGAAACTAAACAGAAATCACTCAACCAATGTTGAGATAGATGAGATTGCCTTGACACTAATAAAATCAAAGATTAATTTAATGTAGAAGTGAAAACATTAAATGATATAAATCAAAAAGTACTATGTGTTTAATAATGAAAAAAAGGAGAACATATGTTTGAACTTATATTTTTAGTTATTTATTTTTTTGGAACTGAAATATGGTTTCAGTTAGCAAAAGAACAGAGTGAGATAGAAATACCATTTCATAGAGGTGTTATTTTATGCAGCACTTTTTTTCATCTAATTATATTTATTACTAGTATCAGAATGTTTGGAGTATGGGTAGGGATTTCGATTGGGTTATTACATTTATTATCAATTTCTCATGCACTAGTTGGATGGGTATTTTCGTTACCATCAGTTATTCGTACTATTAAGCATTTCAACACATATAGAAGAGCTGGTATGAGTAGAATGGCTCTGGGAACTTTGGAAACCCCCTCATCTATCATTAAATATAGAACAGTAATGCTTATATTAGTTGTTATCATGGGATTTATTCACTTACTATTCGCTTTCATTAATTATGAGTATAAAGGAGCACTAGAATCATATTTATGGACAAATGAAGCAATATTAGTCCTTAGTGGTGTTGTTCTGGGTTTGGGCTTATTAAAATTTTTAATTTATAGAATTCTAAGATGACACATTTTAGTAATAGAAAAAGATATCATGGAAAAAATAAGCATACAAATAGAAGAAAACATCGGAAATATGTTTTTTATGGGATATCAAGCACCCTGTTCTATCTTATATTCCAATACACAGTATATAAGTTAGAAATTCGAAATCCATTTTTCGATAATGACCCAGTTTTTTGGTATCTTGCAACCTATTTTTTTACTGAAATAATTGGACATATTTCATATAAGAAGGCGTACATATTAATTGGTGCTCACGGAATAAAAGGTGACGGAGATTTTCGAGCAGGAATTAGATCGGGGGAGCATTGGATTGCAAGATTAATTATATATGGAGGCATTTTGCTAACAACTAACTTTCTTCTTTGGATAGCATATTGGATTTCATTGTTTTAAATTAAAAACTATAGTAGCCTTAAGTATAAGTATCGTTTAGTGTGCAATTGGAATCATATGTAATATAATTTTTTAAAGGAGAATCGGTTGATGGACAAAGGATATGTTTATGTATTAACAAACCCTAGTTTCAAAGAAGACTGGGTAAAAATAGGAAAAAGTAAAAGGGTACCAGATGTGAGAAGTAAAGAACTCTTCAACACAGCAGTACCTCTACCCTATGAAATCTACGCAACATTAAAAACTGAAAAATTCAATGAAGCTGAACGTATGATTCATCGCAGCATCGACAGAATCTCTGATCTTCGCATCAACAAGAGCAGAGAGTTCTTTAACATTGCTCCTGAAAAGGCATATGAGATACTCTCTGATATCAAGGATCTTCTTGGTGATGAAGCTGAGGTTGAACTCTTTGGTGATAATGTCGAGGTTGAATCCAACACATCTAAAGGAAAGAGAACCAAAGGAGAGCAATTTGATTTTTATAAGAGAGGTCTAAAAGATGGAGATCAAGTCACATTCATCGATGACCATACTATCACAGCAATAGTTGCTAATAGCAGACAAGTTCTTTTTGAAGGCAAATTGTGGTATCTTTCAGGTCTAACAAGAGAATTATATATTCGCAGAAACCAAGTGAGTGCATCTGGATCATATCAAGGTCCTGCATACTTTGAGTTCAAGGGCAGAAAATTAAATACAATTGAGAAAATCGTGGATAACCACGATGACATCTAAGCAAAACAAGATACTTAATACTGTAACAATTGGTATCCAAGCAGCATCCAAGATCTTACAAATCAAAGAGCCAAATATATATTTCAACAAATCAACTGACTTTTCAAATCCAAATATCTCTAGTTTCTACCATAAGTCAACCCATTCAATCGTATTCAATGAGGATTGGGCTGCACAAGTAGATGAACTAGAGATCATCGTGACATGTTTCCATGAGACCAGACATGCATATCAATATCACTGTATAAAAACAAACTCAATCGAAGATGAAGAGACCATCAAGATATGGAAGAGTAAATTTGAAGGATACAACAAACCATCAAACACGAATGATTCAAAGTATGATGAGTCATATCTAAAACAAGCCATCGAGATTGATGCGATTGCTTTTGCATACTATCAAATGAAAGAGTTGTTTAATGTGGAAGTGAAGATCCCAGAAGAAATAAAAGAATTTATAAAGGCAAAATTAAACAGAACATAGTTTAGATGGAGAAAATGATGGAAAAAGTTGTTCGAGGTATCATCATTACAGTTTTCATTTTATGTATTGCTAATTTAATACCATACCTAATGATTATTTTGATGTTGTTTCCAAAAGATGGATCAAACACATACAATATTTTCGCAGCTATCAAAGCACTTTTTGAAATCCCAACATCCTTAGTACTCTTTATTGTGAAAGAAAGTATAGGAGAATTTTTTTGGATATTAACAAATATTATTCTTTTAGTCATCTCATTTTTATTTTTGAAGAACTAAAAACTAGATACATCATAACAAGATTATGTTTGAATCTAGATCAAAGAAGGATGGCGGTGGTTTTATGAAAATTCACGAGAACATGTTTAAACAGTTTAAAAAAAACGGAATTATAGTGGAAGAAATCACAGAAGAACTCACTTTCTTAAGTAAACTATCAATAATTTTGCAAAGAGTTCAAGCTATTAGATATGCTTTAGCTAACTATTACTCCTACGCAACTCTGTTCCATTCGACAGAAAACATAAGCAATGTAAAAAATCAACATTTACAAATGAGATATTCGAGCTTAAAGCACATCAATATGTCATTTACACATGTTGAACTATCAAATTTGCTTGCTGAGAATAGTAAAGGATTTAACATCCAAAATATTATAAAAGAAATTAAAAATTGTTATAATGAGATTTCAAATAACTCTAGTCTATCAGATATATCTTTAGTTTCTCAAAAGAATTATAAGCAAAACATAAATATTATAGCTAAATATACAGAAGAAAAGAAAAAACACAAGAAATCAATTGAAAGACTCTTAGAGTTAAGAAAAGAGTTATTTGCTCATATCGATCATAATGCAGATACTTCACTTCTTAACTATTATGATCTATTTTCAGTTTTTAGATTTATAGAAGATTTTATTCTTAATTTCATCAAGATTAATCAATATCATCTTGTTGATTTTGATAATATTAATATTGAAAAAAATGGTAATCTAATCCTAAATGGCGGACTAAGTGAATTCGTAGAATTGATTCTAAAAGTTGTCGTTTATGAGAAGTACAATGAAAAAATTCCCATTTCTGAGCAAGAAATGATTAAAATTCAAACAGCTATTACTGACACCTTTAAGGAATATTATCAAACATCATAATAGATAGAAGTCTAGATATGATTTTTTCTATACAATCAAATGAAAGAATTGTTGATTGTGAAACTGAAGATATCAGAAGCAATTAAAGAAGAGGTAACAAAAGTATAGTTATTGCATATACTTGCACACGATTTGATACTTATTAATACTTTGACTTTTACGGGTCACCAATATTACTATGAAACGCTCTTCTCACCCGTGAGAAGGGCTTTTTTCTGGATACTCACGTTTGCTTACATATCTTT
>DAOSEC010000031.1:0-13497 GCA_035362935.1 Bacilli bacterium | reverse complement strand
TTTATGCAAACTATGATTATATCACTTTTATCCCAAAACTATTTGACACTACCGATTGTTAATAATTGGCGTAGAAAGCAAGCTGTGGTATAATCATACGTATAAATTGATTGGAGGTGAATGATTTGAAAGAAATCGAATTTGATATTGACTATAGTATGTTTTCCGTTCCGGAGACCATCGTTATTTTAAATTTTTTTCAACTTATTGCATCAGGTAAATATAAGACTATTAAAAAGGAAACGTTAAAAACCAAATATTTAGAGTATCGAACCGTTGTTAACAGCATACAACTTGAAAAACAATTTGATAAAATGCTTTTCAAAAAAGCTGGAGTATCGATATATCAAACAATGAAACCAATAGTTGAAGGAAAGTAACATCATGAGACTCGATAAGTACATAGCAAAATCGCTTGGAATTACTAGAAGTGAAGCCGTTGTGTTAATCAAACGCAAGCAGATTAGAGTCAACGACCGTGTGGTTGTTCAAAAGGATTATGATGTCGAAGCAAACATAGATTGCATCACATACAACAATCAAGAACTTCATTACTTAGATCGCATCTATATTATGATGAACAAACCCGCGGGGTACGTCAGTGCGAATAAAGATCAACTTCACCCAACCGTATTCGACTTGATTGATGGATTTCCAAAACAGGATTTGTTTATTGTAGGAAGGCTTGATATTGATGTCACTGGATTATTGCTTATTACCAACGATGGGGCATTGTCGCATCAATATACGAATCCAAAACACCATGTAGTAAAACAATATGTAGCAACCCTTTCACACGAACTAACACCGGATCAAATCAAAGAGTTTGAAGCTGGAATTGTCATTAAAGATGGCTTTGGCGAACCGTTTCAAACCAAACAAGCATCCTTACAATTGGATGAAGAAAATCCCACGATTGCATATGTAGAAATCTCAGAAGGAAAGTATCATCAAGTGAAGCGAATGTTTGCTTATTTTGGAGTAAGTGTTCTTGCATTGAAACGGCTTAGGATTAATAAATTGAGTTTGGACAAACAATTAGCACAAGGAGAATACCGTCTTCTAACAGAGGAAGAAATCGAGTTATTAAGACAATAAGTGTTAAGTAAAAAAGCTTGACACCATATAAGAAGTATGGTATAATTTTAACAGAAAAATCAAGGAGGATATACAAATGGCAGTAAGAATCAGAGCACAAAGATTAGGATCAAAGAAAAGACCGTTTTACAGAATCGTAGCAACCGCTTCAACAAGCCCACGCGATGGTCGTTTCTTAGAAATCATTGGAACTTATGATCCAATCAATGAACAAGAAGCTATCAAAATTGATGAAGAAAAAGCTTTAAAATGGTTAAACAATGGTGCACTACCTACCGATACTGTAAAATCGTTGTTCACGAAAAAAGGAATCAACGAAAAATTTGCAAATAGCAAGAAAAACAAGTAGGTTCTATGGAACAAGTAAATTTTGAAACACTAGTGTACGAGTTAGTGAAACCATTAACAGCTTATCCGAACGATATCGTTGTGAAAACTTTCTCGGAACAAGATGACGTGATCAGTTTACATGTAATTGTTAACAAAGATGATTTAGGTCGCGTAATTGGAAAACAAGGAAGAGTTGCAAATGCGATACGAACAATCGCATACGCAGCAGCAGCAAGACAACACAAGAAACTTCAAATAGAAATTGAATCCTTTGAATAAAAGGATTCTTTTTTAATTTTTCTTGCATTTTTTCAAAACATAAGATATAATATATGAGTAGTTATTCAAATATCAAAGGAGGGTCAGAGGATGAAAGAACATAGTCCACTTGAAAAGTTATCACACATGTTTAAGCTTTTAGGTGATCCAACAAAAATGAAAATTGTCAATTCGCTTATTCATAACGATCTATGTGTAAATGATATTACGAAGCGTCTTGATATGACACCATCAGCCATCTCACACCAGTTAAGAATCTTAAAAGATGCCCAAATTGTAAAAAGCAGTAAAAAGGGTAGAGTAGTTACCTATAGTTTATCCGATGATCACGTTCAAACCATCGTTGCGATCGGATTAGAACATATGTCACATGAATAGAGGTGCATAATATGAAAAAAACAAAAAGTTATTTGATTGAGATGTTAGATGAGAAAACATCAAAAAAAATAGAAAAAGAAGCCAATAAAATTGCCAATGTTGTGTTTGCGAAATACAACCTAAATCATCACATTTTTACGATAGAAGTAAGCGATGAGTCCTTTTTAGAAGGAGCACTAGAAGAGTTTGCAAGTGTTGTTAAAAAACATTCTCCTGACTCGATTATGGTTGAGAAAGAAGTAGAAGAAACGTATCGTGCAGTACTAACGATTCGAGGGCTAGATTGTGCAAACTGTGCAGCACGCATTGAGACGTTAGCAAAAAAGACATTTCCACATAAATCAATTGTTGTAGATTTCGCGACTAGCCGTTTTGTAATCGAAACTGCCGACAAAGATTTGATTGATAATATCGTGGAAAAGGCAACCGATGTAGCCAAAAAAATCGAACGAAATGTGTATATTGAAAAATTAAGCGAAAAAAAGATTCGAGAAAAAGAGTCATCATTCCAAATCGGGATTACTCAAATCATTACATTTATTATGGGAATCATGTTTTTAGTGATTCTTGGAACATTTGAAATCTTACGACACTTAGAAGTTATCAGTGAAAACTTTATCGCACCAACTGCGGTAACGATAATCTATTTAATCATTTATGTGTTAATCGGTTGGCGTGTATTATATAAGTCAGTTCGAAATATTATGAATGGTCAAATTTTTGACGAAAACTTCTTAATGACCATTGCTACGCTTGGAGCAATCTTCATTGACAAACACATTGAAGCGGTATCGGTTGTATTGTTCTACCAAATTGGTGAATTATTACAACAATACGCTGTGAACCGTTCAAGAAAATCGATTACAGAGTTGATTGGGATTGATGCAAGTTTTGCTAACTTGTTTGTTGGAGGAGAAATTACTCAAGTAGCACCAGAAGAGGTATTGGTTGGAGATCACATTATCATCAAAGTTGGAGAACGTGTTCCGCTTGATGGTGTGATTATTGATGGAAAAACTTTGCTAGATACCAAAGCACTCACAGGAGAATCTGTATTAAAAACCGCAAAAGTTGGGGATGCAGTCTTGTCCGGGTCAATCAACATGGGTGGTATGATTGAAGTGAAGGTGGCAAAATTATACCAAGATTCCACCATTTCAAAAATTCTAGATTTGGTTGAAAATGCATCTTCTGCGAAAGGGAAAACCGAACATTTTATCACGAAATTCGCTCGTTACTATACACCTGTTGTTGTGCTATTAGCCCTATTTATGGGGGTAGCTTTACCATTTATACGGGCATGGGGGATTCCGAGTGAAGTTATCTTAAAAGAGTCGATTAACTCTGCACTCGTATTCTTAGTTATTTCGTGCCCTTGTGCTCTTGTTATTTCGATTCCACTCGGATTTTTTGGAGGAATTGGAGCAGCGAGCAAAAAAGGGATTCTAATCAAAGGTAGCAACTACTTAGAAGCATTAAACGATGTGAAAACAGTTATTTTTGATAAAACAGGTACACTAACAAAAGGTGAATTCGCGATTACTGAAATTGTTTCAGCGAATAACTATTCCAAGGAAGAAGTATTAAAAATCGCCGCTTACGCAGAATATTATTCGAATCATCCAATTGGTATATCGATTGTAGATAGTTATGATAGAAGCAATATTTTCCAAGATATTATTGAAGATTATCGTGAGATTAGTAGTAGAGGGATTAAAGTTAACATCAATGGTGAAAGAGTTCTTGTTGGAAATTCAAAACTACTAAAAGAAAACAACATTGTGTTTGAACCAGTTGATAAAATTGGCACCATTGTTTATATCGCAAAAGAAAAAAATTATCTTGGGCATATCGTCATTAGTGACAGCATCAAAGAAGGTGTCAAAGACGCCATTACAACACTGCGTTCCAATGGAGTGAAAAACATCTATATGTTCACTGGTGATATGAAGTCAGTGGGTGAATTTGTTGCCAAAGAAGTAGGGCTAGATCAAGCTTATACGGACTTACTACCTCACAAAAAAGTAGAACTACTAGAACAGGTGTTAGAAGAACAAAAAAATATTCATGGATCGGTCTTATTCGTAGGAGACGGAGTCAACGATGCTCCAGCACTACGTAGAGCAGATGTAGGAATAGCGATGGGAGCATTAGGAAGTGATGCGGCAATTGAAGTCGCTGATGTTGTCTTAATGACGGATGACATTAATAAAATCAACGAAGGAATCTCAATCGCAAGACGAACAAGACAAATTGTGATCCAAAATATCGTTTTAGCTCTAGGTGTTAAGTTTATCATCTTGATGCTAGGATCAATCAATTTAGCCAACATATGGGAAGCAATCTTTGCTGATGTCGGAGTATCATTAATCGCAATTGTAAATGCAATGAGAATCGTTCGAGAGAGAAAATAAACCTGAAAAGGTTTATTTTTTCCTTCACATAATGTATAATAATCTAAAAGGTGGAATATATGAAATACATTGAAATAGGAAAAGTAGTTGCAACACATGGGATTAAAGGAGAGTTAAAAATTATCTCCGATAGTGATTTTAAAGAGATGAGATTTCGGAAAGGAAATGTCGTCTATTTTGAATTTGATAAAAAGAAAATGCCTGTTACAATTACAAGTAACCGTACACATAAACACTATGAATTAATCACCATTAACTCGCTATTTGACATCAATGCGGTAGAACAATACATAGGGTGTGGTGTATATATCGACAAGAATCAACTAGGTCAGTTAGAAGAAGGTGAATACTTCGCCGATGACTTGATTGACAAACGTGTAACATTAATGGATGGGACAGTTATCGGAGTGGTAATTGATATCTTAGACTTGCCACAAGGAGAAATCCTAGTCATACAAAAAGAAAACAAAAAACAAATTATGATTCCGTTTGTGGATGAGTTTATTGATTCCGTCACCGAGGAAGCCATTCTAATTACTCCAATAGAAGGGATGATCGAATGAGGATTGATATATTAACCTTATTTCCAGAAACGGTAAAAGCGATTTTAGGTTACTCTGTCATCTACCGAGCAATCGAAGAACGAATCGTAACAATTAATGTGATCAATTTTAGAGACTATTCAAAAAACAAACACAAGAAGGTTGATGACTATTCTTATGGCGGTGGGGCAGGAATGTTGTTAGCAGTGCAACCGATATATGATGCACTACAATCCATTGAAGGAATTGAACACGCAAGGAAATTAATTACAACACCACAAGGAAAGCCATACAATCAACAAAAAGCGATGGAACTCTCGAAGGAAAGTCATATTGTAATAGTTTGTGGCCATTACGAAGGAATGGATCATAGAGTACTAGATTACATTGATGAAGAGGTATCGATTGGGGATTATATCTTAACAGGAGGCGAATTCCCTGCAATGGTGATTGCAGATTCCATCATTCGATTATTACCTGGTGCTTTAAATAACGTAGAATCAAGTGAAATTGAATCCTTTTCTGAAGGACTACTAGAATATCCTCAGTTTACTAGACCAGTCGAGTTTCAAGGAAAACTAGTACCTGATGTGTTAATCTCAGGCAATCATGAAGAAATTCGAAAATGGCGAAAAAAAGCATCGATCGAACGAACATTATCGCAACGACCTGAACTTCTTGAAGTAGCTAGATTAGATCAAGAAGGTAAAGCAATGTTAGAAGAGGTCAAAAAAGGAACTAGACAGAAAATTAATCGCAATATGGAATAAAAATCTTGATATCTTGAAGATATTATGATATAATACACAAGGCTAAAGAGAGTTTAGCAAAGCACATTGTTCCGCTGGTATTCCAAGGTTGAATACGAATGAACATTGGAAGAAGGAGCGTGAAATTATGAGTCAACAATTAATCAACGCAATTACTGCAGATTACATGAAGAGTGACAATCCTACTTTTAGACCAGGTGATACTGTAAAGGTACACGTGAAAATCAAAGAAGGAAATCGTGAACGTATTCAAGTATTCGAAGGTTTGGTGATTAAGCGTCGCGGTAGTGGAATCAGTGAAACATTTACAGTTCGTAAACTTTCATCTGGTGTTGGGGTAGAAAGAACTTTCCCAGTACACACACCGAATATTGACAAAATTGAAGTAGTTCGCAAAGGAAAGGTACGTCGTGCAAAATTAAATTACATTCGTACTTTATCAGCAAAAGCTGCTCGTATCAAAGAACGCATTTAATCGAAGAAGTGATTGGAGTAATTCAATCACTTTTTTATTGATTTTATGAAAACGAAAAAAAGTATTTTCATAATGCTTGATATCGCTTTCAACTTGTGCTATACTATAAAAAACAAAAGTAAAAAAGAGGTGAGTACTTTGAGTCAAATCAAAATATATGATGTTGCAGGGGCTGCAGGCGTTTCATTAGCGACTGTATCACGTGTATTAAATCACCCTGAAAAGGTGAAACCAGACACAAGGGAAAAGATACAAAAAATAATCAAAGAATTGGGTTATAAACCTAACTTAAACGCAAAAGGTTTAGCAAGTTCGAAATCAACTACCGTAGCGGTTGTTGTTCCAGAACTATCTAGAAGTTCTGTTGCTGAAATGATCAATGGGATTGCCGATGGAGCAAGACGAAGAGGATATTTGATTCGTCTATTTGTGAACAATCGTGTTGATCCAAATCTAACAGCGTTAGAATCAGAACGCGAACTATGGAGCGATGTTATGGCATCTGGTGTAGATGGAATTCTTTATGTCAACGATGAAATCACCGAAGACAGTTTGGAATTAATCACAGATGTTACAAGAGATGTTGTATTGGTAAATACCATCTGTAATGACCCAGGGGTTCCAAGTGTTTCAATTGATTATCGTGCAGCATCTTATGAACTAACAAAAGAAATGGTAAAACGTGGAAACACAAAAATTTGGTTTATTATGACTGCCCATAAATATACGGTGAATGATCTAAAATTACAAGGTTATCTTGATGCAATGAAAGAGGCTAATTTAGAAACATGCGTAGTATACACAACAGGGAAAACAAGCATCAACGAACCACAATTCAAAGAAATACTAACCAACGATCACCCAGAAGTGGCAATCGTTGTTCGTGATTCGATTGCAATTTCCTTCTTAAATATCGCAAGAGAACTTAACATTAAAATCCCTGATGATTTACAAGTCATTGGATTCCAAAACACAAGATATGCATCTTTATCACGACCAAAATTAACTTGTGTTAACATTCCAATCTATGAAATTGGGGAACAAGCAATGGATCTGTTAACCAACTTAATGGAAGAAAAAGTTGGTGAAGGGGTCGAAGAATTACAAAAAGTAATTGATTATAATATTGTTTGGAGACAAACAACAAAATAATTGGCGTTGAATAAGATCAAGTAGCATAGTAGAATTGCTTATAGAGACTTAGTGGTTGGTGAAAACTAAGACAGTCTACGGATGTGAATTACACCTTAGGAGCTAACAAGTACATATAGTAGAGTTTGCGTCTAACAGACGAACTAAGGTGGTACCGCGGAAATGATTTTCGTCCTTAGGAAGCATAGCTTCTTAGGGACGTTTATTTTTTATAGAAAGAAGAAAGGATTGATAAACATGAAATTATTAGAAGAATTAAAATGGAGAGGGCTTGTATATGACATCATTAACGAAGAAGAGTTATCTAAGCGCCTTGAGGAAAAACCAATTACGTTATACTGTGGATTTGATCCAACAGCCGACAGTTTGCATATGGGGTCATTATTGCCAATTGTGACTTTAATGCGATTCCGAAAGGCAGGGCATCGTGTCATTGCGTTAACCGGTGGAGCAACAGGAATGATTGGAGACCCAAGTGGAAAAAAAGCAGAACGCCAGTTAAACGACATTGATATCATTCAACGTTGGAGTGACAACTTTAAAAAACAGTTTTCAAAATTTATTGATTTTGATAATGTAAATAGTTTTTCACTAGACAACTATGACTGGCTATCAAAAATTTCAATTTTAGAGTTGTGGCGTGACTTTGGAAAGCATTTCGGAATCAATTATATGTTAGCTAAGGATAGCGTCAAATCAAGATTAGAATCAGGGATTTCATACTCAGAGTTTTCTTATATGATTATGCAAAGCATTGATTTTCTAAAAATGTACCAAAATCCATTGCTACAATGTGAAATGCAAATCGGTGGTCAAGATCAATGGGGTAATATCACAGCAGGTATGGAATTGATTCGCAAAGTAGAAGGTAGCGATGCCAAAGTATTCGGTTTAACAATTCCTCTCATCACAAAAGCGGATGGAACAAAGTACGGAAAAACCGAAAGTGGAGCAGTTTGGCTTGATGGCGAAAAAACCTCGCCATACGAAATGTATCAGTTTTTAATCAATACAGCAGATGCTGATGTGATTCGATTGGTTAAGTTTTTCACGTTCTTAAGCGTAGATGAAATCACTAAGCTAGAAGAAAGCCTAAAAACAGAACCTCATCTGCGACTCGCACAAAAAGCACTCGCAAAAGAAGTAGTTACTATGGTACATGGCGAAGCAGGACTAAAAGAAGCAATCAAAGTTACTGAAGCTTTGTTTAGTGGAGAAATCAAAGAACTTTCTGCGAAAGAAATTGAAATTGGGTTCAAAGGACTTTCAAACATTGAATTAACAAATGAGTTGTTGTTAATTGATGCATTGATTGAATGCAAGCTTGCATCTTCAAAACGAGAAGCACGTGAATTTATTCAAAATGGAGCAGTTAGTGTTAATGGAGATGTGGTCAAAGATGTAACCTTTGTAATCACTACCCCTAAGTTATTTGATGGTAAATTTACGATTCTTAGAAGAGGAAAGAAAAACTACGCGATGATTTCACATCGTTAACATAGAATCACTAGTTCCACTGAGCTAGTGATTTTTTCATGAAAAAAGGTTAGTTTACCTTTAACAAATCATTACTCCTATGATATAATGTGCTTAGAGTTTTCTAAGGAGGAAGTTATGAATCAGTTTATCAAAGGATTGGATCATTTAATTGATAAGGCGATTAGCGATGGAGCGTTTCCTGGGGCCAATTATGCTTTAATTATTGAGAATGATACCTATTTTGGAAGTTTTGGAAACCGAGCACTCTATCCCAATGTAGAAGAAAATAGTTTAAACACAGTATACGATATGGCATCATTAACAAAAGTGATGGGGACAACATTTGCTATTTTGCGTTTGGTAGAAGAAGGCAAATTAAGATTTTATACCAGTGTAAAAAGTATTTTGCCAGAGTTCATGCATGAAGAAGTTACTGTATGGGACTTATTAACTCACACATCTGGATTACCCGCTGACATTAAGGGAGCAAAACTTTTAGCATCAAGAGAAGAAACCATTGACCGAATTTTTCACAAACCGCTCATTTACCCAAGAAATACCAAAATAGTGTATTCGGATGTTGGATATATACTGTTAGGATTTATTGTAGAAAAAATAAGTAATATGGAATTAAACCGGTTTATAACTAACGAAGTATTCGTTCCGCTGAACATGAAGGAATCTTGTTACAATCCGTATGATATCACTTTGGTTGCTCCAACAGAAGCACGTGAAGATAAGGTGTTCCAAGGAATGCTTAGAGGGCGTGTTCATGACGAAAAAGCCTATATTTTAGGTGGAGTTGCAGGTCACGCCGGGATGTTTTCGACGGTAAAAGATGCTGCAAATATGATGCACATGATTTTAAATCAAGGTAAGTTTGAAGGCAAACAAGTATTTAGTGAAGCTACGATAGATTTGTTATTTAAGACTCAAGTCGAAGAACCAAATGGACTTGCCAAAGAAACCAACAAGCGAGGAATCGGATGGATCATCAAAGGTAGTTATCCTTCAAGTGGAGATTTGGCTAGTGATGAAACCATCATTCATACGGGATTTACTGGAACCAATATGTGGATAGACCGAAAAAATAGAATCGCATTCTGCATGTTAACAAACCGAGTTCATCCAACAAGAGACAACTTAAAAATCATTGACTTCAGAGCAAGAGTAGGAAACTATATCTTAGCAAACTATAAGAATAAAGGAGAATAATCATGGAAATCAAGCAATTTCAATTAGAACAATTAGAAGAAGTCGTTGCATTGTGGAACAATGTCGTCGCAGAACGAGATTTTTACAAACCATTTACTATTGAAACATTCCAATCAAAAATTGTAAATAACGAGCACTTTTTATTTGAATCAACCTATGTTGCTTTAGAAAATGGAAGAGTAATCGGGTTTGCTAATGGATTCGCGAAAGCACATGAACGCAACAATCCAGATGCTCCAGCTTACATGACTTGTGTCATTGTGGATAAAGCATATCGTAACCAAGGCATTGGAAAGGCACTCTTAAAGGCAGTTGAATCCTATTTTAAAAGCATTGGAAAAAAAGCAGTTCGTTTGGTGTTTTTAAACGCAGTTAACATTGAGTGGTACATTCCAAATACAGATCACCATGATCACCCTGGAGCTCCAGCAATTCCATATAACAGCCCAGAATACTTCTTCTATTTACACAATGATTATTATGTTCAAGGACACATTGATGCCTTTCATTTACCATTATCCGAATATCAACTTCCACAAAAAGTAATTGATAAAATGGAAGAAAACAAAAGTAAGGGATACTTTATTGAGGTATATGACAGTAGCCGTCATTTTGGATGGGAAGAGTTTTATAAAAACATTCAAAATCCAGGGTTTGAAGGTGCAATTCGCAATGCATTGAAAAAAGAAACACCTGACCCATTATTAGTTGCACATCACAACGGAAGAATTGTAGGGTGGACCGGACCAATGTATAACCAACCATCGGGAAGAGGATATTTTGCTGGTATTGCTGTTGATCCAAACGTTGGTGGTGGTGGAATTGGAAAAAGTTTATTCTGCATGTTATGTGAATACTCAAAAAACAATGGAGCAAAATTTATGAGCTTTTTCACAGGGTTGGAAAATCCTGCACGTAATATTTACCTATATGCTGGATTTAAGATTATCCAATCGTTCGCAATTATGAAAAAGGATATCTAGTATGCAAAAGCAAAAACCAAAGATGTTGAAGAAGGGGGATACGATTGGCATCGTATGCCCCTCTTATACAAGTACAATGAAAGATAGAGAATCAACATTTTACCATAAACTACAGCAATTGGGATTCAAAATAAAACTAGGGAAAACATGTTTTTTACAACAGGGGTATTTAGCAGGAAGCGATCAAGAACGAGCTGATGATCTTATGAGTATGTTTTTAGATCCAGAAGTAGATGGAATTATTGCATTGCTTGGTGGATATGGGGCTTCCCGTATGGTCGATAAACTTGATTATGAGAAGTTAAAGTCCCATCCAAAACTTCTTATGGGATTTTCCGATATAACGGTATTGCTAAACGCAATCAACCAACAATCCAATATACCAACAGCTCACGGAATTGTTGGAACATTTTTAGGTAGTCCGAATTCTGATATCTATACCGAGATGGACTTTTCCCAGTTTTTGCTAACCAATGACCTAAGAGTTCTTGAAAATCCCTTAAAAGATGCCATTACATACATTAATGGGACAGCAAGTGGTGAAGTGGTTGGTGGAAACTTATCTTTAATTGACACCTTACTAGGTACTCCATACGAAATTGATTTTAAAGATAAGATAATACTAATCGAAGATGTTGGAGAAGAACCTTATCGAATTGATCGAATGTTTTCGAAATTACGGTTATCTGGAAAACTAAGTCAGGCTGCTGGATTTATTCTAGGTACGTTTACTGACTGTTTAGCAAGTTCATCAAAGCGAAATTATCAAACAACACAAGATATCATTGATGATTATATCAAGCCATTAAATAAACCGACGATAATGAATTTTGCGACTGGACATAGTTTTCCATTTACGACTGTTCCAATCGGAATTGAGGTGAAACTTGATGCAGATGCAAAGACGATTACCTATTTGGAACGATTCTTTAAAGAATAAGAAAGGGATGTGAGTGTATGTTAACCAAATCAATGAAGATTGTTAACAATGAAATTTTGTTACATAATGAGAGCTTGCAGACGTATGCGAAAACCTATGGGACACCTCTCATGATCTATGATGAAGATGCGATCTTAGACAAAATTCACTCCATTCAAAAAGCATTCCATTCGAGATCATTGAAAACACAAATTGTATATGCATCCAAAGCTTTCTTATGCAAGTATGTTGCATCATTAATGAGTCAACAAGGATTATGGATTGATGTTGTTAGTTTGGGTGAGGCAACAATTGCATTAAATGCCGGTGTTAAGCCAGAGCATATGATATTTCATGGAAATAACAAAAGCGTAGAGGAACTCAAGTTCATCGTTAATCATTCATTTCGATACGTTGTTGTTGATAATATAAAAGAACTCAAGTTACTAGTTGAGTATGCAAAAATTGCGAACACAAAAGTTCAAACACTATTTCGCATGAATCCTGGAATTGAAGCACACACACATGAATACATTCAAACATCACTCCTTAGCAGTAAGTTTGGTGAATCCATCTTCGATCAAGAACTCATTGACGAGGTTATGAATGTTTATCAAACCAACAGTGAAGTTGTATTAAATGGGTTTCATATTCATATCGGGTCACAAATTAGGAGTGCCGAACCTTATTTGAAAGCAGCAGAGGTTATGATGCAATTTTCAAAAAAGATAAAAGAAACCTATCATATTGATATCAATACTTTAAACTTTGGTGGTGGGTTTGGTATCAAATATTTAGAATCCGATGATGATTATAACCTTGAAGACGTGCTAGAACGATTGATTCGAACACTCGAATCCATCAATCAAACTCTTCAAGTCGGCATCAAACAAGTCTTAATCGAACCAGGTCGTTCGATTGTTGGACCAAATGGAGTTACCTTATATGAAGCCAGTCAAATCAAAAAGACGTTTGGCGGGAAACAGTATTGTTTGATTGATGGAGGTATGGCAGATAACATCAGACCAGCGCTCTATCAAGCAAAATATACGATTAAAGTTGTGAATCAAGTGGAATCAACCAATCAAGTGTTGGTTGATGTGGTTGGAAAATGTTGTGAGAGTGGAGATATCATCGCTAGAGATATCATGCTACCGGCTAACATCAACAACGATATTTTGATAGTTTTTTCTACAGGAGCATATGGATATTCGATGTCATCGAATTATAATGGTCTATTGCGACCAGAAGTATTGTTTGTTCGCAAAGATAAGGTAAGTGTTGCAATCAAAAGAGAAACATACGATTACATCGAAAAATAATGAAAACCACTTGAATGTATCGAAAACCAATGAAAACTACAGATGAAATACAATAAAAACACGTAAAAAAGCAGAATTTAATTCTGCTCAGACTGTAGACAAATACACATTTAAAAAGAGTCAAAGATCCGCTAGTGGAAA
>DAOSEC010000030.1:0-17567 GCA_035362935.1 Bacilli bacterium | reverse complement strand
GTTCTATGGACTTTTATTATTTGTTTCGTTGCATTTAGATTTACAATCTCCCTTTACAATTTTGATATAATCAAATATTGAGGTAAATCTTGAAATATGGTATAATACACAAGAACAAATTAGTCTAGAATGGAGAATATGGATGACAGATAAGATATTAACGTATGCGAAAAGGCCTTCAATCTATGAGGAGAGTAGTGGTCCGTTTTGGGATGATGAACATATTTCAAAAGGAATGCTTGATGCTCATTTAAATGAAACATTAGATGCTGCAACCCGCCCAATCGAAGTCGTTCAAAAAACAGTAGGTTGGATTTCATCGATTGTTCCAGTATCGTTGAACAAAGCGCTATGTGATTTAGGATGCGGTCCAGGGATTTATACAAGTCTATTCGATCAACTAGGCTATCAATGTACTGGAATCGATTTTTCGAAACGTTCGATTGAGTATGCAAAAAATCAAGCAATGAAGAATCAACAAACCATTACATATCATTATCAAAACTATTTGATGATATCTTATCAAGAGAAGTTTGATGTTATGATGCTAATATATTGTGATTATGGTGTACTATCTCACCAAAATCGACTAACACTATTACAAAAAATATTTCAAGCATTAAAACCTGGTGGCAAATTTATCTTTGATGTATTTACACCCAATCAATATGTTGAAAAGAAGGAATCAAGTTCTTGGTATGCCAGTCATGGGTCAGACTTTTGGAGTATGTATCCGCATATTTGTTTGGAAAATCATTTTATTTATCCAAATGAGATTCGCTGTGATCAATATATTGTGATGGATACAGTAAACAATATTAAAGTATACCGTGTTTGGGACCAAGCATTCACTGCGAAAACAATTAAAGAGGAATTAGAAACGATAGGATTTTCAAACATAGAACTTTACTCAGATCTACAAGGAACTCCATATCATAATGCATCTAAAACAATCGGAGTTGTCGCAACAAAATAATTAAATATGTTTTTATGGAAATGAAATCAAGATATAATCATATAGTATTTCTTGATTATTGTAATGGTAATGTGTATAATTATCACTTGAGATAACTAACATGAGAAAGGAACTGACAAACGCATGCTTACTGCTTTGATTATTTTTATCATCACCTATGTTTTACTATTAATGTTACCAAAATACAGAGCCTATATCGCATTGATATCAGCTGGTATCTTTATTATTACTGGACTACCTTTAATCGATGCTTGGAAAGGGCTTGATTGGAATGTGTTAATGATGATTGCAGGTACAATGGGAATTGTATCTTTATTCATCGAATCCAAAATGCCAAGTTTGCTTGCAGACTTAATCATTAAAAAAGTTCCAAATGTGAAATGGGCTATCGTATCATTAGCGTTATTTGCTGGAATCATTTCAGCATTTATTGATAACGTTGCAACGGTGTTGATGATTGCACCAGTTGCGTTGACGATTGCTAGAAAGTTAAAGATATCACCTGTGACTCCAATCATATCGATTGCGATCGCATCTAACTTACAAGGAGCTGCAACCTTAGTTGGAGATACAACATCAATTCTCCTTGGTGGAGCAGCTAATATGAACTTCCTTGATTTCTTCTGGTTTGAAGGAAGAATGTGATTGTTCTTTGTCGTTCAAATTGGAGCAATTGCAGCAACATCAATTTTACTACTTGTTTTCCGAAAAGAAAAAGCTAAAGTAGAAGTTGGAGAATTGACTCAAGTTACCGAATATTTTCCATCTGTGATGCTTGTAGGGATGATTGTAGCCTTGATTGTTGCATCCTTTATCCCTAATACTCCTCATGAAATCAATGGGATTATTTGTATGAGTATTATGGTGATTGGATTTATCTATAAGATGATTCGAATGAAGAGTGTGAGTTCTATTGTAGAAAACATCAAAGAAATTGATTATTTTACAATACTTTTACTTGCAGGGTTGTTTGTTGTTATCGCTGGAATCAAAGAAGCTGGTATCATTGACGAGATCAGCCGTTTGATTCAATCGATTTCACAAGGAAACGTATTTGCGATCTTCACGATTGTAGTCTTTGTTTCTGTCTTGTTCTCAGCATTTATTGATAACATCCCGTATGTTGCAACCATGTTACCAGTTATGGGGGCAATCTCATTATCGCTTGGGATTGAACCATACTTACTATACTTTGGATTGTTAATTGGAGCTACGCTTGGCGGAAACTTGACACCAATTGGTGCGAGTGCGAACATTACTGGTATAGGAATCTTACGAAGAGAAGGTTACGAAGTCAGTGCGAAACAATTTATGAAATTAGGGATACCATTTACCTTAGCAGCTGTTTTAACAGGATATCTACTTATTTGGGTATTATGGGCATAATGAAAAAAGGAAGCAATTCCATCAAATTGCTTCCTCTTTTCTTTTTTATAGACTATTTTCTAATCGTTTGAAAAGAATGTTATTTTCGAGATGAATATGGGTGAACATATCCGATTCAAGTTCTTCTAATAACCGGTAAGTTGTATGGTAAGTGTTACATCCATCCTCTGGTACCAAATAATCTTTTGTAATATCGCGAAGCGTTTTTAGCACGTCTCCTGCGCCAGTATGTTCATCGGATAGCTCTTTGATTACTTCAACTGCTTGTTTGAGTTGTTCTAACGAACCTGTTGCTAGATAGGCTTCGATTGCCGGATATTGGATCGTTTCTTCTTTGATCAAATGAGAATCAAGTTCAGCTTTAAGTTGATGGAATAACTTATGTACTTTACTTAATTCTGGATGATTGGTTCCATGTGCTCGTAAGATTTTTGTTGTTAATTCTGATAATTTTGGTAATGCTACATAAAGATATGCATGATGAGTATTAAGAATATGAGTTACGAGTTGATCGATGGGGGCGATAAGCCAATTTGTTCCATGATTTTGACTTGCTGATTGAAATGCAAGATATGCTTGATTCAAGTCGGCTAATACTTTCTCCTCACTTAATTTTTGTTCTACGATTGCTTCGATTAGAAAACGATCTCCACCACAGCAATAGTCAATTTTATGATGCTTAAACACGTTGGCTGCTGTAGGAAAGGTATTTACAATTGATCCAATCGTATCATTGACACTGATTTGTTTCATTTCAATCCTCCTAAAGTTCAATTTTTGTTATGAGAACACGGAACATGTCCGGTCCTTTTTCTAAGTATTCCCATGAAAACTGTCCACTAAACTGTGCTTGAAATTGATAGTAGAGTGGAAGTGGATCGTAATCGTTAATCAGTTCAAATGACTGATTTGGAAGTAAATCGTGATATGTTTGGAAAATAGTCGCATGTCGGTTTTTTGGTGGGATCGTATATGCTTCTATTTTGGTAATGATATTTGGCATAAAGATGAAATCCTTTCGATATATAATAATTTGTATCACACCTGTGTACATCTATATTTTATGATATAATGAATTATATATCAAATGAAGTTATAAATTATGTCATTATGGGAAATAAAGTATTGTAAAAACGGATGAAATGTGTTATAATAGGATAGATTTTTTGTAATTTTTAGAGATGTAGGAGAATAAAAAATGAAACAAATGATTCGAATCAGTTTACTTTTAATAAGTTTTGCTTTTGTGTTTGTTGGTTGTGAGGTGAATCCTCCAATCGATGAAACCGTGTATTATACGGTATCCTTTTATGATAGCGATAATGTCTTGATCGCATCTGTTGCGGTTGAAGAAGGAATGAATGCAACTGCCCCAACTGCACCAGTGAAAACAGGGTATACCTTTACAGGTTGGGATAAAAGTTTTGACAATGTTCAAAGCAATCTTGTAGTAACCGCAGTGTATACGCAAGATGAAGTCCCAGTAACCTATACTGTTCGATTTTTTAACCACAACAATCAAGTGATTGCTTCTTTCACAGTATCTCCCGGAGAAGGAGTGACTGCTCCAACTGCACCAGTTAGAACTGGATTTACCTTTATTGGTTGGGACAACGAGTTTGACGAAATTTTATCTAATTTAGATGTGAAACCAATTTATGAAGTAATTTATACCTATTATACCGTAACGTTTAAAGATCATGATGGGACCATTATTGATACCCAATCGGTGAAAGAAGGATTTTCGGCAGTATTACCAACATCTCCTACTAGACTTGGATTTGAGTTTATAGGATGGGATAAAGATGTAACGTTTGTTTGGAACGACACCGAAGTCTTTGCGTTATACATGAAAGATACTGACCCAACAGAACGAATTCAGTATACTACTTATGTAAGTAGTTTAACGTATCCATCGATGTTGCCATCATCGATTTTAAAGGATCAAATCAATTTTGAAACAAGTGTATTAACAACAATCACTAACATTTTTTCCGGAGGATTCCGTCAAGCCGACCAAATTCATTATTACGATGCAACAAACATTTATCAACGTAATATTTACGGATATGAAGTAGCGGTTGATGCAAGTGGGATTGTGATTGAAAAAGGTGTGTTGGTCAGTTTACCAAGTGGAGGATTTATTCTATCGGGTCATTCCTCAACAGCAACCTATCTTCAAAATACAATTTCTATGGGTGACTATATCATATATCGTGCGAGTCAAAAATCAGCAACTGTGTATCGTGATCCAAATGTATCTAGTGTGATTGGACTTGGTATCACCATTCATGAAACGATGTTAAAGATTGCTGACAAATACAACAATCAATTAATTCCTCTTGACTATCAAGCAATTGTTGCGAAAATGAGTTCTGTCATTCAAACATACAATGCATTAGCGCTTGAGTATTCGTTCACAGAAGAAATCGCAGCGAAAAATTTACTACTTGATATTGATTATTTGCTTGTAGAATCGGTTCCTGTTGGAGTCAAATCCTTCTGGCATTATCCACTGCGTTCTGGTAGTTATACCGAAAGCAATCTAACTCAAGTACAACTTTTGTTAAACAAAGTCAAAGAAATGGGATTTAACCGCGTATACTTAAATACAAACTTTGGTGGATATTCTGTTTATAAGAGTGATTTTTTAGTTCAGTCCTTATCAGGATTTCACACCTACACTGGGTATAAAGATTATTTAGAAGCATTTATCGCAGAAGCACACAAACGCGGAATTGAAGTATATGCTTGGACCAACACACTAATTGCTGGAGATGGATTCTTACCATCGTTTTACAGTGAACGTGGTTGGGCAACGTTATCTTATCATGGAAGCACTAGTTTTGGTGGAATGCATTTCTTAGACATATCAAACCCAGATGTTCAAACTTTTTTATACAACGTGTTTCACGAGTTGGCATCAAACTATGAACTAGATGGCGTAGAGTATGATTTTATTCGCTACCCAAATGGAAACTTACACACCTTTAGTGGTGAAATTACCAATCCATCTGCGATTAATGATTCTGGATATACACAAACATTCATCGATGCATTTATGGAACATGAAAATTTAACAGGTGACTTTAAAACATTAATCCGTACTTCGCAAGCAGTTCGTACGGCTTGGCTAGCGTTTAAAATGCAAACTTTAACCGATACCGTAGAAATGTTATCAACAACAATCAAAACAGCAAGACCTGGAATTTCAATTTCAGCAGCAGTCATGCCAAATCCGAATATAGCAAGAACTACATATCTTCAAAATTGGGAATATTGGATTACACGTGGTTGGGTTGATGAGCTAGAACCAATGATCTATAGTGGAAACTTAAATTATGTTGTTACAACCCTATCAACGATGATGGGAGTAGTTGGTGATGAAGCATTGATCAATGCTGGAATTTTCCCTGAAAACGATGGTGGAAATGGTGGTGCGGCTGCGTATCAAATCGATGCGATTAACCGACTTTATGCAAACGGATGGACGCGTTTCTCGAGTAAGACGATGTTTGGAAATCCTGCCTTAACAAGTAGTATGACATTACTAGCAAGACACTACAGTGCACTTCCAAATGCATCAAATGAAGCAATTTCAAAGGCATACTTGCTAGATTTGTTGGATAAGATAGAATACTTTTATTCTTTAAAAGATACATCCTTTAACTACGCAACCATAATGAGTCTTGCGAACACAGGACTAGCATATGGCGAAGATGCAAACTATCAAGGATTGCTTGATCAGCTTCAACTTGAAATCGCGAAAATTAGCAATCAAACGATTAAAACGAGATTGTTAGGGCAATTAAATTACATTTCAAATTTAGTGGAATAGCATCTTTGAAACCGATTTATCTTAGGGTAAATCGGTTTTTTTAAGCCAAATCAACTTGCCTTTTGTGTTGACTAATGGGTTATTTTAGCGTAAAATAAGTTTTAGAAATGCAATCAAGAAGGAGCTTATCCATGAGTCGTGAAGTGTTGGAACTTTTGACCTCTGCCATCTTTGGACTGGTCATATTTTTTATCTTAATGTCCGTGTTTTTTGTAAAACTAGGTCGTTCTAAAAAGAATATATTTGTAAGCGAAATCCCTGTAGAAGACAAAAAGACAGGGGCTTTTGTTGTCGTTCCAAGAACTCTTTATTTTGAAGGCTTTAACTTTATATGGAGTACGTCAACATTTGTACTTGTATTTTCTATTTTTATGGGTCTAAGCAAGGAAAACCCATTTGAACAAATGATTTATGTTAGTATTTATATATCTGCGTTTATTACATTGATGTTTGGTTTACTATTTTATTCCCTCACAATTGGTCGAACCATCAAATACAATCAAACAGAAATGATTGTGACATCGATTTGGAAGAAAAAGAAACAAATTGCTTATCAAGATATCATTGATGTTATTCCTCACAAACAATCAATTTGGTTGATTAGCAAAGGAGACGAGATTACTAGAATCCATATCTTAGCGGATGGATTTCGTCATTTTGCGAATGTCATCTATCCATTTTTAAGTAAACAAGCCGCAATTTCACTGATCTCAAATGTGTATTCGGTTCGTCCAGTGACATACTACCCAAATCCTAACGAATCAGTCACTTGTGATTTATCGGCCCATAAGGTGATTAAGTTGTTAGAACCGGATACTTTACTAGAAGTGAAAATCAAAATTCCAATTGACAATGAAGAGGTTTTTGAAGAAAATGGTTGGGTCAATAACGTGGTATCGGCAATTAACACAATTACCGATTACTCGATTGCGATGAAGTTTATATGTATCGGATATACCATCAATCTATTCAATCGTTATATTCATAGCTATTTTTACCTATCTAATGTTGGAAGCGACGTGATTATTCCTCAAATTATTGAAGAATTTATTGATGCGGGGATAGATGAAGCAGCAATTACTCATAACGTAATGCCTGACTCGAGCCATATTGCATTTTATAACTTACTACCAAACGATTTCCATTTTGAATATATGATAACATCCTACAAGTTGGAGGTATTAAGCAAAGAAATCGATCTAACTGATGTCCGAGATTTGTATTTTCGCTTCTTTTTTCAAAACGAAGAAGCATATCTTAGTGCGATAAAGGACATTAATCGCCTTGGATTAACCATCATGCAAGCATCTAGCTATGATGTTGAGTTGCCTGTTAAAACATATTTAGGAATTGAATATCATTACCAAGTGATTGCTAGAAAACAAATGACGTTATCTATGATTGAATTAAATGCGATTACTGATAATATTGTGAGTATTTGTAAAGAACACAAAGGATCCTTTGGATTGTGGGCTATTACGTTAGAAGATGCATCTGAGTTGTTTGATTTTGAACAAAACAAACGACTAATTTAGAAAGGAAACCACTATGTTACGTACCATTCAATTTATAAATCAAGCATCAACGACATTACATTCCAACAAAGTGGATGCGTATATTCTCCCTTTAACTGTCGGGATCGCTGAGATTAATATATTTCCACAGGAAGTAAAAAAATACATCATAGTGAATAATCTGCATCCAAAGGATGAGATAAAATCATTAGAACAACTCGATTGTAAAGCAATCAAAGGGTTTTTTATTCAAAACACAGATGTTGTAATCTTAAACAAAATGAACTTAAAATTAAGAGAGCTTGAAGCAAATCAAAAATGTGCTTTTGGAGAACTTTCTATCATTGCTTCAATTGATACGATTGCCTCAATGGAAAAAGTTAGTCAAATAGCAAGCTATGCCAGAGTTGAGGCTCTATATATTGACTTGCAGAGCATTATGAGTGATATGCTAATCAGCAAGGATGCAAAACTCAATCATGCACACTACATCAAAGAAAAGATAATTCTTGATACTGCGAAGTATCAAAAAGTGATGATTGACGCATGTGATGAAGCATTTACAGAACACTCTTTAACTTATTTAAAACAAATCGGATTTGGTGGAGTAAAAGTCAAATCAGCAGAAGAAGCAGTGTTCGCAAATGCTTTGTTTAAACCCTCCATGGATGAGATTACAACATCAAAGGCAATCTTAGATGTTGAGTATGAAACGCTATTAAGAGGCGAAAAGACAGTTGTTTATCAAGGACGAAAGATCAGTGATTTGTTGAGTAAGAAAGCAAGAAGAATCCTAAGGGATGCGCAAGAATGTAATTTATTTGAGGGAGTCATTCCCCCAGTGATCAAGCGAAGAAAACCACAAAAAGTCAAACCTGCTCCAACGAAGTTTTATTCTTTGGGTGAAGAAATCGCGAATGCAATCAGTCATGGTGCAGGAGCAGTTCTTGGAATTGTTGCTTTGGTGTTTTTGATCATAAAAGGAATGAATGCAATCGATCAACCAAGATATTTGGTTAGTGGCGTGATCTTTGCGTGTTCGATCATTATGCTTTATTTAATGAGCACCTTATATCATTCGCTTCCGTTAAAACGAAGTGCGAAACAAGTATTTCGTCGGTTTGATCATGCGAGTATCTACGTGTTAATCGCTGGTAGTTATACACCATTTATTTTGTTACTATTAGAAGGATCCACAGGGTTATATGTTGCTTTGGTCATGTGGTTTTTAGCACTTACAGGAATCACCCTCAAAGTAATTTGGATTAAGAAGTTTGCGAAACTTCATCTTGCCTTATACATTGCATTAGGATGGTTACCAGTGATGTTTTTCATTGGTGAAATTGGTAGACTTGGAAATGTTGGGTTAGGGTTACTGATTGCTGGCGGGGTCAGTTATACCGTAGGAGTAATATTCTACGCATTAAAACTATTTAAATTCACCCATATGGTCTGGCATTTGTTTTGCATTGTCGGTACCTTATTACATTTTTTAACGGTATTTTTCTACTTATAAATAGTCGATTTGTGGTAAAAACAAGTACGCTATGTTATAATAACACTAGCGTATGATAGAAAGGAGCACGTAATATGGGAGATGGAAGAAGAAAATTTCAAGAGATCTTAGAACAAGCAAGCATCATTCTTTCAAGTGACTTACGAGAAGGTGAAATCACCAATGTAGTTGTTCGAAAAAGTGCCCATACGATAGTGCTGTATTTGAAATTTCCAAAACCAATTCGAGTTCAAAACTTCGTATTATTAGAGGAAAAATTACCAAAGCTAATTGTGGATGGTGAAGAAGTTCAAAGCTTGTTTATCCGTTACTCATATGATTTGCTTGAGGTGAGTGACGAACTGATTGGTGAGTACTTCAATGCCGGAATCAAACTCTTATCAAAAACCAAAGCATCAATTCAAATCTTTGATCAATATCGCAAAGAATATGAAAAAGACGAAGTAAAAGTGTTTGTTCCAAATGAAAACGAAGAAAACATGTTAAGAGAATCTGAACCGCTCATTAAGAAATATTTTGAGCGAATCGGACTACCCTTTGTAAAATTGTGTTATGGCGAATGTATTTATACACCTTCTGTGTTAGAAGCGATGGAAAAACAAGATCGCATCTTGAAAGAACAAGCTGAAAAAGAACTGCTAGATAAAAAGGCTCAAATGCAATCTATTCCAAAGACAAATGGTAATAATGGAAATGGAGCAATCTATGGTCCGAAGCGAAGAAAACAAGCTGTAACTAAGACGATTGCGATTTCCGAAATTCCAACAACTGCGAATGCTGTTGTGGAGTTTAAACAAATTCACAATACCGATAAAGTTGAAATAGAAGGAGAAGTCATCGAGGCAGCTTTCAATAACGTCAAACAATATGTGATTTTTCAAGCAATCATATCCGATGGACTTGATTCAATTACGATCAAACGATTTGTTGATAAACCGCTTCAATCGTTTTATGAAGACCACGCTACTCCAGGAAAACGCATCAAGGTTTATGGAGCAATCATGTACGATAATTTTGTTCGTGATGTGATTGTTCAAATAGATGAATTGATTGGGTATGGGGATTATAAAAAACAAACTAGAAAAGATAATGCCAAAGAAAAACGAGTGGAATTACATGCTCATACAAAAATGAGTGTTCAAGATAGTGTGCTAGATGTTTCGGAATATGTCAAACGTGCTAGTTATTTTGGCCATAGTGCAGTCGCAGTGACGGATCACGGAAATACTCATGCGTTACCAGAACTTGCCACCTTATGCAAGCAACATAACATCAAACCAATCTTTGGTGTTGAAGCTTACTTTATTGATGAAGCAAGATATAAAATCGCATTAACCGATGAGGATATTTCCTTAAAGGATGCAACCTACGTTATATATGACATTGAATCAACGGGGTTATCTGCCAATTATCATGAAATCATTGAAATTGGGGCAGTCAAAATGGTTAAAGGAATTGAGATTGATCGTTTTAGCGAACTCATCAAACCATCTAGACCAATTCCAAGAAAGATTACGGAAATCACTTCGATTTCCGATGAAGATGTTGAACATGCAAGAAGCATTGATGAAGTATTACCGGAGTTTGTCGCATTTATCGATGGAGCAATTTTGGTTGCTCACAACGCCACATTCGACAACTCGCTCGTATACCATCAAATGAAACGATTGGGGTTATTTGAAAAAGAATTCCCAACGATTGATACGCTCCAATTTGCTAGAGTGGCATACAATGAAAAAATTAAATTATTTGGACTAAAATATGTTGCAAAAGCGTTACGCGTTGAGTTAGAACAACATCACCGTGCCTTAAGCGATGCGAAAACAACAGCAAACATTTTCCGAAAAATGTTAGGTGATTTACAAGATCGTAACATCACCAATTACAAAGACATCAATTCAATGATTGATCCAAAAGAAGCATTTAAGTATGCCTTCTCAAGGCATATTAGCATTTTAGCTCAAACCCAAGAAGGGTTAAAGAATTTAAATAAAATCATATCCGATTCGCATACCAATCATTTTTACAAAGAACCAAGGGTGTTGAAATCGGTATTGGAACAACATCGAAACGGACTTCTTGTTGGAAGTGGTTGTGCAAATGGTGATATTTTTGTAACAGCCTTTGAAAAAAGCAAGGAAGAACTGCTTGAAAAAGTATCTTTTTATGATTATCTAGAAGTTCAACCACCAAAATTCTATTATCATATAGTAGAAGAAAGCGGAGAAGACATCACGAAAGAGTTTATTCAAGATACGATTCTTCGCATCATTGAAGCTGGGAAACTAAAAAATATACCAGTTGTCGCAACTGGAGACATTCATCATTTGGATGAAGAAGACATTATGTATCGTAAAATCTATTTCACAAGTTTAAGAACAGGTGGAGGTAGACACGAACTAGCAGATATCAAAGATGCGCCATCAAAATACTTCATGACAACAGACGAGATGTTAGCTGAATTTGCTTTTTTAGGAAAAGAGTTAGCTTACGAGATTGTGGTAACAAACTCATCAAAAATTGCAAATTCCATTTCTAAGATTGATCTTTTTCCAAAACAACTCTTCGCACCACGTGATGACTTTTTGTATGAAAAGTACGGAATTGCCTCAATGGCGGAAGAAGTTAGAGCACTATCTTATGCCAACTCTAAGGTAAGATATGGAGAAGTACTTCCACAATATGTCGTGGACCGTTTGGAAAAAGAATTAAAAAGCATCATTGGTAACAATTTTGCATCTGTTTATTATATTTCACATATGTTAGTAAAAAAATCGAATGAAGATGGATATGTGGTTGGAAGTCGTGGATCGGTTGGATCAAGTTTTGTTGCAACAGCGATGAAGATTACCGAAGTAAATCCACTCGCACCACACTATGTTTGTCCAAGATGCCACTATACCGCATTTAAACTAAGTGAGGACGAACAAGATACCTATCATCAGTTTATAACACCAGAGATAGAGGCTGCACTTTCAACGATTGAAGTCGGATACGACTTACCAGATATGCACTGCCCAACCTGTCACACGAAGTTAGATAAAGACGGAGTAGACATTCCATTTGAAACTTTCTTAGGTTTTGAAGGGGATAAAGTTCCAGACATTGATCTTAACTTCTCAGGAGAATATCAAGAAAAAGCCCATGAGTTTTGTCGTGAAATGTTTGGGGTAGATCACGCCTTTCGTGCAGGTACGATCGGTACGGTTGCTGATAGAACGGCTTATGGGTATGTGCGGGGATATTTAGAGGAAAAAGGAATAGATGCAAGAGAAGCGGAAATTAAGCGCTTAGCGAGCAAAATAACTGGGGTGAAGCGATCGACTGGTCAACATCCTGGTGGGATCATTGTCATTCCCGATCATATCGAATATTCCGATATTATTCCAATCCAATATCCAGCCGATGATACAACACAAAGTTGGCGAACCTCTCATTACGACTATCATAGTTTTGAATCAAACTTACTGAAACTAGACATCCTAGGACATGACGATCCAACGATGATTCGTCATTTAATGAATTTTGTGGAAGAAAATCCACATGAATTTGAGTTTTCATCGGTAGATGAAATTCCACTTGCTGATAAAGATGTACTTAAGTTGTTTTCAGGGACACAGTCGATTGGACTAACAAGTGAACAACTAAATGGATCGATTGTCGCAACGGCTGGAATTCCTGAGTTTGGAACCAAATTTGTTCGTCAATTATTAACTGACACGCTACCTTCAAGTGTTTCTGAACTAATCAAAGTATCAGGACTCTCACACGGAACCGATGTTTGGTTAGGAAATGCCCGTGATTTGGTCAAAGGGGAAACGCCATTTGGAACCATTCCATTTAAGGATGTGATTGGTTGTCGTGATGACATCATGGTTTATTTAATGAACCGTCATCTTCCACAAAAATTATCGTTCCAAATTATGGAAAGTGTTCGTAAAGGAAGAGGTTTAACCTTAGAACAAGAACGCGAAATGAAACAATACAATATTCCAGCATGGTATATTGATTCGTGCAAGAAAATTAAATATATGTTCCCAAAAGCCCATGCCACCGCGTATGTGATCATGGCGTTACGGATTGGTTGGTTTAAGGTTCATAAACCTTTGTATTACTATGCTGCATTCTTTAGCAGACGTGCACCAGCGTTTGAACCAGAAGTGCTAGCTGCTGGAAGGTTAGCAATTAAAAACCGTATGGCTGAAATCGAACAAAACACCAAAGCACGAAAACAAACAACCAAAGAAGAAGATCAATATATTACACTAGAAGTTGCATTAGAAATGGTACAACGAGGATTTAGATTCCGACAAATCAACATTGAGAAATCAGATTCACACCATTTCTTAATCGACAAAGAAGAAAAATCATTGTTGTTACCATTTCGAACGATGGATTCTCTTGGAGATTCGGTTGCTACCTCGATTGTTGAGGCCAGAAAAGAGCGACCATTTACATCCAAGGAAGACATTGCAAAACGAACTCGGATCAACACGACCTTAATGGAAAAATTAGATCGCATTGGTGCGTTTGCTAATTTACCAGAAAAAGAAGATCATCAATTATTTAAATTATAATCAAGGGGGTATTTTTATATGATTCGTACATCAAATGCGATATTTCGCCGTATGGAACGTCTTGAATCGGTTACAGGGGAGTCTGCAACACTACAAGGTGTAACCACAAAATCCATGATTTTGATTGGAGTAACGCTATTAACTGCGATCTTATCAATTTCGTTTTTGCCAGTCTTGCTTAGTCCGATTCTACTCATTGTGACATCGATTGCCACATTAGTGATTGGATTAGTCATAAGTTTTAGTCCTGCAAAAGCAAGAACGCTATCCATTCCCTATGCGATTGGACAAGGTCTTGTATTAGGAGTAGTTACTGCTCTTTATGAAGGATTCTATAGTGGAATTGCTGTATTAGCTTTGGTCGTTACAATGGCTATCTTCTTAACTGCAACCGTTCTTTATTCCACAGGAATTGTACGTGTAGGGTCATTTTTCCGAAAATTAATGTTTACATTATTACTAGGAAGCTTATTTGTTGGGTTTGTCATTCTGATTATTAGTTTGATTAATCCAATATTCTACTTAAATACGTTTGGACTAGATTCACCGATTGCATTTGGACTATCTGCGGTTATGGTTGTGATATCATCCTTATACGTACTCATTAGTTTAGACAATGCATCAAAAATCGTTGAGTATGGGATGGATCAAACGTATGAGTGGTATGCAGGATTTGGAATCTTAGTCAATATCATTTGGTTGTATATGGAAGTTCTTAGATTCTTAGCGATTATATTAAATCGTACAAGACGCTAATGAAAAAGCATGAAAACTAAGAACGTTTACAATATCAAACGTATTGCAAAATTTTCATAATATGTTACAATAACTATGTAGAAAACAAATTAAATCATAGGAGGATTTAAAAAATGGCAGTAAAAGTTGCTATTAACGGGTTTGGACGAATTGGTCGCTTGGCATTTCGTTTAATGTTTGGTCAAGAAGATTTTGACATTGTTGCAATCAATGACTTAACATCACCAGAAGACTTGGCATACTTATTAAAGTATGACACAGCACAAGGAAATTACAAAGTAAACTCAATTTCATGGAAAGAAGGAGCAATTGTTGTTGATGGACATGAAACAAAAGTGTTCTCACAAAAAGATCCTAAATTATTACCATGGAAAGAATTAGATGTTGATGTTGTCATCGAATGTACAGGGTTCTTCGTCGATGAAGAAAAAGCAGGATGGCATATTCAAGCAGGAGCGAAAAAAGTGATTATCTCTGCTCCAGCAAAAGGAAAAATCAAAACAATTGTTTACAACGTAAACCATGAAACTCTTGATGGAACAGAAACCATCATTTCAGGTGCAAGCTGTACAACAAACTGTTTAGCACCAGTTGCTAAAGTATTAAATGACAAATTCGGTATCGTAAAAGGATACATGACAACAGTTCATGCTTACACAAACGATCAAAATACTCTTGATGGTCCTCATCCAAAAGGTATTTATACGCGTCGTGTTCGTGCTGCTGCTGCAAACATCGTTCCAACAACCACTGGAGCTGCAAGTGCATTAGGACTAGTTGTTCCTGCTTTAAAAGGAAAATTAGACGGAATCGCATTGCGTGTTCCTACCATTACTGGATCTGTTGTTGACTTGGTATTTGAACCAGCTCGTAACGTAACCAAAGAAGAAGTTAACGCTGCAATCAAAGCGGCTGCGAATGAAACATTAGGATACACAGAAGATCCAATCGTTTCAAGCGATGTGATTGGTTCAAGCTTTGGATCATTGTTTGATGGTGATTTCACTACATTGATGGAAGTAGACGGAAAACAATTAGTTAAAGTCATTTCTTGGTATGACAATGAAATGAGCTACACTGCTCAACTTGTACGTACTGCGAAATACTTAATGAAAATCGCAAAATAAGTTTAAAACGCTCTTTCCCGAAAAAGGAAAGAGCTTTTTTATAATAATTATAAATAAATTATAGTTTTTCAAGCATAAAACAACAGAATGTAGTATAATTGGTTCGCAAATAAAGGAGGACCAAACATGTTTAAATTTGCAAAGCCATTTGTTGTTTTATTACTCGCTATTTCACTACTTGTTATCAGTGGATGTACACCACAAGATAACTCACCTAATTATGAGGGAACCTATACTGGGTATGCTTGGAAAGGTGAAGTGGAAGGAATTGCGTTTGAGAATGCAACTGAATATATTGAGACCATTTTAACGCTAGATAAAAACGGAGTCATTACAGAGGCTAGCGTCAATTTTTTCATTAAACGAGGAGAAAATTGGACTTCAAGAATCAACCAAACCGCGGATGTTATTGTTGATTTTAATGTGATTCCAACGCAAGCAACCTTATCACCTACATATGTTAAGGGTGATTCAATGTTTACCATTCAATCGACAGAAATGATGTCATTTTATGCATCTGCAGTGTCCAATGATGGCATTGTTGCGTTCTTATTAGTCGAACCTACCACACGGTTCCAGTACGAAGTAAGACTGGATTCAAGTTTTGATTACCAAACCACATTAGAAGATTTCACAATTGGGAATGGATTCGTCGTTCCAACGGTACGCACAGCTGGTGGAGCACTTGTTCGACCAACTACATGGGATTCCTTACAATTTAAGGGATTATTCAATACGCATGGTTGGAGTAAAGTCATGAAAAATGGTGGTGTGTTTGCATCATTGACGCAAACGTCTACCGTAGAAGAATTATTAACAAGTGTTGGCATCACATTTGTCGATGGATTACCTCAAGCCAAAGCAGTCACCTATGGGTATTTTGGAGTCGGTGGATGGGCAGGAAACTATGCTCAAATCGGGGAATTCTTAATTGGTAAGAATGCTACCGAATATACCTCTTTGATTGATTGGACGATTGAACGATATGCGAATGGTATTGGAGAAAACAATTTCTTTGGAACTGTAAGTGGGGCAACACAAACGGTTCAAGATTCTACCTTAACAATCTCAGGAGCTACGGTGCGTGTGTCTAGAGAATCTGCTTCGTATCAACGAGCCTTAGTTGAAGCTGGAATTTTACAAGAAAGTCAAGTCATCAAAGGAAGATTCTAATCTACTTAAACTCTTATGTATTTACATAGGAGTTTTTTTATATGCTTGAGAGTTTTATAGAACTATGATAAAATAGTATTGATAAAAAAGGAGGGGTTGAAATGAAAGAAGAAAAACTAGAACCCTTCAATTATATGCAGTATTATACGGAAAAAGAGTATGTTTCTTTGTACTATTATCGTAAGTTTCAAAAATCAGTCGAAGAAAAACTAAAAATCTTCGCAAGTGTTGTTGTTGTGACGCTTCTCATTACAATGTATTCGAGATTTGAGGGTACACTTACTCCGTTTTATGAACTATTCATTTTTGGATTGATCACCTATTCTTTTTTACGTCCGATTTTTGTTCAACTTCAGGGAAAGAAATATTACAAAAAAGAGATTGAAAAGATGAATCCAGTGATGATTACGATTGATCACTTAGGAATATTGCTTACTTGGGAAGGCGGGTCACTTCTTACAACATATGAGGAAGTTTATAAAGTCGAAGAAGATAGTAGATATTACTTGTTTTTCTTAGACAAATACAATTTTGTATCGATTCCTAAGTATCAAGTGAATAACCATCATCACAATAATTTATGTAAATGGGTCCATTTGAACATCGAAAAAGAAAAAATCAAGAAGAACACCTTTCTTACAAAATACGAATAGGTAGTGTCAAATAGTTTTGGGATAAAAGTGATATAATCATAGTTTGCATAA
>DAOSEC010000029.1:0-18037 GCA_035362935.1 Bacilli bacterium | reverse complement strand
CCCCCACTTTATAAAGTTTCACAAAACAAACGCATTGAATATGTTTACTCGGAAGAACAACTAAAATCACTTTTAGGAACATTTACAGGAAAGCCAAACATCCAACGATATAAAGGATTAGGGGAAATGAACGCAGAACAGTTGTGGGAAACCACAATGGATCCTAAAGATAGAATACTTCTGAAAGTTACATTAGAAGATACTATCGAAGCGGACAGAACGTTCTCAACTCTAATGGGAGAAGATGTTGAACCAAGAAGAGATTTCATTGAAGAAAATGCAGTCTATGTTCAAAACCTTGACATCTAGAAAGGAGAACTCATGAACGAAAAAGAAAATATCGAGTTAGAATTGAATCATGATTCTCATGACAAGGTGAAGGATCATAACATCATTACTGAGATGAAAACATCATTTTTAAATTATGCAATGAGTGTTATTGTTTCTAGAGCACTACCTGATGTTCGTGATGGATTAAAACCAGTTCATAGAAGAATTTTGTATGCAATGAACGATTTAGGGGTTCATGGTGATAAACCTCACAAAAAATCAGCAAGAATTGTCGGAGATGTTATTGGTAAATACCATCCTCATGGTGATTCTGCTGTGTACGATGCTATGGTACGCATGGCGCAAGATTTTAGTTATCGATATCCACTCGTGGACGGACACGGAAACTTCGGTTCTGTTGATGGAGACGGAGCTGCCGCGATGCGTTATACAGAAGCAAGAATGTCAAAACTTGCAATGGAGTTGTTGAGAGACTTAAATAAAAATACGGTTAACTTTCAAGACAATTACGACGGAAGTGAATCAGAACCAGTTGTACTACCATCAAGATTTCCGAATCTACTAGTAAATGGCGCAACAGGAATTGCAGTTGGTATGGCAACAAACATACCACCACACAACTTAACAGAAGTGATTGATGGAGTATTAGCGTTAATTGAAAACCCAGAAATTTCGATTGAACGATTAATGGAATACATTCCGGCACCCGATTTTCCTACTGGTGGAATCTTAATGGGATTATCACAGGTTAAAAAAGCGTATTTAACGGGTAGTGGATCAGTGACTATCAGATCAAAGATTGATATTGTCAATATTTCTAGTCAAAAAGAAGCTATTATTATTACTGAGATACCATATCAAGTGAATAAAACAAAACTAATAGAGCGTATCGCTGAATTAGCAAGAAACAAAGTTGTTGACGGAATTACAGATTTACGAGACGAATCAAACCGAAAAGGAACAAGAATCGTAATCGAACTAAGAAAAGACGCAAATAGTGGAGTTATTTTAAACAACCTTTATAAACATACTCAATTGCAAATCACATTTGGAATGAATATGTTAGCACTTGATAATGGACAACCAAAAGTAATGAACTTAAAAGAAATGCTTGTAGCTTACTTGAATCATCAAATTGAAGTGGTTACTAGAAGAACACAATACGATCTTGATCGAGCACAAGCGCGTGCACATATTGTTCAAGGTTTGTTAATTGCTCTTGCCAACATTGATGAAATTGTTCAGTTGTTAAAAGCTTCGAAAACAACAGAAGCTGCACTCAACGGACTAATGACAAATTATATCCTATCTGAAATTCAAGCAAAAGCGATTTTGGATATGAGATTACAACGTTTAACAGGTTTAGAAATCGAGAAACTGGAACAAGAATATCAAGAATTGCTAAGTCTAATAGCAGAGTTACAGTTAATACTAGAACACCATGATAAAAAGTTACAACTTATTGTAAATGAATTATCGGAAATTCAACAAAGATTTGGAGACGATCGCGTATCGTCATTAGATATGAGTGAAGAGTTAACACTTGAAGATGAAGACTTAATTCCTGTTGAAGATGTGATTGTAACAATCACAAACCGTGGCTACATTAAGCGATTAACTGTAGATACCTATCGTGCACAAAATCGTGGCGGAAAAGGGATTACTGGAACTAAAATGAGTGATGACGATTTTGTTTCAAAAATCCTTTATACATCGAGCCATGACATCTTATTGTTCTTTACAAATTTTGGTAAGGTTTACCGATTAAAAGCATTCCAAGTGCCTGTTTCAAGCAGAACATCAAAAGGGTTGCCAATTGTGAACTTACTTAATTTTGAAAAGGATGAAAAATTAGCCGCAGTGTTAAACTTGAACAACATTGAGGATAATCCTGGATTTATTATGTTCGCAACCAGATTAGGTCTTGTAAAGAAAACAGAAATAGTTCAATTTAAAAACATAAGAACCACCGGTATTAGAGCAATCATTTTACCAGAGGGTGATGAACTATTTAGTGTTGCCTTAACAGATGGAAACAAAGACATTATTCTTGGGGCATCAAACGGAAAAGCAATTCGTTTCCACGAAGAGGATGTTAGACCAATGGGTAGAATATCTGCTGGTGTTCGCGGAATCAAAGTAGAAGGAAGCGAATATTCTGTTGGTATGGCTGTAGTGGATAATGATGATGACGAGGTGCTTGTTCTTACAGACAAAGGGTACGGAAAACGTACAAAAGTAGATGCCTATAGACGACAAGTCCGTGGTGGAAAAGGTGTGAAAAGTTTAAACATGACGGATAAGAATGGCGAGCTAGTTTGTTTAAATACTGTGACGGGTGAAGATGACTTAATTGTTATCACCGACAAAGGTATGGTTATTCGGACACACCTAGATCAAATCTCAACCATGGGGCGAGACACTCAAGGTGTTCGGGTCATTTCTCTTTACGATGGTCAAAGTGTTGCAACTATGGCAATTGTTCCAAGAAATGAAGAAGAGGAGTCAGAAGAAATTATTACAGTTGAATCAAGAAAATCACTAGATGAAATTGAAAAAGAATCATCATTTTCAGAAGAAACAAAATCAAGTATTGATGACTTACTAGATGATGATAAACTAGTTGAATAACAATTATTTGACAATCAATAAAAAAATAGTATAATTGTAGTAGAAAATCAATGAAGAGGAATAGTAATAACAACTAATACGTTATAGAGACTTAGTGTATGGTGGAAACTAAGAGTTTAGTGTTACGAATCTACCTTGGAGATGAAGTATCAAATGTACTTCCGGCATACAACCGTTACCTGTAACAAAGAGAGAGTCATCTAATTAGGGTGGTACCGCGGATTTAAAAAAGAAATTCGTCCCTGAGAAATAGTAATCTATTTTTCAGGGACTTTTATTTACAAAAAAGAAAGGGTGTTTACGATGTTAGACATTAAATTAATTAGAGAAAATGTTGAAGAAATTATTCGCAGATTGTCATCAAGAGGTGGAGATTTCTCGTATTTAAGAGACGTTCACGCGATGGATATTAAACGAAGAGATATCATTGTTTTAGTTGAGAAATTAAAAAACGATCGCAACGAAAAAAGCAAACAAATTGGTGTGTTAAAAAGACAAAACCAAGATGTGGCTTCAATTATGAAAGAAGTTTCTGACACGATTGACGAAATCAAAAGACTTGATGATGAGTTAAAAGAACTTGATGAGAAAATACGTTACAGCTTGTTAACAACTCCTAACCTTGTTCACGAAAGTGTAAAGGTTGGTGCAAGCGAAAAAGACAATCGGGAAATAAGAACATTCAAGGAACCAACCAAGTTTAATTTTATTCCGAAAGACCACTATCAAATCGGAGAAGATTTAGATATTTTAGATTTTAACCGTGCTGCGAAAATAACAGGGGCAAGGTTTGTTGTCTACAAAGGACTTGGTGCAAGATTAGAACGTGCGTTGATGACATTTATGATGGATTTGCATGCGAAAGAACACGGATATACAGAAATGATTCCACCATATATCGTTAACCGAGACTCTATGGTAGGAACAGGTCAATTTCCAAAATTTGAAGAAGACTCATTTAGACTATATGGAGATCAAGACTACTACTTAAATCCAACCGCAGAAGTTCCAACAATTAATTACTATCGCGATGAAATCATTGATGGAGATTTGCTTCCAATCAAGTATGTTTCCTTTACCACTGCGTTTCGTTCTGAGGCAGGATCTGCTGGAAGAGACACTAAAGGAATTTTGAGACAACATCAATTTAACAAAGTTGAATTGATTAAGTTTGCAAAACCAGAAGAGTCATATCAAGAACATGAAACGATGTTAAGAAACAGTGAGCGTGTCTTACAACTACTAGATATACCTTATCGCGTTGTTGAATTATGTACTGGAGATATGGGATTCGGAATGGCAAAAACATACGACATTGAAGTATGGCTTCCCGGACAAAATATGTATCGAGAAATTGGATCTATTTCAAATGCAGAAGACTATCAAGCAAGAAGAGCAAACATTCGCTTTCGAAGAGAAAAGAATGGAAAAACAGAGTATGTCCATACGCTAAACGGAAGTGGTTTGGCAATTGGGAGAACCGTCATTGCAGTATTAGAAAATTATCAAACGGAAGATGGCTCTGTAATAATACCAAAAGTATTAGTTCCTTATATGGGAACAACAATCATATCAAAATAGGAGGATAATATGATTTTTTTAAACGACAACAAAAGATACAACGAAAACACAACACTCATTATGGGACTATTCAAAGATGCAATGAGTGATTGCGTTAAAGAATTAGACATTGCTTTAAATGGTGAGATTTCAAAAATGATTGAATCAAACGAAATCAAAACAGAAGTAGGTTCGTCAAAATTAATTTACACGCTAGGTAAATATTTTAACAAAAAAGTTGTGTTAATTGGATTGGGTGAATCTAACAAATTTTCAAAAGAAGTATTAGAAGACGCAGTAAAAAAAGTGAATTCTGATATGGGGAAAGAAGTTGCTTTGTGCGGATGTTGTTTTACAAACCAACAGGTGTCAATGAAGGATTTTGTTGAAACTGCAGTTGAAACAATTGACTATTTTAATTATGAGTATTTAGAATGCAAAAGTAAGAAAGAGTTTAAAGAAATAAATGTAAATATTTTAGTAGACGGATATGAAGATACATTTACACGATCTTTGCATTTAAATCAAGCAATTAAGAATACAAGAGATTTGGTGAACAAGCCATACAATTATTTAAATGTTGAAGATCTTGTTGTTTACTCAGAAAAACTAACAAAAGAATTGTCATCATATGGGGATGTTTCCATTAAGGTTTATTCGAAACAAGAATGTCAAGACATGAAAATGGGGGCGTTCTTAGGCGTCAATCAAGGATCCTCTATTGAAGCAAGACTTATAACAATGGAGTATTATGGAGCACCAAAAGATCAACCAGTTTTTGGGCTTGTTGGTAAAGGAGTTATGTTTGATACTGGTGGTTATTCGATTAAGCAATCTATGAATACCATGAAATGTGATATGGGTGGTGCAGCAACAGTACTTGGTGTATTTGAAGCTATAGTGAAACAAAAGTTGCCAATCAACATTCAACTTGTTATAGCAGCAACCGACAACAAGATCGATGGAAGTGCATATGTGCCAGACGATGTATTAACAGCAATGAATGGAAAAACGATAGAGATTGTATCAACTGATGCAGAAGGAAGATTAACGCTGGCGGATGCACTTACATTCATTCAACAAAAAGGTGTGAAACAAATCATTGATGTAGCAACCTTAACTGGTGCAGTCGTTGTTGCGTTAGGAGATTACACAACAGGAGTCTTTGGTAATGATGAAGAAATGATGCAATCATTTATTGATGCAAGCAAAGAAACTAGAGAAAGTGCTTGGCCGATGCCAATCACAAAACACATTGAAAAACAAGTTCGTGGTAGCAAAGTTGCTGATCTTACAAACTCAACAGGAAGATCTATGGGAGCAAGTGGTGCAGCTGCGTTCTTAAAAGAATTTGTTGAAGAAGGAACTTCATGGCTTCATTTGGACATTGCTGGTACTGCATTCCACATCTCACCAAGCAATGGAGAATATTATGGAGCAACCGGAGCAATGGTAAAAACAATATTTAAATTTTTAGAAAAATAAAAAAACCCCGCACGGGGTTTTTCCTATTTTAGATTTGTTTGAATCTCATTTTTGATTTGGTTTAGCAATACAAAGTTTGGTTCGTTTTGTTTAAAGTGAATCGTCAATTCATCTACTTGATATCTCGGTAGTAAGTGGATGTGAAAGTGATTTACTGTTTGCCCAGCCAATAACCCATTGTTATTAATCATATTCAATCCCTCAAGTTGATATGTTTTTCTAAGAACATTAGCCAACTTACTCGCAACCAATAAAAGATGAGTTGCATCTTGTTCGCTCAAATTATACAGATTTTCAACATGGTTTTTTGGGACAATTAATGTATGACCTTTCGTAACTTGAGATATATCTAAAAACGCTATCGAAGACTCGTCTTCATAAAGAATAGATGCTGGAATTTCTTTTGCGACTATTTTACAAAACACACACATAATATCACCTCAAGATTATTTTAACAAAAAAAGATGGAAAAATAAATAGATTTGTAGTAAAATATAACTGGTGATAAAAATGGGCAACAAAAGTACGACAAAGAAAATGGTACTACTCTCCATACTTGTAGCTCTTGGAGTTGTGTTTTCTTTAGTGGATGGTTTTATTACAACATCGCTTGTAGCAACCATGCCTTTTCTAGCATACATTATGCCTGCGGGATTCAAGATAGGGTTAGCCAATGTAGTAGTACTAATCATAGTATTAAATTTTCGGTTCAAGGATGGATTAATCACGGTGATTCTAAAATCATTTTTGGTTAGTTTTATTTTTGGACATTACATAACGTTTGCAATAGGCTTTTCGGGGACTATGTTAAGTTTTTTTGTAATGTATGGTTTAAAAAAAATAAGCAAAAGTGCAATCAATATTGTTATTTTAAGTTTGGCCGGGGCGATTGCTCACACAACAGGTCAAATTGTTGGTGCAGGTGTATTTGCTCTCTATGGATGGGGTGTACTCGGATTGGTTCCTCAAACACTATCTGTCGCACTAATAGCAGGATTTTTTATGGGAGTTATCGCTAAGTCGGTGAATACATATTTACAAAACAGTTATTTATTACTTGAATAAAACCAAAAAAGGAGCACACAATTATGACAGATAAAAAATTCTTAATCGCTTCTATTTTTATTTTAATAGGTGCGATTATTGCGACCATTGTATTTTATCATTTTGAATCTGGGTTGTTCTTTGAAGATATTACTTCACAAGATTCATATGAGTTAGAAGAGATTTCGAAAATTAAATTTCGCAGAGTAACAGATGAAGGGAATAGACCATTTGTTGTGAAGATTTGGGTGAAAGACGAGTTCAAAGTGTATCGATATGAAGCATCTGGATTAGATGTTGCGTTTGAGGATACAAGAGCGTCCATTCAAAGATTTCCAATCTACCAACAAACAACTTCGGGTGTGTTGGAAGCAATGCTAACGTTTGGAGCATTGTATGTTGCTTCGGCAGGACTAGCAGTATATCATTTCTTGTTACAAAAAAAACTAAGAAACCAATAAGGTTGGGTGATTGTTTTGGGTGATTGTAGTACTTGCAAACAAAATGGCTCTCTCTGTTATGAGGTTTGTCCTGTATGTGGTTCGAAAGGAATTTTGGTACCATCCATTACAGTTCAAAACTTGTTAAAAGAAGGAAAAATTAATTTAAGCGACACGTTTAAATTGTGCACAACACCGTCTTGTAACGTTTCGTATTTTTCATGTAACGAATTGTTTTTTTGATCTAGATGAAATTAAAGTACCAATTTGGTTCAAGAAAGAAAAGCAGAAATATGTTGTTTGTTATTGTCGTAACATCGAACTACAACATATCACGAAAGCGGTAAGAGATTTAAACGGCGAAAAAAATCTTGATGTCTTGTTAAAACATTTAAATAAATTAGATCATACTGCAAGCAATTGCTTACACAACAATCCAACAGGTGTTTCGTGTGAGAAACTAATGAAAAATGCAATTGAATACGCTTATAAACAATTTACAGATCAATCCAATCAAAAGGCGTAAATTTCCTCTGTAATCGTTTTTCAATAAAACACGAAAATTGATACACTTTTCAATACAAGTTTGAACAGAAGCGAAATTTTAGCCATTTAATATCAAATTAAACATTACTATGTCACACAAGATAGAGGGGGATCGTATGAACATTTGGCACGATATTGATGAAAAACGAATTACAACTAGAGATTTTATTGCTGTAATTGAAATATCAAAAGGAAGCAAAAAAAAATATGAACTAGACAAGGAAACAGGGTTAATTATCCTTGATCGAATTTTATATACTTCCACTCATTATCCAGCAAATTATGGATTTATTCCAAGAACATATGCTGAAGATAATGATCCTCTTGATGTGCTAGTACTTTGTAGCGAAGAGTTAGAACCAATGAGTATGGTTCGATGCTATCCTGTAGGGGTGGTAAGAATGATTGATGATGAGATGGCGGATGATAAAATCATTGCTATACCATTCAAAGACCCAATGTGGAATTACTATCATGAAATGGAAGATTTACCACCACATATAAGTGATGAAATCGAACATTTCTTCAAAGTTTATAAAACACTTGAGCATAAAGAGACAACCGGGTTTATGAAATTTGGAAAAGAAAAAGCAATCCAAATTATTGAAGAAGCGATTGAGTTTTACAAATACAAATATTAAAACATTTTGTTCATTTGGAAAAACGAACAAAATTAATTAGTAGACCTTTTACAAAAAACATGGAGGATTTTTATGATTAAAAATTATGACGTTATTATTGTTGGTGCAGGTCCAATGGGAATTTTTACAGCATATGAATTAATGGTGAAATCACCAACCTTAAAGGTTCTTTTGGTGGATAAAGGTCACAATATTTATGATAGAAAATGTCCGATTTTAATGAAGGTTTTAACAAAATGCCCAACAGACAAAAACGGATGGATTGGGTGTAAACCAGCTTGTTCCATGACAAATGGATTTGGTGGGTGTGGAGCATACTCCGACGGGAAATTTAACATCACATCTGAGTTTGGTGGATGGATGACAAACTATTTAGATCAAGATGAAGTTTTAGATTTAATCACTTACGTTGATCAAATCAATTTAGCTCATGGTGCACCAACACAAATCACAAATCCACTAACAAAAGAAGTTCATGAAATTGAGAAAAAGGGAATCGCTGTTGGTTTAAAATTATTGCGAAGTAATGTAAGACATTTAGGCACAGAGGTGAACTTACAAATTTTAAAAAATATATATGAGACAATGAAACCTCATATTGATTACATGTTTAAAACAAAGGTCGAAAACATCATTGTTGAAGATGGAAATGTAACTGGAATAGTGACCGAAAAACAAGAAATCATTCGAGCTAAATATGTTGTATTGGGAGTAGGTAGAGATGGTTCAAGCTGGTTAAAGGATATCCTTGAAAAACACAAGATAAAGTTCATAAACAATCAAGTTGATATTGGAGTGCGAGTAGAAACAAACGATATCATTATGGAAGAAATCAACACACATTTATACGAAGGAAAGTTTGTTTATAATTCAAGTGTTGGAACAACCATACGTACGTTTTGTTCAAACCCTAGTGGACATGTTGTAATCGAGAATCACTCAGGAACGGTGATATGTAATGGTCATGCATACCACGATCAAAATCTAGGTAGTAGAAACACTAATTTTGCTTTACTCGTTTCGCACGAGTTTGCGGAACCATTTGATGATCCGAATGATTATGCAGTTGAAATCTCAAAACTAGCAAATAAGTTAAGCAATGGTACTGTTATTGTTCAAAAATATGGAGATATCAAACGAGGGAGAAGATCAACACAAAAACGAATTGATGAAGGATTTGTTCGACCAACGTTAAAAGAAGCAGTGCCGGGAGATTTGGGATTGGTACTGCCATATAACACAATGAAATCACTAATTGAGATGACAGAGGCACTAAATCATATTACACCAGGAATTGCAAGCGAACACACATTGTTTTATGGCGTCGAAGCAAAATACTATTCTGCAAGACCGGAAGTAAACTCTAATTTTGAAACCAAAATTAACCATCTATTTGTTGGGGGTGATGGGGCAGGAATCACAAGAGGATTGGCACAAGCTGGAGCAAATGGAATCAAAGTAGCACGAGCAATTTCTCAATTGGAAAAGTAAGATTTTTTGAAAAAACTACCAATAAAAAAAATAATATGATATAATTGAATAAACTGAATAACATTAGGATTATCCTAATGTTTTTAATTTAAGGAGGATATATGCTTACAGATATCGAAATCAGTCGATTAGCGAAAAAAGAAAAAATCACATCAATCGCAGAGAAACTAAATCTTAAAGAAACAGACTTAGAAATCTATGGTTCTGACAAAGCAAAGGTTAAACTAAGTGTTTTAGAAGAACGAAAAAACGGACCAGATGGAAAATTAATTCTTGTGACAGCGATCACTCCAACTCCAGCAGGAGAAGGTAAATCTACAACTACTATTGGATTGGTAGATGCTCTAAATAGAATTGGTAAAAAAGCTGTAGTTGCTTTACGCGAACCATCTCTTGGTCCAGTTATGGGAATCAAAGGAGGAGCAGCAGGTGGAGGATACGCTCAAGTGAATCCAATGGAAGACTTGAATCTTCACTTTACTGGTGATATTCATGCTGTTTCAACAGCGAATAACTTAATTAGCGCAATCATCGATAATCATATATATCAAGGCAATGAATTGAACATTCATCCAAAACGAATTGTATGGAAACGTGCAATGGATATGAATGATCGATCGCTAAGAAAGATTATGGTTGGTATGGGTTCAACTGGAGACGGTGTGATTCGCGATGACGGATTCAATATTACCGTTGCTAGTGAAATCATGGCAGTTCTTTGTTTGGCAACTAGTTTAGAAGATTTAAGAGAAAAAGTAAGCAGAATTATTGTTGCTTACACGTATGATAACAAACCAGTTACCATCAAAGATTTAGGAATTGTTGGGGCGGTACTCGTTGTGTTAAAAGATGCAATCAAACCAAATATTATTCAAACACTTGAAAACAATCCTGCATTTGTTCATGGTGGACCGTTTGCGAACATTGCTCACGGATGCAATTCTATTCTAGCCACAACAATGGCTTTGAAATTAGCTGACTATGTTGTTACGGAAGCAGGATTTGGAGCTGACTTAGGAGCAGAAAAATTCTTAGATATCAAGTGTCGTGAAGCAAATTTAAGACCTAGTTGTGTTGTTATTGTCGCTACAGTACGCGCATTAAAATACCATGGTGGAAAAAAACTTGAGGAGATTTCTCAAGGAGATGTGGAAGCACTTCGTAAAGGTGTTGCAAACCTTGATCGTCATACAAAAACTATTCGAGGATTTAATTTAAATTATGTTGTTGCTATCAACAGATTCCATACAGACACAGATGAAGAAATTTCATTCTTACAAGAGTGGGCAAAAGCAAACAATCACCCAATTGCACTTAGTGAAGTGTTCGCAAAAGGTGGTGCAGGTGGTGAAGAGTTAGCTAGAAAAGTTGTTGAACAAATTTCTGAAAAGACGCATACTCCAATGTATGAGATGAGCGACAAGATTGAAGATAAAATTGCCAAAATCGCGAATAAAGTTTATGGTGCAAAAGAAATCATTTATTCTGAAGATGCGAAAAAAACAATTCAACAAGCTAAAAAATTAGGGTTCTCAGATTTCTATATTTGTATGGCAAAAACGCCATTATCAATTACAGACAATCCAAAAATAAGTGGAGCTCCTCAAGACTTCACAATTAACATCAAAGAAGTTCGAATTTCAGCAGGAGCAAAATTCTTAGTTTGTTTGACAGGTGATGTTATGACTATGCCAGGGCTTCCAAAAGTCCCAGCAGCAAACGCACTCGACATCGATAGTAACTATAACATCCACAACTTGTCGTAAGGCATAGGTGTGGTAAGATGATTATAGATGGAAAACAAGTAAGTATTGATATTAAAAATCAAGTAAAGAAACAAGTAGAAACGTATGTTCAAACTCAAGGAGTGATTCCTAAATTAGTCGTTGTATTAGTTGGTGACATTGAAGCATCAAAAATATATGTTAAGAACAAAGAACGCGCATGTAAAGATGCTGGAATTCTAACACAAACCATCCGAAAAAGTGCAGACATTAAGGAAGAGGAATTGTTGAGTACAATTAAAGAGTTAAATCAAGATTCATCTGTTCATGGCATCTTAGTTCAGTTACCGTTACCAAAACATATGAACGAGTCAAAAGTGATTGATACGATTGATCCAAGAAAAGACGTTGACGGATTTCATACTCTAAACAAAGGAACGATGCTTTTAGCAAACAAAGGGTTACTTCCAGCAACACCCAAAGGGATACTAACCCTACTTAAGACATACAATATTCCAATTGCCGGGAAAAAGGCTGTGGTTGTCGGAAGAAGCAATATTGTAGGAAAACCAGTATCCATCATGTTATTAAACGAAAATGCAACCGTAACAATTACAAACTCATATACAAAAGATTTAAAATTTGAAACATTACAAGCAGACATATTAGTAGTTGCAACCGGAAAGGCAAACCTGATTACCAAAGACATGGTAAAAGAAGGGGCTGTTGTTATTGATGTTGGAATGAACCGATTTGAAGGAAAATTGTGTGGAGATGTGGACTATGATGCGGTATTTAATGTAGCATCTTATATTACTCCAGTCCCTGGAGGAGTTGGACCTATGACAATTGCATCGTTGTTACAAAACACACTCCTCGCTTATGAACAACAAGTAATGAAAAAATAGAACAGGAGATGAAGAAATGAAACTCTTTGTCGGATTAGGTAATCCAGGAAGAACATATCAATCAACTAGACATAACATTGGGTTTATGTTTGTCGATGAAGTAGTTTCTACTTACAAGGGAACTTGGAAACTGGATAAAAAATTAAAAGGTCAAATCGCATTTATTGAAGTGAATGGAGAAAAACATATATGTTTGAAACCGATGACCTTTATGAACTTATCAGGTGAAGCCGTTATTGCAACTCTACAGTTTTATAAAATTGCAGTAGAAGATATGGTTGTAATTTACGATGATTTAGATCTTCCTGTATCTCAAATAAAAATCAAACCAAAAGGCTCTAGTGGTGGGCACAAAGGAATGCAATCCATTATTAAACTAACTGGCACGAGTGAATTTATGAGAGTTAGAATTGGGATTGACAAAAGTCCCGTGATTAAAGTGACAGACTATGTATTGACAAAGTTTAATAAAAACGAAGCGCCTCTAATTTTAAAAGTAGTCGAAAGCGCTCCGCATATCGTTGAAGATTATTTAAAAAATGGAATCGAATTTGTGATGAATCACTACAATACCAAAATTGAGGTGTTAGTGTGAACAACATTATCCAATTATTTCAACAAAATAAACAAGTGAACGAATGTCTTGAGTTCATTCAAAATAATGAGTTCAAGATATATGCTTCAAACACTACATCGCATGTAAATAAATTGTTAGCAGCAAGTGTTTTTCATCACTTGAAACAAGACTACGTATTCTACGTAGCACCAAACATTTATAAGGCACAAGAAGCATATGAAACCATTCAAACACTGGTAGGGGCTGACAATGTCAGCCTTTTTCCAGTTGATGAATTAATTACAACTGAGTTATTAGCAACCAGTCCAACGTTTCGACTTGAACGAATAAATACAATTAAAAACATCATAGAAAACAAAAGACAAATTATTGTTACCCATACTGTTGGAGTACTGCGTCATTTGTTGTCAAAACCGAGATGGGAAAATGCAATAATTACACTCAAGAAAAAAGAAGAAATTGATGTTACCACATTTGTTGATCTGGTTGTATCATATGGTTACAAAAAAATGCCATCTACTATTTCTCAAGGTGAGTTTAGTGTTCGAGGAAGCATTGTTGATATCTTTCCATTTAATACAGATTATCCTTATCGGATTGAACTATTTGATATTGAAATTGAATCGATTAAACAATTTGATCCAGAAACACAGTTTTCAAACAAAGAAACATCTACTATTGAAATTTATCCAGTCTATGAAATTTTTTATGATAAAACATTGATGAAAGAAGTTTTAGAATCGATTCGAAAAGATGCATCTGTCGTTGATGAAGAATTATCAAAAGATATAAGAAATATCGAAAACTACCACGATTTGGATAGACTTAATCGCTATATTAAATATTTTGATCCAAAGTCACAAACCATACTAGAAATGGTTACAGACAAAACAGTCATTTTTGATGATTTTAACGAAATAAAAGAAAACTATTCGCAAGCATTTTTTGATCTTGAAGAATATCTATCTCATAAACATAAAGCGGTGAAAGTAAAACATTTCTATTTTGAACCTTTAGAATCGATGCTTGGTTTGTCAACAAAACAAATTTATTTGAGTGAATTTACTAAAACGCTTAACAATATTAAATTAACAAATTTGATTGATATGCAAGCTGTTGGTGTTATTGACTATAACAACAATGTTAAAAATTTTATTGCTGATTTAAAAAATTCCAAACTCGACAAAACATATGTTGTTTGTGCAACCGACAAACAAAAACGAGTATATTTTGAAGAATTGTTTTCCACACACGAGGTAGAATATATATATGCATCTTCTTGGAAAGACGTAAAAAAACAAACAGTGTATTTAGTGGAATGTGAGAATGCGATAAGTTTTTCATTTCTAAAAGATAAACTAGTCGTGATGACAGCTCAAGAAATCTACGATAAACACATCAAACACAAAACGAAATTTAAGATGCTCTACCAAGATACCATCAAGATTAGTTCGAAGGAAGAATTATCTACAGGGGATTACGTTGTTCATCAAGATTATGGGATCGGAAAATATCTTGGAATTAAAACCATTGATTTAAAAAATGTGAAGAACGATTACATCGAGATGATGTATGATGATGAAAAAATATTATACATTCCTGTCGAAAACATCCATATGCTCGAAAAGTATGTTGGTAGTGAAGCTAGTGTTCCCAAACTTACAAAGTTAGGAACAAAGGAATGGCAAAAAAAGAAAGAAAAGATTCAACAAAAACTAGAAGATATTGCAGATCAATTGATCGAAATACAGGCAGCTCGTGAAGCGATGATTGGATATTCATACGGACCAGATAGTGAGTATCAACATGAGTTTGAGAGCGACTTTGAATTCGTTGAAACACTAGATCAAGAAAAAGCAATAATCGAAGTAAAAAAAGATATGGAATCAAGATATCCAATGGATCGTTTAATTTGTGGAGACGTTGGGTTTGGAAAAACAGAAATCGCGATGAGAGCTGCATTTAAAGCAATTGAAAATGGAAAGCAAGTTGCTTATTTAGCACCAACCACCGTCCTAACAAGACAACACTATTACACGTTCAAACACCGCTTTGAGAAATTTGGTATGAGAATTGAATTGTTGAATCGGTTTGTTGATCAAAGAGTTCAAAAACAAACCATTCAAGGATTAGCAAAAGGTGTTGTTGATGTGGTAATTGGAACACACAGGTTGTTATCCAAAGACATTAGGTTTAAGGATCTTGGTTTGTTGATCATAGACGAAGAGCAACGATTTGGTGTTGAGCACAAAGAGCAAATCAAAAACATGAAACACAATATTGATGTACTCAGCTTAAGTGCAACCCCAATACCAAGAACATTGCAAATGTCTTTGATGGGAATCAGAGATATGAGCTTACTTGAAACGCCACCTACAAATCGGTATCCGATTCAAACCTACGTTGTAGAAGCAAATGATGTAATTATACGTGAGGCAATCTATCGTGAAATGTCGCGTGGTGGACAAGTTTTTTATCTACACAACCGAATCAGCGGGTTAGATAAAATATATAAAAAAGTGACACATTTGGTTCCATCTTCCAAAGTAGCTGTGATTCACGGGCGAATGTCAAAAGATGAGATTGAAGATGTGATGCAATCGTTCATCGATAAAATTTATGATGTGTTGATTTGTACAACCATTATTGAAACAGGGGTTGACATTCCAAACGCAAATACACTGATCATCGATGATGCAGATAAGCTTGGCCTTGCTCAAATCTATCAAATAAGAGGACGAGTTGGTAGAAGTGATAAAATAGCGTATGCATACTTGATGTATCAACCAGCAAAAGTGTTAACAGAAACCTCACAAAAACGCCTTGAAGCAATCAAAGAGTTTACAGCACTAGGAAGCGGTTATAAAATAGCAGTAAGAGATTTAACTATCCGCGGAGCAGGCGATATTTTAGGAAAAGAACAAAGTGGATTTATAGACGCGATTGGGATTGATTTATATATGAAAATGTTGCACGATGCAGTTCGAAAAAAGAAAGGTACTTATGTGCCAGAAACCGAATCAAAGAAATTTAACGTTGAAGTTTCAAAACATATTCCAAATCAATATGTGAGTGATGATTCGATTAAAATCGAGATTCACAAACGAATCGCAACCATTACTTCAAGAGAGATACAAAACTCAATTGTAGATGAATTTACAAACCGATTTGGCCGTTTGAGTGAAGATGTATTGCTTTATATCGAAGAAAAATATTTAGAGCACTTATTAAAAGCAAAGGGGATAGAAGCATACACCGAATTAGTCGATCGAGTAAATCTCAACTTCTCAATTGAGAGGTCACAAAAGATATCAGGAGAGAAGTTATTTCAAATTGGAACTAAGATTTCGAGTAAAATAAAGTTTGATTATAAGACACGAAGAATCTTCATAACATTCTACAAGAATGATTTTAAAACACATTATATATATGTTTTGACAAAATTATTAGAAAGCATTTGAGAAAGAGGAAACCAATATGATTCGATTAGAAGATATTTTAAAGTATGAAAAATATTTGATTGAAAAGCGAAGATACATTCATCAGCACCCTGAATCTGGATTTGATGTACACAATACTGCAAAGCTTGTTGCAAACGAGTTAAAAAATTTTGGGTTTCAAGTTTACGAAGGCGTTGGAATTAGTAGTGTAATTGGCGTACTAAAAGGAACTCAATCTAAAAAAGTAATTGGTCTAAGAGCGGACATGGATGCTTTAAACATGAACGAAGAAAATGAAAGCATTTCATATAAGTCTTGTGTTCCTGGAAAAATGCATGCATGTGGACATGATACACATACAGCGATGTTGCTTGCTGCGTGTCATTATTTCAAAGATCACAAAGATCAAATCAAAGGAACTCTAAAAGTGATTTTCCAAGCAGCCGAGGAAGGCCCTTATCCTGGTGGTGGGAAACTAGTGATAGAGTCTGGATTACTAGATGATGTAGATGAGTTTTATGCAATGCATATTACCAATACCATACCTGTTGGTAAAATGACGATAAAATATGGTGAGGCAATGGCGGCCAGCGATCAATTTACCATTGAAATCATTGGCAAAGGTGGACATGCGGCATATCCACATTTAGCGGTTGACCCAATTGTGATAAGTGCACAAGTAATCCTCGGATTACAAACGCTCATATCTCGCATACTTGACCCAACCAATCATGGAGTGATTACCATAGGAGTTGTAGAAGCAGGTACTGCATTTAATATCATTCCAAATAAAGCTATTCTTAAGGGAACGTTACGCACTTTAAATGAAATCGACCGAGCACATATGTTTCAAAAAATCGAAGATGTAACCAATCATATATGTCAAATCTATGATGCAACATATGAGTTTAAAATTGGGGTAGGTTATCCACCACTCATAAATCACGAACAAACATCAGCGTTTTATCAATCCGTGATTGAACAAAGTTTGGGCAGCGATGCATTTATTCCTAACAATAAACCATCCATGGGTGGAGAAGACTTTGCTTATTATATCAAGAAGGCAAAAGGAACACTTGCGTGGTTGGGTGGAAGAAACGAAGAGTTAGGATATATATATGATAATCACCATCCTCGTTTTGATATCGATGAAAAAGCATTGATTAAAGGAACACTTGTGCATATTAACACGGTTTTAGAATTTTTCGGTAGTGTCAAATAGTTTTGGGATAAAAGTGATATAATCATAGTTTGCATAA
>DAOSEC010000028.1:0-18589 GCA_035362935.1 Bacilli bacterium | reverse complement strand
ATGCTTTAGTACTCGTTGTTCAGTTTTTCATTGGTTCTGCGTCCGCGAAAGCATTTCTCATTATGCCACTTCTCATTCCACTGGTTTCTATCATTGGAATTTCGAAAGAACTTGCAATTTTAGCTTTTGTCTTTGGCGATGGTTACACCAATGTGATATTTCCAACCAACGCTGTGTTACTGATTGGATTAAGCATCGCAAGTGTTCCTTATACAAAGTGGTTCAAATGGACCGCAGTACTCCAGGTAATCACATTACTACTAACAACTGCATTCTTACTTCTTGGGTTACTTATTGGATATTAAAAAAAGAGTCAAATGGATGTATTTCCATTTGACTCTTTTTTATTTGATTGCTTCTTCTACTAATGGTTTCACAACGGTACCAAACAAGTGAATTGTTTGCATCACTAGTTCATGATCAAGATGTCCTACAGGCACATGTAACGCAAACCGATTAATTCCTAAGTTTTGATAAAGATTCACAATCTTTTTAGCAACATAGGCAGGATCTCCAACATAGAGTGCTCCACTCATGCTTCTTGCATAATCATAAGATGCACGGTTGTATTTGCTCCATCCCCGTTCTTTTCCAATAATATTCATTGCTTGTTCCATGGATGGATAGTAGGTTTCGACAGCTCTTTCCATATCAAGATCAATATAACCATGCGAGTGAACACTAATAAACATGTCTTCTTCTTTGTGACCATTTGCGATGTAATGTTTTTTATACAAATCGATCAGTGGTTTAAATTGCATAGGGTCTCCCCCTATGATTGCTAAAAAGAGCGGTAACCCATAATAAGCAGCTCTAATTACCGATGCAGGTGTACCTCCAACAGCAACACTAATCGAGAGTGGCTTTGAAGTTCTTGGATAAACTCCTAAGTTTGGAATGGATGCTCGTTTTTTACCTTGAAATGTAACTTTTTCATGATTTCTGATTTGAATGAGTAAGTCAAGTTTTTCCGAAAACAACAAATCATAATCCTCTAATTGGTATCCAAACAAAGGAAATGATTCAATAAAGGATCCTCTTCCAGCCATGATTTCTGCTCTACCATCTGACAATGCATTAAGTGTTGCGAAATTTTGATACACTCTTACTGGATCTTCGCTACTTAAGACCGTTACCGCACTTCCTAGTTTGATATGTTTTGTCAGTGGTGCTGCCGCAGCTAGCACCATATGAGGTGCTGATATCGCAAAATCTTTTCTGTGATGTTCACCAACTCCAAAGTAATCTAAGTTCACAGAATCTGCTAATACGATTTCATCCACAACTTGACGAATTCGCTCGTCATAAGAAATGGTTTCTCTGGTTTGAGGATTTTCCATCACCTCAGCAAACGTTGTAATTCCTAATTCTAATTTGTTCTTTTTCATATAAGTTCTCCGTTTTTCAATCTTTTTTAGTCTTATACTGTATTGTAGACGATCTCTTGTATTATAATGTGAGTTGATTTAATTGTCAAAGAACATGCTTTAGGATTCATAGGTTGAAAAAAACTCCAAACAAGTGATGTTTGGAGTTTTTTGTTATTCGTAAATATATACACCTGGTGCGTGAATGTGATTTAAATATGTTGGTGTTTTTAAACGTTTCTTCCCATCAAAAATACACTTCATTGAATGAACAATGGTGTGAACATTGGAGTCTGTAAATCGGTTCTTAATGATTACAACGAGTTCTTTCCCGTCTTTATGAACCGAATATGCTAATATCGTTGGGTCATTATGGGTATGAAATACAACCGAAGATTTGATTTCATCACTTGAAGCAAGTCTAAAATGTGCATAGTTTTTTCGAATGGTAATCAGATCTTTTAAGGTAGTAACTAAATCTTCATTTAAATCGCGATACAACCAATTGATTTGATTGATGTCATCGTTACTTCGGTAAGAGTTTTCTACGTTTTGCTTCGAGCGTAACCATTCTTGTCCTGCATGAATGAATGCTCCACCTTGCGAAGTTAAGATGAGTGAGATACCAAGGCGTTGGTATTCTTTCTTTTCTACCTCACTTGCGTGTGGTAAAATGAGTGACATCTTATCATAAAACGTATGATTGTCATGACATTCCACATAGTTTAGGGTTTGGTTGACATTCGAAAATAGAAACGAATCAACACTACTTCCCATAATTAGTTGTTTCAAATCATATTCTTCTACGCTGTTTCCTAATGCAAATCCAGCAGTATTTCCAAAGGTAGAACCTTTCATTGTATCACGATAGCGGTCGTTAAAGTATGCAATTTGTGGCATTTGCTTGTGGTTAAACATATGTGCAAGCAAGTGCGATGGATAAACCGTCGGTATGTTCCACCCTTCCCCATAAATTAATACATCCTTTTTTATCGAAGATGCTAAATCAACAACCTCGTTCATCGTTTCAATGTCAATTAGTCCCATCAAATCAAAGCGAAATGCACTGATCCCAAACGTATTCATCCAGTATGCAACAGCATCTTTTATAAAACGGCGAACCATTTTCATTTCGGTTGCAATATCGTTTCCACAACCACTCGCATTGGTTAAATTACCATTTTTATCCAATCGATAGAAATAGTTTGGAACTAATTTTTCAAATGGGAAGGTATTGGCATCATAGACATGGTTAAACACAACATCCATACTGATTCGTAATCCCTTTTCATGAGCAGCGTCAATTAACATTCTAAGTTCATTGATTCTTGAATACGGGTCGTCTGGTTTGGTTGCATACCATCCTTCAGGCACAAAATATTGATGTGGGTTGTAACCCCAGTTGTAAAAGGAATCTGGACTAGCTTCATCAACTGCGTCAAAATCATAGATTGGTAGAAGTTGTAAATGAGTTACACCTAATTCTTGAATGTAAGATAATCCAGTTTGTTTTCCATTAGGCGAAAAACTTTGTTCAATTAATCCGATGTATTTTCCCTTTTGATACGCACCACTGGTTTGATGAATCGTCAAATCGCGAATGTGCGCTTCATAAATGATCGCATCTTTCATGGTTCCATCAAATGGTGGAACAACGTGTTTCATTTGGTAAAAATGCTCTGGATTGACAACATAATTGTATTTCCCGTTGGTATTCGAAGCTTTTCCATATGGGTCTAAGCTTATTTTAAAGTCATAGTTGATACGAACTAAGTATCGATACTTATAACCTTCCAAATCTCCAATCACATTGGTTTCCCAAAGCCCTTTGGTTGTATAGGTCAAATCGATGTAACGTTTGATGTTGGTTGGGTCAATATACTCTAATATAACTTCTTTGGCAACAGGTGTCCAGATGCGAAAAATCGAATGTTCTTTGTGATATTCTACTCCAAGTGGACCATCGTAATAATAAGCATCATCAAATTCTAATGTTTTTGTGATACGACCCACATGGATGTGATTTTGGTACCCATGATCGTCAACGACATAGTAATCTTTTCGTAAATCAATCCCACCACTAATTTTACAACAATACTTCATATCCGTATCAAGCTTGATGACTGATGTAATCTCTAATTCTTGTTCCATGAACGAAGAACGAAGCAAAAACTTCTTCACTCGATCTTGGCGATATCGTTGAGGTACAATGACACTTATGGTATGAAAGTCATCCAAAAATGCATAAAAATTCTTTTTCATAATGGTTCTCCTATGATTGTTACATCCATTTTATATTATATCAAATTATTGGTCAATTGACAAAACAAGTGATGCAATCCATCAAAAAACATCCCTATCAAACAAGGGATGTTTCGACAACAGGTATTATACCACGTTTTCAAACCAATGCAAGAATTATTTATATTCTTGAACGAAAATCTCTAAAGTAAAATACCAATAGATCGGTTACAAGTTCTCTAATCTTTTCATAGTCATCAATGTTATCTTTAAAGATGACAAAGAGTGCTTGTATGAAACTAGTGGATATGATTTTAACAAAATACCCATGACTTTCTTGTTCAAAGATACGTGTCAGTTTTACTTCAACAATTCGGATTAAGTCTTCTCGCATAAACTCATACATAGAACCACCTGAATTAAATAATAGAATAAAGAGTTCTTTTGTATAGTGCTTCATTAAAGATAAGATGTTATCTACAATGAGTGCTGCTTCTTCTCTTGTGTCAATTTTTTTAATGTTCAATTGTTCATCGACATGAGCTACTTCAATGATTGCATTTCTAACGGGTTCTAATATGATATTAAAGAGCTCTTCTTTGGACGCAAAGTAACGATAAATATTTCCTACGGTGATACCAACTTTTGAGGCAATTGCTCGCATCGATGCTTGTTGATATCCATTTGCATAAAATTCCTCTAACGCACTCGATAAAATATTAGCTCTAATTTCTGGTTTTAGTACTTGCATATCATAAACCTCCGTTCACTGATACATTAATTATAAACTCTTGGTGTTAGATTGTCAAACAGAATGCAATCACTCATTCCTTGGTCGCATGTGGTAGTAGTTTATAGTAAACATCTGGAAAGTGTTTTTCAATGTTACATATTTTAAACTGTTTGTCTAACCACACAAGTTGCGTATAACCTTGGTGAATGAGTAGACCTGTTTGATTATAAATATCATAAGAAAATGCTAATTTCACTTTGGTGTATTCGGTAATTGAAAGATGAATGTCTAAGGTGTCGCCAAATCTTGCTGGAAACAAATACTCGCTTTTCATCGTTTTTAAAGCTTGCATTAACCCGATTTCTTCAATTTTATGAAAGGGTAATCCAACCGATTCACAAAATGCCACGCGTGCTGCTTCATAATAAATTGGATAGACCGAATGATGGATAACCCCCATTTGATCGGTTTCCACGTATCTTGGTTTGACTTGATAGATAAACATCATTACTCCCCCTTATTTGAAATCGTTACTGGGTCAATATGAATGACTAAGTCTACTCCTAAATCGGTTAACACTTTCTTTTCCATTTCATCTACTGCACGATGAGCTTCAATGAGTGATAACTGATCGGATACCTCTGCGTGAATACTTGCCAAACTGTGTCCAGGACCATAATCATGAACGATGATGTCGTGGGTTGCAATTACCATCGGATGAGAGGTGACAATTGCTTCAATTTTTTTAACCAATTTCGGATCTGGTGCACAACCAATTAACGTAGATGCAGAATCCTTAACAAGTGAGAATCCACTCCATACAATCATGATCGCAATAATCATCCCCATAATTCCATCCACTGGTAAGGTTGTAAATTGACCTATGATGATTGCGATTGTGACACCACTTGTAATGAACACATCGTTTAAACTATCAATTGAGGTTGCTTTGTTGATTTTTGACTTGATTTTTTTGGCAATATAACGATTATAGCTAAACATCCAAAGTTTAAGTAGAATCGCAAGTCCTAATATTATGTATAACGCTATGCTTGGAACTACAACTTCTGGATTGATGATTTTATCAAAGGAGTTTTTTCCAAGTTCAAACCCAACTATGACAATAATCATTGATACAATCAATGATGCAATGTATTCTAATCGCCCATGTCCATAGGGGTGTTCTTCATCTGGTGTTTTATTGCTAAGTTTCGATCCAAGTACTGCTACTATAGAGGATGCCATATCAGATAAGTTGTTAAATGCATCTGAGATTACCCCGATACTATTGACGATCAGTCCAATCACTAATTTGACAGCGAATAATGTAAAATTAGCAAGAATACCCAATACCCCTGCTAATACGCCATAGTGCTCTCTTACTTTTTTATTCGTTACATTTTGATAATCTGGTATCGTTTTTTTAATAATCCACTTGATCATGGGCAGTTCTCACTTTCCTACTTGATTTACTATATTGTACCAAAAATTAGTCAAAAAAGCAAAAGAAGATTAAAAAAAGCATTCTCTACTGAGAATACTTTCTTTCCTTATATTATAACATCCGTAACAAATGGATGTAAAACCTTACAACATTGAGTAATGTTTCAATCTTAATTTGTTCATCCACACCATGAATCATTGCACGTTCGGCTTTTGATAACTCCATTGGTGAGAAGCGATAGACATGATTGGTAATGCGATGATAAAATCTAGAATCGGTAGCAGCCATCATTAAATATGGCGTTGTGACTACATCTCCCCATGTTTTTGAAATCGCTTGTTCAATTAAATGAAATTCATCTCCAATGACGCTCACCTTTGAGGCTTCGTTTCCATACACAATTTTTGCTTCGACGTCAAAGCGTTTGACGTTAGAATTCACTTTGGTTAACACTTCTTCCATCGTTTCGCCAGTAAGTAAGCGGTAATTGATGCCCACACTTGCTTTGGTAGGAAGCACATTTACAGCTTCACTTCCTTGCATCATTGTAAATGCTTGTGTTGTCTTAAACATCGCTTGCATTTCACCACCTGATTGTTTCGCAATCAGTTTTACAATTGGTAGTGTAATCCAAAGATTCGCAAAAATCATTTTGATAGCGAAACTTGTAGAATGTCTTGCGACAGTATCAAACATCGTTTTGACTGCTTCGGTAAGTTTCATGGGGAATAGTTTGCCTTCATTTAAGGCAGTAATGGATCTCGCTAACTGTGTGACTGGTGTATGAGGAGGTGGTGTAGAAGCATGACCTCCACTTGATTTTGAGGTGAGTTCTAAACCAATAAATCCTTTTTCAGCGATTCCGACAACAGCGGATGCTTTTTTCACCCCAGGAAACACATTGGATACAACAGCTCCACCTTCATCTAACACCAAATTAGGTTTTATGTTATTTGCCTCAAAATACGATACAATGTTGTTTGAGGTGATGCTATCTACTTCTTCATCGCCTGAGAAAGCCAAGTACAAGTCATTTTGGAAGGTGTGGCCGTGTTTTAGCATATACTCAACACTTTCCATCACTCCGCACAAAGAGCCCTTTGTATCTAAGGTACCTCTACCATAGATTGCTCCATCGACAACCTCACCTAAAAATGGATGGTACTTCCAAACTCCATTTTCTGGTACAACATCGTAATGAGCCATTAATACAACTGGTTTATCGCTTGAAAACCCTCTAATATGGAAGACGATTCCAGACTCTTCGATTTCAATGACTTTGGCAACTTTGTTAATATGTGGATAGTTCGTACGTAAAAAGTTACGAAATCCAGTAAACGCATCTTGATTGTTTAAACTGCGATCAACATGAGAGATGGTTGGGAATTTAATCATTTGCTTCATCGATTCAATGATTCGTTTCTCATCCACTTCAACTTCTTCTTTTATCGTTGCATGTGATGATGGTTGAAACATAAGTGCACGAACTACCATGATAGTTAATATAATTACAATAACCGAAACGACTGGTATGATATATTCCATACATTCATTTCCTCCTTTATATCATATTATTAAATGACTTTTTTACGATATAGAATTCTCGCTACAAGAATCGTGATGATGACTCCAAGTGGAATAAATAGTGGAATATAGTACCCTGAATTTGGAATGACTAAAAACAAAGCAATCATTAACACGATTGGAAGCACGGCCATTTTCCAGTTTTTGGAAATATATACAAGTCCTAACGCACCAAAGAGGGCAGGAATCACGTTTGTGAATGCAGGTTGTAATACTGGTGCTTCTAGAAGTGGTGTAATCGGAATTAAAATCATCGCACCAATAAAAATGATAATCGTTGTAATAATACTACTAGAAGCTATCGCAATCGTTGATATGACATCGCCTTCGGTAGATCCCGTTTTGACATCAAGATTTTTCATTGCGTTTAACGCAGCTGGAACTTTTAAATTTGTTAAGTTCCCTGTCACAAACCCCAAATACGTCCCTCCATTTCCAAGCATTGGAGAGAATGTAAAGACTTCAATCGTTGTGACTGCCCAAAATATAGAAGCAGTCGCGAGGAAACCTTTCCCAAAATCAAGAGGATCTGGCCAAACTTGATTGACAATACTTATCACTAGTGGCACAATCAACATAACTAAGAGGGCACTGATAATCCAAATGCGACCCCATACATGTATGTTTTCTTCGTAAGTACGTTTCATCTATTTCACCCCCATTAATGCAAATACAATAGCTAAGATCATTGACGATATCATACTGATTGGAATGGCGTAGCTTTTCAACCATTCTTGTTTATACTTTGTAATAATCACACCACAAACCGCCATAACCGAAGCCGAGGCAAGAAGGGTCAAAATCGCTAACATTGAGATGTAACTTGTATTCGTTGTAGCATCTACTTTAGGTGCGACAACATAACCAACAAACGCAGAAATCATCCCAATGAACATTGCATCCATAAAAATCTCTCCCCACTTACTATCTTGTTTTTGAATGCGAATGACACCAGATTGAATTTTCTTTAAGAAAAGCGGAATAATGATTAAAGGTGGAATACACCCTAATGTCATAACCCATATAACGGTAACAAATACTTTTGGATCTGTGACTAATACACCAATCGTCCCTTGAAACACACCTTCAATGACGTTTGTGGCAGCAGGAAGTTCATACGTAACCGCCCCTAATACACTAAGGCGAATCCAAGGAATGATGACTCCTAATGACTTATAAAGCGTTAACAACCCGACAAGAATCGCAATCGATGGTGCAATACTAAATATCATAGAGGAAGTTACTGTTTTTCGAATTTGTTCTTTGCTAAATCCTAGTTCTAATGCTCTCTTGGATGCTTTTACAAGGAAAAAGACAGATTGTGCCAACACAAATCCCATCACCAAAAAGCCCATCAAATACATCCACCAACTTGTTAAAAATTCCATAAACTACCTTCTTTCTTTGTTTGAAACACTGAGTTTGTATACATTATAACCTAAATTGTTGTGTAATACAATCTTGATTCGTTAACTTATAAAAAATCACCAGATTCGTTAACTTATAAAAAATCACCAAGGAATCTATCATTAACAATAAGATTTCATTGGTGATGTTTTTTTATATTAAAAAGGCAAATACCATCTGCATGACCAGAATCGACGCCAAACCATACCCACCCACAATAGAAACTACGAAGGTAACAAGTTTGGACTGATAAATGTTTGCTTTTTGAAAATACCAATCAAGGAAGATCGCTAACACAAACATGGTGTTCATCATCATCTCTCCTGGATATAGTAAGAAATAGATGATTGGAAACAAGAATATTCCTCCTATCAATAGGCCGAATCGTCTTGGTTTACTGAGTACTTTTTCAAATAGTGTTTTCACTTGTCATCACTACCTTTATTTGCGTTTGAATAAGTTCTTGATTTTTTGCTTGAACTCCTCGGGAATCGATTTATCCAACATTGGATGAAGAATGCTTTGTGACAAAGTTCCTTTTTCGATGATGTATTTCTCAAGACGTTCTACTTTTTGTTTTCGATTTCCGATAAACAAATAGATGACATACCAATCTTCAACATCAGCTAAAAAGACCTTCACACCATTCACAAAAATCGATTCATGAGGCTTGGTTCCGTCTAATACATAATGATATTGAAAATCCTTGTAATTAATAATCAAGTCAGAAATAATATCAACAGATACTCCATCCACATCATATTTATGAAAGTGAGTGGATTCATACATTGGATTGTTTTGCGTTTCTAGGCGTTCTCCTAACGAATCCATAATCTGTAATGCTTTAAAAATATCTTTTGGATGAATAACGAGGTCTAAATCGTGGACAACATCTTCTAGTTGGTAGTGTCGTAGCAAATAAGATCCACCTACCACGTATCTCACTTTTTCTTCTAAGAATCGTTTGGCAATCTTACTTAAGCAATCATTAATTGTCATTGTCGTTCTCCTTTGGTTCTTGATATAGTCTCACAAATCGGTGCTTGCGATGATGATAACAGTTTTGACATACCAATATTAGGTTTATTTTGTTATTTGATCCAAAACTTTGTTGAGGAACTAGTTTATAACCTGTTGGTGTCATCTTTCGAATATGTTTATTTAGTTCATTGCTTGAAAGTGGAATGAAGTGATCTAGAGTGAGGCCTGATGCCTCACTACATATGTGGTGAAACGATAATTGACAAATTAATTTACCACTTGCCTTAATTTCTTCTAGCAATCCTTCTTTCACTAACTCAAATTCTTTCCTTTTTATACTAGGGGTTCTAAAATCAAAGAAGTTTTCATATGTTTCTAGCACTTCACCTTCTTTGCATAATAAGCGCTCAAAAAACATCCGATCTTCATTAAACTCAAATTTCAACATACCATATACCCCCAATTGTGACACTATTATAGCATATTTCTTTGATTTCTTCTATCTTTTTTTCGCAAGGTTTCCTATAAAAAAAGGGATTGACCCTTTTATTTATATGCTCGTAGGATAAAATGCATCGAAGTCTCTTTTTGAAACGGAGACTTTTGAAAATCACCATAGCATTCTATTTTCTTAAATCCTGCTCTCGTTATCATTTTTATTAAAGCATCGCTTCTTAATGGAAGTAAGGTTACTTCGTTTTCAAACGATTGGTTATCAACGTTTAGAATCGTTTGAAAATGGATGTATGGAGCAACATACTTATAATTTCGTTCCATTGAGAGAGTTCCATTCACTATGGTTGGAAGATTTGGAATATGTTGGTCTAGTATTCGATCATAGTTAATGATTTGAAGGAGAATCTCACCTTTTGGTTTTAACAATTGATATGCTTTTTGAACAAACTCTTCCATCTGTGCCTCATTTTGTAAGTGAACAATGGAGTTACCAATCGAATATATCATATCAAAACTACGTCCCTTGAAGGTATCAATCTCAAGCATATCCATTTGATAGAAATCGACCTTTTCAGTATTTGATGCTAAATTTGCAATATGGACCATTTCATGATCTAAATCAATTCCAAACCCATAAAATCCATGTGTGGATAATCGGTTTAGATATCCACCATTTCCACATGCGACATCTAACACTTTGAGTTTTTTTCTTCCATTTCGAATAAATTGACACACCTCTTCCTTTACTGGAAATATTTGGTCATAGTAATGTGAGATCGTTTTATAAAATGTCATAATTACATCCTTTCATTGTTTGATTCCTTTGTGAGTTGTTTCACATACCTTTTCACATCATAGCGTGATTTTAAGATAGTAACTTTAGTGTGGGTTGCGTGGTGAATAGCATCTAGTAATTTCGGACGTTGGATTTTGTTAAAATTCCATATCCAGCGCAAGAACTCTCGATCAATTTTTTCAACACAACCTGCAGGCATATCATCTCGAACCTTATTATGGTACTTGATGCGTCTTTTTAGCACACCAATTAGACAAGTTAGTCTTGAAAAATCAAGAAATAGGATATCAGTTGCATATCGTATCCGTTTATCAATTGTTGAGGTGTAATTACCATCCATAATCCAATCTTGACTTGATACTAGCAATTGATCAACTTTTTGATCCCACTCTACTTTTGAAGATGCCATCCAGTTTTCGTTCCAATAATACAGATCTAAATGGATTACGGGAATGTTATAGATCTTGCTTAGCTGCTTTGAAAGTGTGGTTTTTCCACTGCCTGCACAACCGATGACTAAGATATTCATCGATTCACTGTTCCATATAGCTCTGATTGAACCTTTTTCGGAAGATTTCTAAGTACCAAAATATAGGATTCATCCAACATTTGTTTTACGATTTCAACAGGTGTCGATCCATCTAAAAAAATCGAATTCCAATGTTCTTTGTTTAAATAATATCCTTCAATGATATCTGGAAACGTTTCTCGTAGTGTTATGTTCATAAAAGGATCCCCTTTTACGGATAACAATGGTCTACCATCTTTGAATTCACCTAACATTGCATACATTTTTCCACCAATCATGTAACGGAATGCTCCCCATTCTTCTTTATAATCCTTGGTCGTTCCAACTTTATCCATGCAGTAGGAATCAATAAAATCATAGTTCATTGTATTCACCTCATTTTGTTCGACCGAACTCGAGTCGGACTTCTTTCTTATTGATATCATCATTGCTGTAACAAATCGTATCAAACCCGATTAGCTCAAAACCAACTTTTTGGTAAAAAGCAATTGCTTTGCTATTACATGATTGTGTTTCTAAGCAAATGGCACGATACTCAGTTTGTTCAAAATAGTCAAACACTTGTTGCATCAACTTAATCCCAATCCCTTGATTGCGATACTCCTCTAACACCAATAATTCTGTGATACGAAGTCGTTTGTTCCATTCCTCATGATTGATTTCAACTACACCACACAGGATATCTTCATCAAAGATCCCCCATGCTTTGGCATGTTCATAGTATGGTTCAAACAAATGCCCTGTAAACTGTTTTTTCACTGGCTGATCAAATTGTTTTTTTATAAGACTAATATCGATTTGGTGTTTTGAACTGCTTACAATCACGTCATAATAAGCATCCGATTCGTAAGTAAAATCAAGTACATAACCTTCATAATCTGTTTTTAACAACTCTTTGACAATCATGTTTTTCACATCCCTTAGGTATTATAGCATAAATTTGCCTTCAGTAATACACAAAAGTCACCATTATCGGTGACTTTTTCAATTGATTTTATTTTGTTTTCATCCTTTGTTTCATTCCATATAATTCATCGTTTTCAGCGATTCGGAATAGCACAATTGCTTTGATCAAATCCATTGGCAAATCCTCTTTGTTATCAAATAGAATCGTACCTTTTGATGTTTTGAGAGATGGACTTAACGTTAATGCGTAAGCGACACCTGATGGACTTGGATAAATACCAATGTGATTCTTATGATATGCAAAATGAATTAAATTACGATAATACACATATGTTGGCATTTGATAGGCAAATGTCTCGGTCGCACCATCAATAGTCTCTAACAACAAGGTTCTAAGTGCGTGCAATTTCGACTGAATCTCAATTGGAGCTTTTTTGATGTAGTCTATGACTTCTTGCATCACAGTTACTCTGCTGGAGTTTTGTAAGTTGATAATACGATAATCTCAAAAATATTCGCGATTAATGCTAATCCTGCGATAATAAAAGAGAAGTAAATCGTAATCATATCAGTTGTATCTGTTTTTGCGATTAAACTAATCACATATAATACAATCGATACCCCTAAAAAGAGATACGCAGCAACATGTAGCAATACAGATAACTTTAAAAACTCTTCGCGAGAAGATTTTTTAGTAAGTATGAAGCATTTTTTCGTTTGGTCCGATAAATGAACACCCTTCCATTTTCCACCAACTGCTATATAACGATCGAGTCTTGCAGCACAGCTTACAACAATGACTTGAGCAAATATTCCTATTAAAAACGGAATCAACGTTTCCATATGTTCACCAAATTTATATCCTTCCTTGATAGTTCAATATCATTATACTATGAATATCAAAACAGTGCAACACCTTATTCAATGTTCATTATAAGAATTAAAGTTGCATTGTATTATAAGATGCACATTATGTTTCTTTGTGCTATAATAATTTAAGTGAGGTGCTCTATGAAAACAATTACTTCCATCCTTGACTTCAATGAAACAATACAGGAAGATTTGGTAGTCATACTAGCAAAAACACATACTTGTAACGTATGTGGTCCGATTTCAATCAAGCTTGATCAAACGATGAAACAATACCCTAACATCCCATATTACCACATTTATATTGAGGAAGTAGAGGAATTTAGTGGTCAACATTTGGTGTTTACTGTCCCAACCATACTCGTTTTTTCAAATGAGAAAGAACTACTAAGGGAATCAAGATTTATCAATTTTGACAAAATCGAACGATTGCTCGAACTCTATCAATCATAAAAAAGAACCAATGATGACTCACTGGTTCTTTTGCTATTTATGGCATAGGGAATAAGACTGAGATATCTCCACCAACAACACTTGGCATTACACCATCCCATTTGGTGTAGAAGATCTCTTTTAGCATTGTTGTTCGTGTATCGGCATCGATTGCTTCCCACACATCTTGAACGATTTGTAATGCATACGCTTGAGCATCGGCTAATTCTTTGATCGAAAGTGCTTGACCTTTCGCAGTTTCCAATGCTGCTTCTGCTGCTTTGATCGCAACAGCTAATTCTTCTTCAGCTTTGATAATTGCTTTTTCTTTATCATATTCTGCTTTTAGTTTTTCTTGTTCCGCAATCATCTTGTTTTCAACAGCTGCCTCAAATGCATCGTTAAAGGATAAATCAACGATGATGACTGCTGAAGATGTAATAAAATAATTTTCTTCAATTTGACGAATGCTAGCAAGCAAATCTGGAGACAATGTTCCACGCGTCTCTATTAATGTCATTGCTGATTTACTAGCAAGCAATACTTTTGCACGTTCTTCCGTAATCTTTTGAATACGTAACTTTAACATATCTAAATTTCCATAAATTCTTGCGATATCAACAATGTCTTCGATATTGATTGAGAACTGAATGCTCATTTCAACCGTGAGTACTTGTGCATCAAGCGAGTAAGCCATAAATTCCGTGTCAACTTGTTGTGTCTTCACATCATAAATTTCATACTTTTCACTGATAATATTGGAAAAATGAAGTCCTGGAGCTTTTACTTCCTTTACTTCTCCCCAAACCTTGACAACAGCGACTTCCCCAGTCTCAATTGTTTTTATCCCTGCTGGTATAAAAATCATTCCGATTAAAGCGATTCCCATCATCACAACGCTAACCTTATATGCGCTAGAAGATTGTCTTCGAAGTGATGTTAATTTTTTTGCCCATAAAAATGCTCCAGCAAACATGATTATAAAAATGGCAATGAGTAAAAATGGCATAATGTGACCTTCTTTCTGATAAATTTCATCAAATTCGATTATAGACTGACCACTTAAAAAAGTCAACCACAAATATGAAAAATAGAAAGGAAACGTTTCCTTTCTACTCACTCATTTTTATTATTTGCGTCCCAATGTTCATACTAAACTCTTCCTCATGGGTGACTAGTATCACAGTTCCTGGGAAGGCTTTGATCGCATCGAGTAAATATTTCTTGGTATGGACATCTAAATGGTTGGTTGGTTCATCAAAGATTAACATGTTGGCTTTGACGAGAGTCATAACTGCTAATCGAACTTTGGTGAGTTCTCCTCCACTTAGTTTGGATACTGGTTTAACTGCCAGGTCATGAGACACTCCACAATTGCTTAAGATTGGAAAAATTTCTTTTTGTGTCATGAGCGGATAATAATTGTTTATCACTTGAAATGCAGTTAAGGTAGGATCAATGTCACTTTCTTGAGGAAAATAATTGATTTTTGTTCCGTCAGCGAACTTAAAGTTTCCTCCAAGTGATTTAATTTCGTTGATTAAGGTTTTGAGTAACGTGGATTTCCCAATTCCATTTTTTCCAGTAATTACAACTTTTTGATTTTTTAAGATTCGAATGTTGATCGGTTTTAATAAAGCAAAATCATACCCAATCAGTAATTCTTTGATAACTAATGCAATATCTCCCGTTCTACCTGAATATGGGAACGAAATTTTAAGTTTCTTTGATTTGGTTGGTTTTTCGATTAATACTAATTTATCTAACTTCTTTTCTCTGCTTTGAGCTCGTTTTGTGGTTGATGCTCTTGCGATATTTTTTTCAATAAAGGTTTCAAGTTCTTTGATCTCTTTTTGTTGGGCAACATAACTTTTCTCATGTTGCAACTCTCGCAATGCTTTTTCTTTTAGATAGTAATCATAATTTCCTTTGAACCGGATTAGTTCCTTGTTTTCAAGCAACAATACGACATTCGCAATTCCACGAATAAAATCCTCATGATGGCTGACAACAATAAAAGCCTTTTGATAGTCATTTAGAAATTTCGTTAACCATTCAATGTGATTTATATCAAGGAAGTTCGTTGGTTCGTCTAGCAACAAGCAATCTGCTTCTTCTAATAAAAGTTTCGCTAAAATGACTTTTGCTCTCATACCGCCTGATAATTTTGAGATTGGTGTGTCTAGCCCTACATCACTTAACCCAAGCCCAGATAAAATTCCACTAATTCTTGATTTAAACGCATAAAAGTCTTGTTCGATTAAATAATCACCAATCGCCGATGCACGCCTTAAAATCGCATCATGTTCACTTGGATCTTTATACATAAGACTCTCATACATTGCTTCCATTTGAGCTTCTTTCGCAAACATCTCTTCATAGACGGTTGCTAAATAGGTAAATATGGATAGGTGTTTGTCAATTTTCGCATATTGATCCAAATATCCAACTTTTATTCTAGGCATCCAGTTTAGACTACCTGCATCTGGTTGATATTTTCCAGACAGTAAATTTAGAAGCGTTGTTTTACCTGTTCCATTTTTTCCAACCAAAACCATGTGGTCATCACGAAAAAGGCGAAAACTCGCATTCGCAAACAGTTCGCCTTCTCCATAGTTAAATTTCAGTTGTTCTACTTCTAAAATACTCATGATGTTTCCTTTTTATGCTTTTCTTAATTTATCACTTAATCTTGTCTTTAAATCATCCATCTTCCAATAGAAGATATCAACAAGTTGTTCGGTTCCTCCAATTTTTTGAATGACTTGCTTAATCAGTTCTCCACCTATGTGTGAATAGAAATTATTTGATTTCCAAATGTGCCAATTATAAAGAATCACGTTTTTACGCTTGTGTCCTTCAAATTCAGCAACCACCGCATCCATAAGTTTTAATCCAATTTTACGACCACGATAATCCTTGTTTACAAACAAGTAATTGATTTCCATGGCATTTTTATAAATTTTTGCTTCTGCGAAACTTGCTCCAACAAATCCAACTAAAATGTTATCGTCAAATGCTCCATAAATCATACGGATGTCATCTGAAACATCCTCGTTTGCCCAAGCAATCAGTTGATTTAATTCGTATTCAAAATCTTTCTTGATAGTAATGTGATATTGATCAAACTCTTCGTATATACAATCATGATGCAACTTTAGTGCATCCGCTAAATCTTCGTTATTTAATTGTTTAATTTCTATTTGTTTCATATCGTTCATCCTTTCATCGGTAGAATTATACCATGTTATGACAGATTGTACAACCTTTTCAATGTGGGTTAAACCGTTTTCTATCAATCCAAAGTTGTAAAGTCAATCCATTTTTCCGATGGCTTGATTCGCTCGACTCGTTTCGGCATTTGGTCATAATGACCTAGTGTAATCGCAGCAGCTATCATTTCCGTATCATTCACTCCAATGTATTCCGCCAATTTCGACGTGAATAGCCTTGTTTTGATGCACGTTCCAAGACCTGCTTCATAGGCAAGTAATTGAAAATTTTGAATGAGTGCACTCGCTGCTCCATATTCTTCTAATGTCGTAATTTCATCTTGTACATCTTTTTGATTGACAATCACCAATATTGCATTGCATCCTGTCATCACTTTTTTTCGGTACTCGAGATTAGCAATGCTTGGGTCTACACCTTCAAATATGTAAGGCAACTTCATCACGAGTTTTTCTTTTTGTTCTCCAGCAATCCACACAAATCGCCAAGATTGACGAAATTTATGAGTTGGAGCATAAACCGCTTGTTCTAATAAGGATAAGACCTGTTCCTTTGATACTGGCATGTCATTGTACGCTTTTACGCTTCTTCGATTTAAAATAGCATGTTGTAAGTCGATAAAAATCCCTCCTTTTGTTCTCCTATACTTACATTATAGACCGATATCCATAAATATTCAATCAAATGGTAAGCAATTTCCTAAGAAAAAACTAGCTTTCATGAAAATAAGAAAGCTAGTTTCCATTTTTTATAACCCCTTGTATGAAATCAGGGTAACCTCTTTTGATGTTACATAGTCTTTGATCTCATCACTTATTAGCAGTTGTAACTCTTCAATTCGCTTGAAATTATAAATACTTGCGTTGATTGTTTCAATGTCAACAAATCCCGGATGGGACATCAATTCTACAATCTCATGTTCTTGAACCGAATCTATCACAAGTTTGATGGTATCGAGAGTTACTGTTTTATTATAAAACGATCCTACAAAGCGTGATGCAGTGCGAATATCGTGTTTCTCCATTTGAAAGGTATTGCGAAAGGCTAGTTTGTATTCATCTTGTAACCGTTTCACTACTGGATATAATTTTTGCTTATAATGAACACCATGGTGAGAATCCATATGCGAAGGCATTCCACCGATTGTTATAAATGCCTCGATTTGAAGTTTCCATTCGCGGTAAACTTCTTCAATGTCATAGGATTCATCGTCTCTGATAAAACTGCGTTTGAAATATCCATCTTCTGTCGTTAACGTAAGGTAATTGGAACCTAGTGGTTTTCCACTTGTTAGTACCAAATGAATACCAAATCCAAGATTTGGATACTTTGCTTGATAAACTGGTAGTTCATATGCATATGGTTTGTTCATCATGACTGTTGTTGAGGTTAAAATCCCGTGTTCATGGGTATATCCAATTCCTTCATTGACTTTTTTGCTCATTCCAAAGTCATCTGCGTTCACAATTAATCTCTTCATCGTTGTATCTCCTTATTCTTGATAATGTATTTTCATTATACCACGAACTAACAATTCTATCAACATGAATGAACAAAGCCTTCGTGTAAAATAGTTTTGGGTAAATACAAAAAGGAACCTCTGTGATATAAT
>DAOSEC010000027.1:0-18995 GCA_035362935.1 Bacilli bacterium | reverse complement strand
TGTGGATAACTAGAAACCAAAATAAAAAGACCATCGACTTTGTCGACAGTCTGAGCAGAATTTAATTCTGCTTTTTCTTTTCAATAGGGTACTTTATGTGTATAATATACTGGGCGGAAATGTTTTCATTTTGCTTCGTTACTAGGAGGAAAACCAATGAGAGTTCCTATTTTTGATACACATACCGACATATTATATGATATCTATGAAAAAACCACAAAAGGCGAAACTAATGTATTTATGAAAGACCATTATGAGCACTTAGTGGAAGGAAATGTAGTTGGTGGTATATGGACGATTTATTCTGATCATGACTTTAATGTCATTGAGGCATATAAAGTAGCACTTGCTGAACTTGCGAAAGTGGATGTTTCTAAATTTGAGATTGTGTTAGGCTTAGAGGGATTACGTAATGTTTTAACGATTGATATGCTTGATGAGTTATATCAACTTGGTGTAAGACATGCAGGTTTAACTTGGAACGAAGAAAACCATCTAGCAACTGGTGTAAAAGGCAATCCTAACCGAGGATTAACTGCACTTGGAAAAGAGTTTATTGATTACATGATAACACACAATATGTTAATCGATTTGGCCCATCTAAACGTGACTAGTTTTTTTGATGTGCTTGCTTACACAAATAAAAATGTCTTTGTTTCTCATAGCAATGCATATAGTGTTTGTCCACACATTAGAAACTTAACAGACGATCAAATCAAAGCAATTGCGAAAGCAAATGGAGTTATTGGAGTAGTTGCTGCTAAGAATTTTGTATCAAGTGATCCAGCTAAACAAAATGCAGTAGGACTTGCTGATCACATAGAATATATTTCCAATTTGGTTGGGGTCAAACACGTAGGAATTGGGTTTGATTATATGAATTATTTAGAAGGATATCAAAATGCAAATTTAACCGACATCAATCACGCAGGAGAATCACAACAAATTGTGAATGAGCTGCTAAAACGAGGGTTTTCAAATCAAGAAATCGAACAAATTTGTTATCGCAACATTCAGAATTTTATGAAAGAGGTATTTAAGAAATGAAAAAGATATTATTAACACTAATTTTAGTTATGGGAATGATGTATGGATTATCATTTGCCAAGCAAGATTCAGTGAATGCATATGTACTACCAGAGTATGTACAACCAATGGTGGAATTACGTGGAGCTTGGGTAGCAACAGTGTCTAATATTGATATATCAAGACAGGCTAATTCCAGTGCAGCTGCAATTCAAGCATGGAAAAACCAATATTTGGCAATTTTAGACAATTTAGAAGCTCTTAATATGAATGCTGTGTTCTTCCAAGTAAGACCAGCAAACGATGCATTTTATGAATCCGAGTTAAATCCATGGAGTGCATACTTACTTGGTCATGGAATTGACCCGGGTTGGGATCCTATGCCATGGATGATTGAAGTAACTCATGCGAGAGGAATGGAATACCATGCGTGGTTAAATCCATACCGTGTGAGTCCTGGAGATTTGCTTTCAAAGGCGGCATCTCTTCACACCGCACAAGAGTTATCAACGATTAAACAAAATTACTTGCGTTCATTAAGTAGTCAAAGTTTTGCAAGAAAAAACCAAAGCTTAGTAATCTTTGGAGAACGTGAGACGAAGCTAATCTTAAATCCAGCTAAACAAGAAACAATTGATTTTGTTACCGCGACGGTTGTTGAAATTATGACGAAATACGAAGTGGATGGCATTCATTTTGATGATTACTTCTATCCAACAAGATCACTTAACCCAGTTGGTGGTATGACAGGAATTAGTGTTCAAAAAGACGTGGAAGATTTGGACTTTTCAAGAAGAAGTGCAGCAGAACAGGTCCTATATCCAGATACTTCAGCAGGACGTGCTGCATGGCGTAGAGCTAATGTGGACAAAATGGTAAAGAGTGTAAGCGACGCAGTGAGTCAGTTTAACGCAACCTCAGGAAGAGATCGTCAAGTTCGCTTTGGAATTAGTCCAGCTGGAGTATGGGCACCAAGTGCTGCACAATGTCCTGGGGATTCACGTGCACAAGTTGGTGGAATGGATGTCCCATGTGGAAGCTATAGTTCTTATTTGGATTTGTATGCGGATACTAGAAAATGGGTTGTAGAAGAGTGGATCGATTACATTGTTCCTCAAGCGTACTATACCTTAGCATCAACTTATGGTGAAATCGCATCCTGGTGGGCATTACAAGCCAGAGGTACTAAGGTCAATGTATATGTTGGTATGGGACTTTACCGATATGGCGATTCCAACGGATGGACCGATACGACTGAAATTGTGAATCAGCTTAGGTTTAATCAAAATTATCCAGAAATTAAAGGAGTCATATTTTTTTCGTATAAAAGTTTGATCTCAAGTAATATTGCTATGAGGACAGCGGTTAACCGAATGAAATTACTTTGGACAAGAGCTACCTTTCTACCAGCATATTTAGCAGATGCCAAACCCGCCGGAGAAGTTCCAGAACTCTCAGGATTAAAATATACCAACAAAGCTTACTTATCGTTTACCGAAGTAGAGGATGTGGTTGGATATGTACTCTATAAATTTGGTACGAGCGAAACACCAGACTTTAACGATCAAAGTAGAATCGTTCAAGTGTTTCGACAAATAAACGGAAACGCATATCGTAATATTGTAGATGATATTTCGACTAATTCCGATGTAAAGTATTACTTAAAAGCAGTGGGAACAGATTCGAATATGTCAGTTGATACCACATCAGTAACGTATGCTACACTAGGACTAAATACAGCACCGGTAGTAAACTCATTTGAAATTGATCAATCCAATGCTCCATTTGCCAAAGGTGCTATCATTCGAATGACAGGAACTGTGAGTGATGTTGATGGGCAAAACTTACAACTAACAATGTTGTTCGCAGAAGATGGAGAAGACTTTAGACATTCTTACAACGTTACGAATAATAACAATACGTTTGAATTTGAATGGACAGCATTTTATTTAGCAATGCCAAATGCAAGATTTAAATTGCGAGTCTTTGATGGCGACATAACAACAGACTATATTTCTGATTATATGCAAATTGGAGTGGAAAAAGCCGCTAGACCAGTCTATTTGATTACAAATGCTACTCATAATACAATTACAATTACACCACAAAATGGACTTGAGTATAGTCTTGACAACATTAACTGGTCCGATGAGTTAGTGTATAGCGATTTAGAAAGCAACACAGCATATACTGTATATGCAAGAGTAAAAGCTACTCCACTTAATTTAGCATCCGATAGTTATAGTGTTGTTGTGACTACTACAAAAGCACCACAAAACTTAGTTGCACCTTTCAAATATGTAATCACCGATGATTCGATCCGTGTAGTACGTGAAGACAATACCATCATTGATGGTATTGAAGTATCGATTGATGGCATCCACTGGGTTACATCGGATACGTTTGTTGGTTTAGGAAGTAACACTTCTTACACATTACGATTTCGATTAAAAGAGACAAGCACACTGTTTGCATCACCAACAATTGAATACGGATTTACAACATTAAAACCAAGTGCAACCGCACCAACACGTATTGAAGTTGAAGTACGTGGCAATACCATCACAGTGAAATCACAACACAACGCAGAATACTCAATTGATGGAATCAATTGGACAGATAACAATGTGTTTAGCGGATTAGAGTATGAAACAGAATACACCGTACACATAAGACGCAAAGAAACTACAAGTCTACTCTACTCAGAAGCAATTAGTGAGACAGTCGTGACGAAGAAAGACGCAACACCTGCAATCATCATTACATCAACAGCGACTGTCGCAACCGGCGGAGCTGGAGCAGCAGTGTTCTTTTTCCTAAAACGCAAACGTTTGGGAGTGTAATATGAGAATACTGTATAAGTTAAATCAAGTTGATCCAATCACCTATTATAACTCAAAAAGAACCGTAACAATTGGTACAGACTATAAAAAGAAACGAAATGAATTTCGTGGTGTCTGGGTATCTACGGTTGCTAATATTGATTTACCAATCATGAAAGATATTGAAAGTTATCAAAACTATCTAAGAGATATTGTTAAGACAGTTGCATCCTACAATATGAACCGTATCATATTTCAAGTTAGACCAGCAAATGATGCATTGTATCAATCTAAGATCAATCCATGGTCAAGATTTATCACAGGTACAGAAGATGTAAACCCAGGATTTGATTTACTTGCTTTTATGATTGAAGAAGCAAAACAATACGGAATTAAAGTGCATGCTTGGATGAATCCATATCGTGTAAGTACACAAGATCTTACCAAATTGAATATGACAAAAGAAGAATATCTTGAAACCTTGTCACCAAAAAACTTCGCGCGAATCAATCCTGAAGAAACCATTGTTGACGGGATAAACAAAGTGATTCTAAAACCAGCAAGTCAAAAAGTGAGAGACTTCGTGTGTCAAACCATTATGGAAGTAATTGAACATTATGATATTGAAGGAGTACACATTGATGATTACTTCTACCCATATGCAAAAGTACCAGAATCAGAAGAATTAAGTGATTACGATGTTCAAAAATTAGATGGTGAGAGTTTTTCGGATTGGCGTAGACGAAATGTGGATATGCTAATTGAACAACTATCAAAGAACATTAAACAGTTTAATCAATCAACATCCAAACATGTAACGTTTGGTATTAGTCCATTTGCGTTGTTTCGAACCAATAAGAAGTTGCTTTCAACTGGTTGGGAAAAAGGTTCCATGAATCATCCAAACATTCTTCAGTGTTATGACGATTTGTATTCGGATATCTATAAGTGGATGGAACAACAATGGATTGACTATGTAGTTCCTCAAGCGTATTTCCCATTTGAACACGAAAAATTACCTTACGCAGATATCGTAAGTTGGTGGGCGGAACGTGCACTTGAAACAAAAACTACGATTTACATTGGACAAGCGTTTTATCAAATAGGTACAAACGATGTGTGGAAAAACACCGATGAGATTATCAACCAATTAATCTTTAATCAAAAGTACGAAAACATTAGTGGTTCCATCTTTTTCACATATAAAAACTTTGTAGCACAAGACAATGAGTATTTAACACAAGCTCAACAAAAACTTAAAGATTTGTGGAATAAATAAGCTAAAGACGAACCATCTGAAAAGATGGTTAGTCTTTTTTATGGTTTTTTCATAAAAATAAGGAAAAACCTCGGTATTACCTGTAAAAAAACTTGTAAAAAAGGTGTTTTTTTGGTATACTTACGTAGTAAAGTGGGACAGTGTTGTCCAATAATAAATAGGATTGGAGAAAGATTATGTATGTAGTTGTTCCCAGCGTAAAACAACAAAAAATGAAGCAGGGAAGTTTTAGTTTAAAAACCCAATATATGGTGTTTTTTAATAAAATGGCTTCGATAGCGTTTACCGAATTACAGACATTTTTACAAATACACGATTCAGAAGGATCTAAAGTTGATATCGACTTTATAATCGATGAAAGACTTCCTTTTGAAGGATACACACTTCAAATCTTACCAGATGTTATAAAAATATTCCATAGGTCCCAAGAAGGGGCTTTTTGGGCCGTTAAAACACTAAAGCAAATTATGACCCAATCAAGAGGCAATCAACTAGATTGTGTTGAAATCATCGATAGCCCTAGTTTTCGAATTCGTGGATATATGATGGATATCAGCCGCGATAAAATCCCATCCATGAAAACAGTGTATCAAGTGATTGATTTGTTATCTGATCTAAAATACAACCACTTCGAGCTATACGTTGAAGGATTCTCGTTTAAGTATCCTAGTTTTGAACACTTATATTCAAGTGATGATACTCCTGTGACCGTCAATGAATATAAACGCATAGAGAAATATTGTTACTCGAAGATGATTGATTTTGTTCCAAATCACAATGGATTTGGACACATGGCACAATGGCTTGCCAAAGATGAGTTTAAAGACTTAGCAGAAACTCCGGATGGATTCTTTATTTGGGGTGCACATAGAAAACCAAGCACATTAAATCCACTCGATGAACGTAGTGTTGAACTTGTGAAGAAAATGTATACCGATGCACTTAAGGCATCTAATTCTGCATACTTTAATATGAACTTTGATGAGCCGTTTGAATTAGGTCACGGCAAAAGCAAAGAAAAATGCGATGAAGTCGGCGTAGGTAGAGTGTATGTAGAATACATGATGCAACTATACAACCATTTAAAACAATATCATAAAACTCCAATGATTTGGGGTGACGTGTTAAACCACCACCCAGAAGAACTTGAACATCTTCCAAAAGATATTATTTTCTTAGATTGGGGATATGATATGGATTATCCATTTGATCGTAATTTAAAACGACTCGACGATGCGAAAGTCAAATTTATGGCAGCACCCGGAACATCAAGTTGGTGTTCGATTACCGGTAGAACATTTGACATGCTAGAAACGATTAAAAATGCAAGTTTCTATACAAAAAAACACAATGGGATTGGATTGCTTCTAACCGATTGGGGTGATGTCGGACATTTACAATATCAACCAATCAGCTACCCAGGAATTGTCTATAATGCTATGGAAGCTTGGTCTACGAGTCTAGGAAACTACAAACACATAGCTTATTATTTAGATAACTTTGTGTTTAAAGATTCTAATAAAATCCTCGGAAATCTACTTCTTGATTTAGGAACATACAACCGATATGAAAACCGCTATGTTTATAATGGAACCGCAACATTCCACAGTTTAATATGGGCAGAACATGGTGTCAAACAACAAAATCCACTTGAGTATTTTGTTGGGAAAATGAAACACAATGTATTTAAGCTCCATCAATACCAATTGATGACAGAGGAGTTTAAACTACAACTTGAACGATTAAAACGATCAAGCATGACTTGTGATGATTCAAAGACCATCATGAAAGAAATGAGACAAAGCATCTATCTACTCATGATTTTGCAAAAATTTATTATGACAATGAGTGATGAAATTCCGGTTGAAGAAAAGAAAAAGTACGTCAATGAAGTCATTGATAAACTTCCAAAACTAATTCACTCTCATCAATTTATTTGGTTACAACGAAACCGCAAAGGCGGATTAGAACGAAGCAAACAACGACTAGAAAATTTACTTGAGATCGCACGACTAATGGATCAATCCTTAAACAATAGTCATCCGGTTAAAGAAGAGGTATAAGATATGAAAAAACTAACATCAATATTAATCGTCCTGGCTATCAGTATTTCTATGTGGAGTATGATGCCTTTAGCAAAGACGGTGAAAGCAGAGACAGCACCGTCAGATCCGTATACATATTCGGATAGTACATATGATCTATATGTTCAGTCTCACCCACAAGTGTACCCCGATATCACACCAATCGTGATTCAAGCAGTCAACTACAATGTTGCATTAACCGATGCGGCAGTGTCGACGATTACGGATGAAAACGCTTCTATAGGAAGCGCTCTGTTAACTCCCGAACGTGGTGGAGTTACTTGGACAGTAAATGTGGCAGAAGCTGGATTTTACAACATATTGGTTCGCTATTATCCAATTGAAGGGAAAAGTTCTTCGATTGAGCGAAATGTGATTATCAATGGAGAAGTTCCGTTCACAAGTGCTCAAGGTGTTGTATTTCACCGTGTATGGGGAGATCGTGAAACCGAAGTAAAACTAGATTTGAATGGGAACCACATCAAACCAATTCAAATTGAAACTCCAATGTGGAGAGAAATTTATATTAAAGATGACTTAGGATATACCGTAGAACCATTTGTGTTTTATCTAAATGCAGGTGAAAATACAATTGGATTAGTAGCGATCAAAGAACCAATGTTGATTGATACGTTAACATTAACTTCCAAAGTAGAATATCAAAGTTATGAAACATATAAACAAGCAAACGCAAGTAAACCAGCTGCGACCAATCAAAGCATTCGCATTGAAGGAGAATCTGCAATTGCGAAATCTTCTCCAACACTTTATGCGATTACAGATCGTAGTAGCTCGTTAACAAGACCATATCATCCAGCTTTGATTCGATTGAATACGATTGGCGGAGACAAATGGAAAATCCCTGGCGATTGGATTACATGGGAATTTGAAGTAGAAGAAGCAGGTTATTACAACATCTCAATTCGTGCAAAGCAAAACCAAGTCCGAGGAATATTCTCAGGAAGAATGTTTTACTTAAATGGTGAAGTGTTGTTCCAAGAAATGACCAATGCTGCATTTAAATACAATCAAAAGTGGCAAATGGTAACGTTAGGGAATGATGTTGAAAACTATGAGTTTTATTTAACTCCAGGTAGACACACTTTAACAATGGAAGTTACCCTTGGCGAATACTCATCACTGATTCGAGAAATTGAAGATACGATTAATAGTTTAAACACTCTATATCGACAAATCATTCAGTTTACCGGTACAACACCAGATGCGGATCGTGATTATCAGTTAACCACAAGACTTCCTTATATGTTAGCAACATTCCAATTAGAGATTAATAATTTAAAACGAATTTCATCTGAGATTGAACGAATCTCTGGTGAAAAAAGCGATAAGACAGGATTGATTGATCGAATCGTTGTTCAATTAGAAGGATTTGTCAGTCGACCAAGAACCATTCATACCAGACTAAAAACATTAAACGATAACGTTTCTGCACTAGGTACGTTATTACAACAATTAAGAGAATTACCACTAACGATTGATTACATCATGGTACATACACCAGATGTAGCGTTACCAAAAGCAAACGAAGGATTCTTTGCTGCGCTATGGCATTCGATTCGTGCATTCTTCTATTCGTTCATCATTGATTATTCTGCGATTGGTGCAACTAGCGAAGCAAGCGGGAATCGTAGAATTGAAGTTTGGATGACCATGGGACGAGATCAAGCCAATGTTATTCGAACATTGATTGATGAAACCTTTACTCCAGAAAGTGGAATCATTGTCGACTTAAAATTAGTCGCACCTGATGTATTGCTTCGTGCAACTCTTGCTGGAAAAGGACCGGATGTAGCACTCAATGTGGATGCTACCTTACCAGTCAACTACGCGCTTCGAAACGCGGTATATGATTTAAGATTATTCCCTGATTATGAACAAGTTGCAACTCGTTTCCACCATAGTGCAAACGATCAGTTCTCATTCAACGGTGGAACATTTGCATTACCAGAACGACAAACATTCTTGATGATGTTCGTTCGGGATGATATTGTGAAAGATTTGGGACTAAAAATTCCAGATACCTGGGATGACATTATTGAAATTATCCCAGATTTACAAAGTAACCATTTGCAATTCTTCTTGCCAGTCAATGAAGAAGGTGCAACCGCATTAAACCCAATCTTTGTTTCCTTGTTATATCAATATGGTGGTGAACTATACATCAACGATAACAAAGAAAGTGGATTGTCAAGCGAAGCAGCGATGCTCGCATTTGAGCACTGGACCGAGTTTTATACCTTATATTCATTCCCTAGATCAGCAAACTTTGTAAACCGCTTCCGTAGTGGTGAAATGCCGATGGGGATAGCATACTATGATGCTTACAATACGTTAAGCGTATTCGCACCAGAGTTGCGTGGTAAGTGGTCGTTCTACCCAATTCCAGGATTACGTAAAGTAGACCCTGTAACGCAAGAAGAATACATTGATCGCACAGGTGTTGCTGTTGGTACAGGTGTTGTACTGATGAAACAAAATGCCATTCGTTCCGAACAAAAGAAAAACGATTCCTGGGAATTTATGAAGTGGTATACTTCAACCAATACTCAAGTTCGTTTTGGGCGTGAAATGGAAGGTATTTTAGGGGCAGCAGCAAGACATACATCTGCGAATATGGCAGCTCTAGAACAACTTGCATGGCCTGTAAAAGATTACGAAAAATTATCTGCACAATGGGAAACGATTCAAACATTACCTCAAGTTGCAGGATCATACATCAGTGGACGTGAAGTAGAAAATGCATTCCGTCAAACCATTAACAATAACGTAAATGCTCGAGAAACTTTATACGATTATGTTCTTCTCATCAATCGAGAAATTGACCGTAAACGTAAAGAGTTTGGCCTACCATTAGCTTAGGAGGTAGTCATGGCTGAGAATAAAAAAATGACCAAAGAAGAAAAAATAGAACTCAAAGCCAAGATTGCTGCGAAAAAAGCAGAGTGGGCGGAACAAGATCGCATCGCTGATGAAGAGGTAAAAGCGATTCTTGCGGAAATGTTACCGAAAGTTAACGAATCCAAAGCAAAATTAGCTACCCTTGAAAAAGAGTTAAAAAGCGATCCAGAAAATAAAACATTACTAGAAACGGTAAGAGAGTTTCGAAAACATCATGAACGATTGATGCAAAAATATCGTATTGAGAAAGAAAGGATATCGTTAACAAGAAAGCTAGAACGTTGGAGTAAGCGAGGAAGTCGTTTGAGAAGAGAACTCTTCATCAAACGTCAATATTACTACTTAGTAGCTCCGTATACTCTATTATTCTTAATCTTTACAGTAATTCCTGTATTGATATCTCTTGTTATCAGTTTCACTTACTTTAACTTACTTGAGTTTCCAACCTTTGTTGGTTGGGAAAACTATATGAGACTCTTTGTTGATGACAAAGTGTTTACCATTGCCATTCGTAACACGCTTATATTAGCGGTTGTTACAGGACCAGTTAGTTACATCGCCGCATTCGTGTTTGCGTGGTTGATTAACGAAATTGGAAACAAATGGTTGCGTTCGTTTATGACACTCATTTTCTACGCACCGTCGATATCCGGAAACGTCTACTTAGTATGGCGACTTATTTTCTCAAGTGATATCTATGGATATGCGAATGCATTCTTAATTCAATATGGATTTATCTATGAGCCAATCACTTGGCTTGCTGATCCAACTTATATCATTTGGATTATCATGATTGTACAGTTATGGTTGTCCCTTGGGGTAAGTTTCTTGGCATTTATTGCCGGGTTACAAACGGTAAATCGTGAATTATACGAAGCTGCTGCGGTGGATGGAATCAAAAACCGTTGGCAAGAATTATGGTATATTACACTACCTCAAATGAAACCTCAGCTATTGTTTGGTGCCGTTATTCAAATTACATCAAGTTTAGCTGTCGCTGAAGTAGCAACACAAATCGCAGGGTTCCCTTCGATTCAATACGCAGGACACACCATAGTTACCCACTTGGTGGATTATGGTTCCTTACGTCTTGAAATGGGATATGCATCTGCAATCGCAACCATTCTATTCTTATTTATGATTGGTGCGAACTTATTAATTCGAAGAGTATTAAGAAGGGTGGGAAGTTAGTATGGCAAGGCAACAAATGAATCTAGATGAAGAAAAACTAGTTAGCAGCGAACTTTCCAAGAAAGAACTAAAACTTCTTGCTGTTCAAAAGAAAAAGATGAAAAAATACGCCATCCGCGATGAATCAACGATGGGAAAAATGGAATTATTCCTATATCGTCTTGAAAAGAAACGTAAAATCAAAAAGAAGAAACGCGTTAGCAGATCAAAAGCAGGGGATTTGGCGTTATTCCTTGTACTTCTAGCCTTTGGGTTGTTTAGTGCATATCCTTTGATTTTTACAATCAATGCGGCATTTAAGCCACTTGATGAAATCTTCTTATTCCCACCACGATTATTCGTTCAAAATCCGACCATGAATAACTTTTATGATTTGGCAAGTTTGATGGAACAATCTTGGGTACCATTTTCAAGATATTTCTTTAATACAATATTCATTACATTAGCGGGTACGGTTGGGCACGTGTTTATTGCCTCAATGGCAGCATATCCACTAGCAAAACACAACTTTCCTGGCAAAAAATTAATCTTTGGTCTTGTTGTATACAGTTTGATGTTTGCACCGCAAGTAACAGCAACTCCAAACTACATCATTTTTAGCATCATAGGTTTACTAGATTCTCCACTTGCGATTATCGTTCCCGCGTTTGCGTTTTCGTTAGGGCTATACCTAATGAAGCAATTTATGGAACATATCCCAATGGAACTGATTGAATCGGCGAAAATTGATGGTGCAAACGAATTCCAAATCTATTGGAAAGTTGTAATGCCAATGGTAAAACCTGCCTGGTTAACCTTAATCATTCTATTATTCCAACGTCTTTGGACAACCGATGGTGGAACTTATATTTATAGTGAACAATTAAAACCATTGTCTTATTCTTTACACCAAATCATTGCTCAAGGGGTGGCACGTGCTGGAACATCATCTGCTGTATTGCTTATTATGATGGTTGTACCAATAACCGTGTTTATCCTATCACAAAGTCAAATCATTGAGACAATGTCCCATTCAGGAATGAAGTAGGAGGTTATCGAGATGAAAAAAATTATAACAACTATTTTAACCATTGCGATTATAGTTACTCTTGGTCAAACCAGAGTAAGCGCAGAAAGCTATATTTATAACAATTGGAATTCATCGATTTATTCCTCAGCTGGTCTTGCACATAAAGACACATTTTATGGTCCTAGCATTAAGGTTAATGCAACTGACTTTTTACGATTTGACACATTAGAAGATATGTCAATTCGTAATGGTAAAATTTATATCATTGATTCTTATGCGAAAACGGACAACATCATTAACTACTCAGGGACAAGTGGACAAAACGTTCGTGGAGTGAGTAGATTATTTGTGTTAAATGGAGATTTTCAATATGTGGACCAAAAATGGGAGTTTGAAATACTGCCAGATGCTCTAATAAAAATGGGGAATTTCTATCAAATGAGTACCGATGTAAGTGCAATCAATGCATTTACTAGAGACTTAAAATTCACTAAATGTCAATCAGATCTTACCAAAACTTGTGCAGTCTTAAATGAAGCACAAGGTGTACACGCAAGTGATGATGCAATTTATATCGCGGACACAAAGAATAACCGCATATTAAAACTAAACTTTAATTATCAAGTGGAAGATGTTTACTTCTCACCAACCGATCCAACATTCGCACAAAATGAAGAAGAAGCACAAGAAAAGCCAAAGTTTTTGCCTATCAAGTTAACAACAGATGTGGCAAACCGTGTTTATGTGGTATCTGATTCGATTTATGAAGGAATTGTTGAATTAAGCAATACGGGAGTCTTTAACCGTTTTGTTGGGGTGAACCGTGTAGCAGCGAACCCACTAAAAACATTCTGGACAAAAATCATGACAGAAGCCCAACTTGCGCAATTGACTCTAGACTTACCTCCAATGTTTACAAACGTGAGCATTGACAGAAAAGGGTTCTTGTATACAACATCGGTACCCAGCAGTGAAACACAAGTTGAAAACTTAATTAAGTTAATTAACTCATCTGGAAACGATGTGCTGAAGCGAAATGGGTACGTACCTCCAATTGGAGATGTTGAGTACTTAAGAACCTCACCTAATCCAAGATCCACAATTGGACCATCTGACTTAAGAGCAATTGCTGCTAACGATTATGGAATTTATACTGCAGTTGATCAAAAACGTGGAAGACTATTCACCTATGACAACGAAGGAAACTTACTATATATTTCAGGGAACAAGGGTGTTATGTCAGATGCGTTAAACCAACCTTCTGCGATTGCATATCAAGGTGACAATGTCATCGTATTAGATAAGGGTTCTAAGAGTATCATGTTGTTTGAACCAACTGAATTTGGGAAGCTTGTCAACAAAGCAACTGAACTCCATTTCTATGGAAGATTTGAAGAATCGAGTGTTTATTGGGAAGAAGTCGTAAAACTAAACTCCAACTATGAACTAGCTTATGTTGGAATTGGTAAGACTCATCTGCGTGAGAAAAACTACCGCGAAGCGATGGAAAACTTTAAACTTGGACATAATAGAGATTACTACTCAAAAGCGTTCCAAGAATATCGTGATGAATTATTAAAAGATAACTTCGATGTCATTATGACGGTTGCCATTGTAGCGATTGTTGCATTTGGCGGATTCAAATACTATAAATTCATCAAAAATAGAAAGAACACAATCAATGAGGATGAGGGGGTATTTGAATAATGAATAAGCAACAATTTATGGAAGACTACATTAAATTCCCAACCTACATCTTATTGCACCCAATTGATGGGTATCGTCGTTTCAAAGAAGAAAAGAAAGCAAAAATGTCAGTCGCACTTGTGTTTTTGTTTTTGGCAAGTATCTTATCGGTTGTTCAATTTCAAACAACTGGATTCATTGTTAACTTTAACAATCCACAAAATATGAACAGTTTAAGATTGATTATATATACCGTTGTTCCAATTGTGTTATTATCGGTTGCGAACTGGAGTGTAACAACGCTACTTGATGGAAAAGGAAAAATGAAGGAAATCTTTATGATGTTATGTTATTCCTTGTTTCCGTTCATCATTTTGGGATTTGTAAACGTCCTATTTAGTAACATCATTACCATGGAAGAAGTTGGATTCTACGGAATCATTGCAGGATTTGGTACGGTTTTACTAGGTTATATGGTTTTCATGGGACTACTTGTGTTACATGAGTATGGACTATTTAAGACGATATTAACTGTTTTAGCAACTGGACTTGCCGCTGCTATCATCTTATTCTTAGCGCTACTTATCTTTGACTTATCACAACAAATATATGGATTCTTCTATTCGCTTTATCGCGAAATAGTAACAAGATTCTTATAGGAAGGAGAGAATAATTTCATGAAGAAAAGACTAACATTCAAACGAATTTTCCTCCTTACTCTACTATTTTTAGTAGGTCTCTATACCGGAATCTATTTCCTAGGAGGAGCCAAACCAGTCAAAGCATCGTTTAACAACATTCCATTTTCAGAAGAAGGATTTATTCAAGCGATGGATCCTACAACAAAACAATGGAATTTAAACAATACCAACCGATTAGTCGCAACAAGTGATAACAATCGTTTCGAATTTCGATTTGATGAGCGTACAACCTACTTCAAGCTAGTGGATACCGTAACAGGAAAAGAATGGAAATCAAATCCATATGCGTTTACGCCACTGTATGCTGACCCGTATGCACAAATTGTTCCGGCGACTAGAACATTACAACGAAGTTTATTTTTAATTAACTATATTGGACCAAAAGGTGCAACAGCAGCCTATAACAGCCATGAGCATTCTGTACAAGTAAATACTGCAAGTAATATCTTACCAAGTTTTTCTGTGAAGTACATCGAAGGTGGCGTACAGGTATTATATGAAGTATACAAAAAAGGAATAGATTATACGTACTTCCCATTTAAAATCAGTGAAGCACGTATGAATGAGTTGTTTAAGGATCATGAAAACCTAACAGCAGCAGATTGGAACAACTTAACAACAAATTATTATGAGTTAGTTATCGATAATGTCGGAACGCCAGATGAACTTCGTTATTATAAGGTGCGAGGAATTGCATCCATAGAAGCAATCTCTGGGATATTCCGAACAAGATTATATGAAATCATGTATGAAAAAGCAGGCTATACAAGAGATGACGTTGCAAAAGACAACGCCGAATTTGGTGTAGAAGTTGCTCTTGAGCAACCTCATTTCCGTATTGGTATTCAATACTTAGTAACAAATACTGGTCTTGAAATTACATTAATTAACGACGCAATCATTGAAGATCCGAAATACCCAATTGCCTATATCGATTTATTGCCACACTTTACATCTGGTGATACTTCAACAAACGGTTATTTTGTAATTCCTGATGGCAGTGGCGCTATCATGGATTTCAACAATGACAAACAATACTATCCATCGTATACAAAACGTATTTATGGACCAGACAAAGCTTATATTGATTCGATTAAACCTGAAAGCCAAGAAAGCATCTTATTACCACTATATGGATTGGTAGATCAAACCAACCAAACCGGAATGATGGTAGTTGTTGAAAAAGGCGCAGGACAAACATATATTGCAGCCGATGTATCAAGAAGAATAGATTCTTTCAACCGAGCATTCTTTAAAGCATACTACCGAGAATCACAGTTTGTAACTATCGGTTCAGGGTGGCAACGACATGAATATACAAAATGGTCTACACAACGTATTGAAAGTGATTTCGTTTACAACTATATTGTGTTAGATAGCGATGAAGCCAATTATGTTGGTATTGCAAAAAAATATCAAGAAAAACTTATTGCAGAGCACAACTTAACTCCAATTGTTCCAAACAATCAAGTAAATGTTAACATTGAATTTATTGGAGCATATGGATATCGTCAATTCTTCTTAGGAATTGGATTTGATGCTTATGATTCTATGACAACTTACAAAGAAGCAAAACAAATTCTAGAAGAGTTACGAGATTTAGGAGTAACTGACATCAATGTCATCTACAGTGGGTGGCAAGAAAAAGGATTTACACAATTAAGTCCAAGGTTTGTTCGTTTAAGCAATCAGTTAGGTAATAAGAAAGCATTCAATGATTTCAAAAACTACCTGATGGCAAATGATTATGATTTATACATGTACTACCATTTTAGTGAGTACAACGAGTTTCATGAGGCATTTGGAAAAACTCACTATACCACAAGAAACGTTGGTGGTGACTATGCTGAGTTTTGGCCATACAACTTAGCAACAAACGAGTTTGACCGACAACGCGATTCAGCGGTAGTGTTATCTCCAAAATTCTATCAACACTTTATGGAAACATTTGCGAAAAACTACCAAAAATCTACTGGACTAGATTCTGTCAGTTTAGCTGGAATTGGGTCTGTATTAGCAGGTGATTACAAAAAACGTGCAGAGTTCTTCAGAGAAAGTGCTATAGTAGAACATATAAGCGCACTTGAACTTGCTCACGCAAAAGGCATTACAAACATTAACCTTTATGCTCCACTTGGATTTGCAATACCATATGCAAGTAGTGCATTAGAAGTTCCAAGTGAAACATCAAAATATGAAATATTTGACAATACGATTCCATTCTATCAACTTGTTGTTTCAGGATTATTTGAATATTCAGGATATTCTGTTAATGGAAACATTGAGCGTGGTGTTGATTGGCATATGTTAAAGACCATCGAAACAGGTGCAAACCTTTCGTTTATCTTATCTTTTGAAGATTCAAAGAAGTTAATCACAACAGACTATACACAATATTATTTTACATACTATCAAAACTGGTTAACAACGATTCAACAAATGACACAAGAATTAAACGGAATTGGTATTTTCGGAGGAACACTTGTAAATCATATCACACATCAAAATGGAGTATATGAAGTACATTATTCTAATGGAGTTGAGATTTTATTAAATTATAACAATATACCTGTAATGATTGGATCACACATTGTTCCAGCAACAGGATACAAGGTTATATAGGAGGGAAATGATGACTGAAAAAATCAAATTATCAGACCGAATCAAACATTTCTTCTCTACCTTGTTTGAAACTATTGATGTGTTTGTTCGAAGAACTTTACGTAGCATTGAACGATCGAAACCATATCAAATGGTGATAAAGGCAATTGGAACGGTATTCTTCTATTTGTTTTGGCCGCTTAACTGGGTCATTAAAAAAACATATGGAAACTTAAGCTTCCGAAAACAAAAGGTCGTTTGGGCATTTATATTCTTACTTCCTGTATTAACAGGATTCCTAATCTTATTCGCATATCCACTTGTAATGAGTTTGATTTATTCCTTTTCGGAAGTATCTGTTAACCCTCAAGGTGGCGGATTAATCATTACGTTTGGTGGATATATGGAAAATGATGTCTTTATTCAAGATTTCTTTTTCCAATACAAAGAAGCACTACTTGTCAATCCGAACTACCCGGTTGAGTTAGTGAACACCATTCAAACAACAGTAGTAAATTTAGTTGTTATTACCATATTCAGTTTATTGCTTGCTGTTATGTTAAATGGTAACTTTAGAGGTAGAGGATTTGTACGTGCAGTATTCTTCTTACCTGTTATCTTTAACTCAGAGGCAATCGACATGGCAGTAAGTGCTGCTGGTGGAGTGGATGCTGTGCTAAATTCAATGGGAACTGGAGCATTATCAGCACTATTCGACTTACGTCAGTTCTTACTAGGTGCAAACATTCCAGCAGGGGTAATCACCTTCTTAACTGGAATCACAAGTGCAATTTATCGTACGATTAGTTATTCCGGAGTTCAAATTCTCATCTTCTTAGCAGCCATTCAATCGGTGCCGGTTCATTTATATGAGGCAGCAAAAATTGAAGGTGCAACCGGATATGAGTCCTTCTGGAAAATTACGTTACCGATGGTTTCACCAATCATTCTAACAGTAGTTGTTTTTACGGTCGTGGATTCGTTCTTGCGAAGCTCGATCACACCAATTATCACAAGAATGTATAACTTACAAAATTATGGTCTAAATGCAGCGATGTCATGGATTTATTTAGCAGCATCCATTGGTATCTTAGCAATTGTGATTGGAGTCTTATCGAAGGTGGTGTTCTATTATGATGAAAGATCGTAAACCAGACTCACCAATGAAAAAGAATTTTAAAGAAATGAAACAAGCTGCTATTAACAAATACGAACAAATTAAAATTGATATGAAAAACCCAGTGAAAAAAGCCGTCTTATCGAAAAAGATTGCAGATCGTAGTTCAAGTATATTACGAGGATTTATTATCTTTGGGTTATCGTTCATTATTTTGTTCCCACTATTTCGTCAAATTACTCTTGCTTTGAGACATCCTACGGACTTAAACAATCCACTGATTATCTGGATTCCGGAGCAATTCTCACTACTGAACTTTGAAATTTCAATTAATATTTTAAGATATTGGAAAGCATTGTGGAATAACGTTCAAGTATCGACTATCGTTATGTTACTTCAAATTGCATCCACTGCATTAGCAGGATATGCCTTTGCAAGATTACGCTTCAAAGGAAGCAACTTATTGTTTTGGCTTGTGATGCTTACCTTGATTGTTCCTCCACAAACACTATCGGTATCGAGAATGTTATACTTTAAAAATTTTGATATCCTAGGAATTG
>DAOSEC010000026.1:0-20264 GCA_035362935.1 Bacilli bacterium | reverse complement strand
ATCAAGATAGGTTATGGTATAACGAATTCGTTCATATTGAGCAGTAATAATGAGACTTGAAGTAATGTTCGTATACTCATAATCCCATCCAATAAATTCATACCCATACATATCCATAACTTGTGGCGGTGTAGCATCTTCACCATAAGCAACTACTTGATTTGATATTACATCACCATGACTGTACTTAAACGTAACTTGGAAGTTTGGAATGTAGTAGATTGCTTTTAACACTAAATCACTTTGAACATCATAATAACCTTTATCCCATGCATGAAAGATTTTACCAGTCTTTTGAGGTGGAATTGGTGGTGTGGATTGACCACGAAAAGGAACTGTTTCTATTTTTAGTACAGTGTCATCTTCATCTAAATAAGTTACTACGAATGTGATTTCTTCATATATTGGATAAATAATCATATCTTTGGATATATAAGTATAATCTTCACTCCACTCTTTAAACCTAAACCCAGTACGTGATGGTGGAGTAGGGGGGATTGCTGAAAGAGAGTATTCTACACCTTCTATTTTAATGTCTCTTCCTAGATGATTTTGAAAAATGACGGTATAGACTTTTGGTTCATACACTGCTTTTACAGTTAAATCTTGCGTAATATATTCTAAGGACTGATCCCATCCAGTAAAGTAATAATGCTCTTTATGTTCCAAGATTGGCCCTTCGATAGAACTACCATGTTCAGCAGTGATTTCTTCAATGAATGATTTATCCTCATTTATGAACGTAATGGTATAAGTTTGTTTGTCATAAATTGCGCGAAAAATAGTATGGTTAGTTATTGTAAAATCATCTGTATTCCAATTTCGAAAAAGATATCCTGATTGAGCAGTGTTCGTTGGTGGAGTCGCTTGTTCACCATAGCCAATCATTTCTTGTTTTAATATCTTATCGTTATGACCTAGAAAAGTGACTTGATAGTATAATTTTGTATACACTGCTTCAATTGTTACATCATGTTTAAGCTCAAATATTGTTTGATCCCAATGTGAGAATTGATATCCTACCTTTGAACTTGGTGGAATCGGTCCGATCACCATATTGTTGTGTTGGATTTGTTGTACCTCAAGTACACTTCCATCATGATCGATAAATGTTACAGTATAAAATTTGGGATCATATTTTGCGTAAACATCAATATTGAATGTGACGTTTTCAAACTCATTAAGCCATTCCACAAATACATACCCTTCATATTCAGGTGGAGTTGGCGCTATAGCACTTTCTAAGTGCTCCACTTCTTGAGATGAGATTACTTCTCCAAACGAATCATAAAACGTCACCATATAAGTAAGTATAGAGAAATTTGGTGTTGCATCAATCGTGTTTGTTTCTTCGTTTGACAAATAAGACCAACCATCGAACCGATACCCTTCTTTCTTAGCCCAAGGAACTTCAAATTCGAACATAGAAGGAATGGGTGTTTTGGACTCATGTTCAATCATCAATTCACCTTCAGAGTCAAAATATCGAATTACGAACGTTTGATCTTGATTGATATCACATCCTGATAAAAACAATAGAAGAAAGAAAACAGCATAGATCATCATTTTTTTCATAAATAGTCTCCATTAATTAAGTTCATTTTTTATAGTTTATCAAAAAAACAATTTCATGTAAATATGAAAAATGTAAATATGTTCATTATTTAAAATATTCCTCAAGATGGTTTCATTAAAAAAGATTTTGTGAAACAAAATGGTTCCAAAAAGCAAAAAATCCAAGAATATCTTGGATTTTTTTTAAGTAAGTTAAGAGTTGATTTTTTTAGCTTTGAATCTTGATACTATTTGATCACCATAGAGTAAGGTAATTCGGTTGTTATCGGATGCAACATCATCATTGGATATCCCTATTACGATCCAAAGTGTAAGTGATGCGTTAGAATCAAGTTCATAATCTGATTCCCATGGACCATTCTTTTGTGTTTCTGAAAAATAAAAGTTTTGAATTTGTGCATCATGGATTGAAATCATTAAGGAATTAACAGTTATTGTCTGATCGGTTGTATTTCTAAAATGTAGACGAGTATAAAGTCTTTCTACTAACCGCTCATAAGTATGATCAATATAAGTAACCTCTAAACCATGAAATATAGCAGTTTTATTATCAAATGCTTGATTGTATTGATTTAACTGTATTCCTTGAACAATGACAATGCTTAAGGTAATGATATTAATTAAGATTAGTGATAGCATCATAATCTTTTGTAATGTACCAAACTTATTTTTTAATGGTGTATCAGCAACTTCAGTAAAATCCACTTCAAGTACCTTTTGCATAGCTTCTAGTGTTTCTTTGCTTGGTTTTGCCTGGTTATGTTCATATTTTGAAATGCTTTGTTTGGTAACAAATATGAGATTTGCTAATTGTTCTTGTGAGTAGTTTTTATTCATTCTTGCTTGTTTTATTTTTTCGCTTAGGTTCAAAGTATCACTCCTTCATCTAACCCCATTATACTGAAAATATAGACCAAACACAATATAATCTAAGTATAAGAGTTGTCAACCATATAGTTGACAACTTTTTCGATCTAATGTTTGAAAAAAAGAAGTTATCTGTTTTGATAACTTCTTTCATCTAATTATTTAACAAGCGATTTCGTAACCCACTTTTTGCTTTTCCAACGTAGTAACATTGCTAAACCACGGATGAATTCATCTAAGGATAAGGCAATAAATACTCCTACTAACCCAAGGTTTAATTTTAGTCCTAGGATGTAACTAAATAAAACACTTACTCCATACATCGATACCACTGCAACCTTGAGTGGGAATACCGTATCTCCTGTTCCTCTTAAGGATTGTAAGAAGATCCAGTTTAGAACTCTAGCAATCTCAAGTAAAATTCCAGTTAGTAGTACTGTTTTCGATAACTGGATGATTGCTTCATTTTCGGTTAATAGTCTTAGAATTGGATCAGCTAAAATATTCATAACAACTAACATGATTGTTATAAAGATTAGTGTGATTTTTAGGGTTTTAAAGGATTGTTTATAAGCTTCTTCTGGTTTTTTCTCACCAATGTAATATCCTACAATGATGGAATTGGCATTAGAGAAGGATATCGTAAAGACATAAACATAGGTTAAGAGTAACATGACATAAGATCTTGATGTTACAGCATCGGTTCCCATCTTATTAATAAAGGATAGTATAAAGATTTGAGAAAAGCTATACATAAAGTTTTCTAAGGCAGACGGTAGTCCAACTTTTAGAATCGTTAGGACACTTTTTGAATCATAATGGAATTTGAACATATTGATTTGTAAAAGTCGCATCATATTGATGAGTAACATAACAAAGATGAAGATTCTTGAAATGAGTGTTCCTAAAGCTGCACCGTATACTCCTAAGCGTGGTGCACCAAAATTACCAAAGATAAAGATATAGTTTAGTAATACGTTTAGAAGATTTGCTAAAATCATGACTGACATGACAACTTTAGGTTTTCCGTAACTTCGAAAAGCCGAAGAAAATGAAGAAGAGATTGATACAAATAGAAGGGACCAAGCAATTGTTTTTAAATATGATAATGACCAATCGATGATATCAACATCAGTTTTAATTGCTTGAAAGATTAGTTTACCAAATAGTTGTAAAATAAAGAAGATGACAATACCAACTGCGAAATTGGTATATACCCCAGATTTAACAACCACTTTGGCTTCTTTTTCTCTATTAGCACCTAAGTATTGTGATACGACTATTGCAATACCTGCAGCTATTACATTAAATAAGACACCAAATACGTTTAATACTGTATTGGCATTTCCAACAGATGCAACTGATAAGTCACTATACTTAGATAACATTAACGTATCAACTGACCCCATCAACATAAAGAACAACATCTCTATGAAGATTGGCCATGTGAGTTTATAGATATTACGTTCTAAATGTTTCATAGTCCCCTCGTATTTTTGAAAAAGACGAACGAATCGTCTTTCGATTTTATTCTTTTAATAATTCATCAATCAATTTTACTTTGATTGGTTGTTTTGTTTTCGCGGATTCCATAATCGCAAGTATTGCTAAAGAGGTGTTTGCGGCATCCGTAATCGATACATCAAATGGTTGATTTGATGCAAGTTTATCTACAAAACTTCGGATGCTTTCATACGCAAAGCCTTTGCATTTATCAAACACATGATTTCTTACTAAAATATCAGGTGTTGTGACAGTTGTATCTGTTGTTAACTGTATGAGATTATGACTAGATGCATCAATATCAATTTTTCCTTTTTCGCATACGATATTAAACTTAATGTCATTAATGCATGAATTTCCATTTGGTGTTACCCAACCATTTTCCATTTGTGCAATGGTTCCATTTTTAAAGGTAATGGTTGTTTGGAACACATCTTCCGTATCCACACCCAAGTTTGATAACAACCCTTTTCTACTAACAGCATATATCATATCAGGTTCATCATCAATAATCCAGCGAAGTGTTTCCAAAGAATGGCTTCCTAAAAACCAAAGAATAGAAGAAGAAGCGGCCCATGGTAACATGTCAGTTGCAACCCATTTGATGTCATTTAACCTGAAATAAGCATTGATTGGCTTACCAATCGAACCTGAACTGATGGTTTGTTTTGCGACATTAAAAGGAGGACTCCATCGATTGTGAAAGTCTACCATGACTTTCACATCGTTTGCTTGAAATGCTTTCACCATGCGCAACACATCCTCTTTGGATGTTGCGAGTGGTTTTTCAATTAACATGTGTTTTTTGGCATTTGCACAAGCGATGGCGATATCCGCATGCAAATGATCTGGAGTCACAATCGCAACTGCATCGCAATCGACCTCTTTTAACATTTGGTAATAGTCTTTATAAATGTGTTTGATGTCATATTGCTTTGCTAAAGCAGTTGCTTTGTCTAGATTAGAATCACACACAGCAACTACTTTTGCAAAGGGATGTTCGTTGTAAATCGATGCATGGGTGTTTCCCCAAATACCAGCACCAATGATAGCAATCTTGATTTGTTTCATAACGTTACCCTCCATAGAAACATATTATAAAAATGTTTTGGATTAATACTTGATATTTCTTACTTTATTGACTATAATGTGTCGTGATAAGTTAGTAAAAAGAAATGAGTGATAGATTTGACTGATCATATAAAGAAACAACCGAAAATGGGAATCAAAGAATGGCTGTTACGAGCATGGTTTGCGGGTATGGTAGCCTTTGTTATTTTTTACATGACTGGAATCGTTGGATATGCTGCATACTTTTTAGTAGCACTTATCCTTGGGTTAGTTAGTACGTTCTTAATTGATCCCATTACTTCAACGATGAAATATGGAAATATAACTATGTTTTCGAAAGAAAAACATGGAATGTTTTTCAATACGATGAAAAACATTGTGATTAGTTTTGTGATTGTTGCTTTCATAGCATTTGTTCATACGTTAGTCTTACAATCAAATTTAGGAAACTTTTTTGGGGTAGATTATACCATAGTGAACCCCATTGTGTTTGGACTTGTTTATCAACTCTTACATTTAGGAGTATTTCTACTGTGGCATAAACTCATTGAGCTAAAAAAAGAAAAGAAGACCTCGAGCAAATAATTGCTCGAGTTTTTTAATCGATATCAATAATTTGTCCTTGTCTTCTTAATGTATCTTGTAGTAGTTTGACATCTATTTGATGGGGAGCAATGTTTTTCTTGACTGCGAGTGCTGCAAGGGTTCCTGCTGCTTGTCCGAGTGACATCGCAGTTGGAGATACTCGTGCTGAAGCATTGGCTTCATGGGTGGCACTGATTGCTCGTCCTGTTACAATTAATCCTACTGTATTAATAGGTAAGAGGGTTCTAACAGGAATTTGATACTTTTTATGTCCATCAAGATTGAGGAGTTCTAAGTTAGCCCCAATAGGTGCGTGGATGTCAATTGGAAAGGCTCCAATTGCAATCGCATCATCAAATCTTCTTCCTTGTAAGATATCGTCTTTGGTGAGGATGTATAACCCTTCAATGTGTCTAGTTTCTCTTACTCCAATTTGAGCAGGAGTTGTTAATAAATATGCATCTTCAAATCCTGGAATGTATGTTGTAAGAAATTTGATAACATCTTTTACTTGTTTTCGTGCTAGTTGTTCAGCTAAAGATAACTCCCAAGCATTTGTTCCATTAAGTCCAGATACTCTTGTCATGTTAACGGAAACTTCATCTTCTTTCATACCTTGAAAGAATAACACACGGTCGCGGTTTAATGTATAATCATTTCGTTCTTTTGCTAATTTTACTTTAGAGAAAAATCCACTGACCGCAAGATAATCACCACTATAGGTAGTATCTTGCATAAAGTCTTCTGGATGCTTTTTCATATAATCTTTTACTTTATTTAGGTTTACTTGTTTCATCGTAAACATCATCGTCATTGGTTGACTTAAGTGATCATCATCTCGACCCATTACATAAGGGCATCCGGCAATTTTACAAACATCAGCATCCCCCGTTGCATCAATCACAACCTTAGCATATAGTTCTGTAATACCAGACTTATTTGCGACTTTTATCCCCTTGATGAAAGAGCCATCCTTAATGACATCTATGATAAAGGTATGAAGTAAGAGGTCAATATGTTCTTCGTCACAATAGTCAAAATAGAGTGCTTTTAACGATTCAACATCAATTGGCGTAATGGTTGAACAAAACCCAATGGGGTCTTGAACGTGCCCTAAACTACCACGAGAGGCTTGTAAACGCTCTATGATTTCGTTTGCGATACCACCTGTTGTTTGAGTAAGGTTGTGATGAAATGTCATCAAAGGCCATACCATTGCTGCTGTGTTGGTGCCACCTAAAAAGCCATATTTTTCAACAAGAAGCACAGATGCGTTGTTTCTAGCCGCAGCTATTGCAGCAATCATTCCTGAGGTTCCTGCACCACACACAATCACATCATAGATCTTATTCATAGATTTGTTGTCCTTTTTTAGGTTTTAGAATCACTTGTGCTTCAAAGGTTCGATTCCATGGAAATACAACATCGTAGTCAATTGAAGTAATCGAAGCGGTGAGTTCTTTCATACGTTTTTGTAACAGTACTTCGTATTGTTTTCCAGCATCACCAAGCGCATAAATATTGATGTTTCGTTGGTTGGCATGTTGATTGATTTCTTTGCGAACGATTGTTTGGAATATGGAATCATCTAAGATACGTTCTAAGGTAAATAAATCATTGTCGTATTCGACATTTGGATTATTTGCTTTTCCTATTAAATAAGAAGCAATTTGTCCAAGAAGGGTACCTAAGGTATTAGATGCGGTATTCCAAGCGGAATATCCTTTTAGTTTTTTGTAATTGATTGCTTGAAGAAGCGGGAATGAACCACCATTGGGCATAAAGATATCCGCCAAAGCAACTGGTTTTCCAATCGTATGATAATAGTTGATTTGTGTTGTAAAGTATTGATAAGAACGGTTTTTATTTGGATCATAGATTTCTTGATCTTCTTCTAAATGCATTTCGTTATCAAGTTCTTCGACATAAATGGCAAGTATCATGTCAGCATCTTTCGCATCGGCGGTTAACACCATATGCGAAGCTTCTACCATTTCTTTTACATTGTGTTCAAATGGGTGATCTTCAAATGCCATCACTTGTTTCAAAATGTTAGGTTTTGGTACTAGTACAAATAGTTTTGGTTGGATTTCTTCCTTATATAATAGAGCTCGTGAAAGAAGAGTTGCTGCTCCTTCATCGGTTCCGTTGTAGATTCGCACCATTTGTGAAAGATGATATGACTCAATCAATTCATGTAAAATTGCTTGTTCTTGCTTCTGCACGCCATAGATGGATGAATCTTCTTGAAGTAAAATCAAATAATCGACTAATTTTTCTTTGACTGCTTCCACAAAAAACACATTCATTTGATGTTTTTGCTTACGAGCATGGTAGTACGTTTCAAAAATATGTTTTGGGATTGCTTTTTCTAGGTCTTGATAGATTTGAAGACTTTCTTCCTCTTTTGTATGTAAGTATCTTCCTTGGTGGAACGAAAACTGATTCATCATCTTCCAATATTTCGCAGTTTCTTTGTCGGTGGTTGAAATCGATGTTCTCATAATTGTATCAAAGACATAGATTTGTAAACTTGGTTTGTTTAGTTTCATAATTTGTAATATTGTTTTGATGTCGTCTAATCGCTTTGCTTCATAGACTCCACTTCTAGATTGCACAAGTCCACCAAAGACCAAAGCATCCGATGATAGAATCAAATAATCTAATTCCATATAGTTTGCTAAAATCCAATTATCGATTTTATGAATCGATGCTCCTTTGAATAATCTTCCTAATAATTCTTTCGGAAACGATATTAACTTCGCATTGGCTGTTTGGCAAAGATGTTCAATAAATGTTGTATTGCATGGCCTACTATCTAAGGGTACTAATCCGATATGCTTCATACTATAACCTACTGATTGCTTCTTTGAATGCTTTTGTAGTCGAAGATACGGATTCTACGGTTTGTCCCATGCATACAGCACCAATCATAATTGCTTTGATTCCTGATTTGTATAAGATAGGGACATCAATTGGATACACTAAGTGTTGCGTTGGCATTAACACCGGAATCTTAGAGTTTTGGCATATGATAAAGTATTTTGTGATGTCTCGTGCTGTTAGGCGTTCTCCATATGTATCTGGTGCCATAATTGATAATTCAAAGATATCCGCAACATCTCCTCTACCGATTTCTTTGATTTCATCGATCGTATAGGTATGATTAATTGAATACATAAAATTGATATCCTTACGTTTGATCATCGAAGCTGGTGCATGATGACCATAAAGTGATATAAAGTCAAATCCCATGTTCGCAAGTAGTGGAATGTCACGTTCTGCTTTTAAAGGATCATCACCTGCGACCACACCAACTGGAATCGGGGAGTCTTTTAAGATTCGTTCTAGAATGGGACGTTCTTGATCAAGTGTTCCAAATACGGTCTTACTTGCATTGTGTGTGACATTGATATGTAGTTTAATGACGTCTGCACCATGTTCCCAAGCTGCCTTTGCCAAGTCATAATCGTTTTTTGGTAGACTTGCAACTAAAGTCATTTTATTCTTTTTCATTAAATTTACTAATTGATTCATTATTTACCTCCTTAAATCATTCTACTAACATTATAACTTGTAAAGACAAGAAGGTCAAGTATAATTGTATAGACAAATAATAAAAAAAATTTACTTGTTTATACAACTTTTTCTTGCATTCGTGAAAATCGTATGCTATAATGTATATACAAGTGGAAAAGCGTTTTCAAAAATTGCATAGCATCAGTTTTTGTAAACCATCACTTACAATAAAAACTACGATATGTAGTAGAAAGAAAAGGAGAACAAAATGAAAAAACTAGTTTTATTACTTGTTTTAAGTTTATCACTATTCGTTGTTGCAGGGTGTGACAACACGAGTGTAGATGAACTAACCCATTTGATGCAGTTTAATACGTATGGTGATCCGAATACAGATCCAAACGCAGCAGTGATCGAACGTTTAACTGGTCAAAAAGTGAACTATGCGGTTTTACCACAAACCAATACAGATGAAAAATTGTACTTGGATATTGCTGGTCAAGCTAGATACAACTCTATGACATTAACTCCAAACCAATTCAATAAACTAAGATCAAGTAACGCTTTGCTTGATATTTCTAAGTTATTGGATGAACATGGACCAAACATCAAATCAGCAATGAGTGCTCAAACTTGGGCAACCGCTACATTCGATGACAAAATCTTTGGTATTCCTCAAAAGAATCCATCAGAAAACATCAACAGTGCATTGTTTGCTAGAATGGATATTTTAGCTCAACATGGTATTACATCATTACCAACAACGCTTGATGGGTTCAAAACAACATTACAAACATTAAAAACAGCAGGAGTTCAAATTCCTTTCTGTACAGTAGCTCATAGTATTGAACCAATCCGCAGCGCGTTTGGTATCGTTACAGAGTGGGTTCCACAAACAAACGGACAAATCAAACATTGGACACAAACAGCTCAATATCAAAATTACGTAGATTATATTAAGGATTTGAATACATCAGGTTTACTTCAAGAACAATACTTAACAGCATCTACAAACTGCCAAGAAAAATTCATCACTGGTGATGCAGCATTCATCGTATCAGCATGGTGGGCAGGAAATCCAATTTATACCGGTATTGCAAACAATAAGAGTATTACAATTGATCAATTTATGGCAAACCCTAATCAATATGTTGGATACATTACAGGTTTAATGGGAGCAAACAACACAAAACAAATTAAGTTAGACCGTTCCATCGTATTCTTCATTGCGATTCCGAAATATATGGAAAAAGAAGCAGTTGCGACCATTAAATGGTTAAATGCAAAACTTGATCCTACCAACTTCTTAGAAATCGCTATCGGAAAAGAAGGGGAAACATTCACAAAAACAGATGGTAAGTATTATCCAATCTTAACACCAGTTGTAGATGGAAAAACTCCGTTCGATTCAAAAAACAGTGCTGACTGGTTCTTAACTGGAACAAGAGAAGATGATTATTCTCAATATTGGCAAGCAAGAGCTAGAAAATTAGCAACACAACAACACAGTTGGGAAACGATGAACTTACAAGCAAACAAAGCATTTGGTGTTTACGAACCACTTGGTTATGCTCCTGGATTTACCGTTTGGGGTGCAAAACAATCTGGTGTTAATCAATCAATCACTGATTTTATGACATTATATATGAATGCAACAAACACAAAAACATTTGCCGAGTTTTTAACAGAATTACAAACCACTCGTGGATTAAATGATGCGACAACAGAAGTAAATGTTTGGTATCAAGCAAATACTCCTCAATACAATTATCAACCATAATCCTACAGACATTAGAGTCAAACAGAAACCACGGTTTCTGTTTGATTCTAATTTATATTTATGCTATAGTATGAATTGGAATCAAACAGAATAGAGGTACTTATGTTCAGAAGTAATCCTATTATTATATTCATCGTAAAATTATTTTTGCTAAACATTTTCTATATTGCTACCACTGTACTGAGTTTAGGTATCTTGGTTGGTCCATCGACATCCGCATTATTTTATATGTCAAAACGATTAATCACAAAAGATACCGATATCTATACGTTATGGTCTGATTATTGGAAACAAATCAAACGTAAGTTCAAGTATGCCTTTGTTTTTAGTCTTATTTTACTTGCGTTTGTGTATATTATCATGGTTAATTTAGAAAATATTTCTATCTTAATGGAACAATTTCCGCCAGTACTCATCTTAGTGATCCATTATTTTGTACTCGGTGAACTTATCATTTTATCGACATCTTTCTTTTATCTACACGGAAATTATCAATTCGAAATATTTAAAGATTTGTTAGTCACTTCGTTTTATTTTGCGAATAGACACTTTATTACATCCATCATTGTAGCAGTATCTGTTACAATCATCGTTTGGGCGATTATCACATTTTTAAACTTTTCTTTAATATTTATTTTATTCAGTTTAATCACTACTTGGATTGCATTGTTATACAATCCGATTAGTGCACGATATGAGTTAAGACAAGAGGAGGAGATTACAGATGACGAGTAATCAGAAAGAGTTATCAATCAAACCACCCAAACAAGTAAAAAAGAAAATGCCATTTGTTGAATATATGAAGCTCAATTGGATGATGTTTATTTTCTTAATACCAGCGATTACACTTGTTTTTATCTTTAACTATATACCAATGTCTGGAATCGTATTGGCATTTAAAGATTTTGATATTTTTGCTGGTGACAATATTTTTGACTCCATTATTGTGAGTCCTTGGGTTGGGTTCCAACAATTTCATGCATTGTTTGCTGATCATGAAGTTTGGAATGCATTCCGAAATACATTAATCATTAGTACTTATAAAATTGTGTTCTTATTTCCACTTCCAATTATGCTAGCGGTGATGATCAATGAGTTAAGACATCTTGCCTTCAAGAAAGTGGTTCAAACATTACTATATTTACCCCATTTCCTAAGCTGGGTTGTTATTACAGCACTGTTCATGCAAGTCTTAGGACCTTATGGAGTTATCAACAACTGGTTAAAAGAGTTAGGTTTCATAGACCGATCGATTGCATTCTTTGGAAATGCGAAAACATTCAGACCACTCCTTGTCATTTCGGCTGGATGGAAAGAAATCGGATGGAATGCGATTGTATATTTAGCAGCGATTACTGGGATCAATCCACAACTCTACGAAGCTGCTAAAATGGATGGAGCAAATAAAATTCAACAAATTGCTTATATTACCATTCCAAGCATAACTGCAACCATTGCGATGTTATTTATCCTTCGTTTAGGTGCTATTTTAGATGCTGGATTTGACCAAGTATTTAATATGTATAATTCTGCCGTATACTCAACAGGGGATATCATAGGAACCTTTGTATACCGTAAAGGGTTAGGAGAAGATCTCAACTTTAGCTTTGGGACTGCGGTTGGTTTGTTTAATTCAGTGGTTGCTTTGATTTTGATTGTTTCTGGAAACTATATTAGTAGCAAATACTTCAAAAAGGGAATCTGGTAGGAATCGTTATGGCAAAAGAATTAAAGTTTAAAATAAAGAAACCAACCATCAAACAAACCAAAGCCGATCATATTTTCGATGTGATTAATGTCATTATCTTATCCTTACTCGCATTTAGTATGATTTTACCGTTTATCAACTTACTAGCAGTATCCTTAAGTAGTCAAGTAGAAATCAGTAGTGGTCGAGTATCGTTTTGGCCAAGAGGATTTACCGATACTGCTTACCGATTTGTGCTACAAGAATCGTTGTTTTGGTCTGGAATGAAAGTATCCTTGTTTGTAACAATCGTAGGTACAGTACTTGCGATGATTGTAACAACGATGGCTGCTTACCCGCTTTCACGAAAAACATTTCGAGAACGTAAGTTCTTTATGATCCTATTCATTATCACTATGGTATTTTCAGGAGGACTGGTACCATCTTACTTATTGGTGCTATTTCTTGGGTTAAGAGATAACATATGGGCGTTAATCTTACCTGGTTTGGTTAGTACCTACAATATGCTTCTCATCAAAAACTATTTTGAAACATTACCAGAAGAAATCTTAGAGTCAGCGAAGATTGATGGAGCGAATGAATTCCAAATATTCATCAATATTGTGTTGCCATTATCCTTGCCAACGATGGCGACGGTTGCATTGTTTTACGCAGTTGGATTTTGGAATGCCTATTTTGGAGGGGTGTTATACATTTCAACACCATCCAAGCAGCCATTACAAACCTACCTAAGAGGATTGCTTGCATTATCTTATATACCAATTCATGATTTACCACCTGAAATCGCGGAACGATTATCCACTGATTCAATCAGAGCAGCAACCGTGTTTTCAGCGACAGTTCCAATTCTAATACTATATCCGTTCTTACAAAAGTACTTTGTTAAAGGATTGGTAGTTGGATCAGATAAGTAACAAACATGTAGAAGCTGAAATGGATACGATATCTTTTATCAGCTTCTACTTTTTAAAAATCACAAGGAGGATGTTTCATTCATGATAAAAAAATATGATGTTGTAGTTATTGGCGGAAGCATTGGCGGGATGTTAGCAGCGATTTCGTTATGCAAGATGGGAAAGCATGTTGCATTAACCGAAGAAACCGATTGGATTGGCGGTCAACTCACAAGTCAAGCGGTTCCATCGGATGAACATGAATTCATTGAAGAGTTTGGTTGTACGGCAACCTATCGATCGTTTCGCAATCAAATCAGAGAGCATTATCGCAATCATCCATATATTAAAGAGGAGTATAAAACGATGGAAATCTTTAATCCTGGAGAAGGTTGGGTGAGCAGAATTGCGAGTGAACCAAGGGTATCTTTGGGTCTATTTGAAGCAATGATCAAACCATATCAAGATCAAGGATTGTTAGATCTATATTTAAACACAAAAGCTGTATCATCAGATAACACAAACGATGTTGTTACAACCGTGGTTGTCAAACACTTAGTGACCAATAAAAAATTTGAGTTAATGGCGAACTACTTTATAGATGGAACAGATACCGGAGAGTTATTGCCACTTACCAATACCCTTTATTACTATGGGGCAGAAGCAAAAGAAGAATATGATGAACCACTTGCGAATGATGTTGCTTGTAAAGAAGATATGCAACCCATTACATGGGTCGCAGCGATTGCTTACGCAGAAGGGGAAGATCACACGATCAAAAAACCAAAAGAATATGATTACTTTAAAAACTATATATTAGAATACGACAATCATTCGATCTTAAGTTGGTATGGACCAGATGCCCATACTGGCAAAAAAAGAGAGTTTAAGATGATTGGGCCGTGGAACAAACAACTATTTAACAACTCGATTCCACCCCTATTTCCATATCGACAAGTGATTGATAAAACAAAGTTCAAAGATGGATTTCACAAAGAAGATGTTACGTTGTTAAACTGGCCACAAAATGATTATGTGATGGGGAATATCTTTGAAGATCCTAATGCAGAACACCATCTGTATATGTCAAGACAGTTAACCTTATCCCTGATTTACTGGTTACAAACCGAAGCAAAACGTCACGATCATTTGGGATATGGATATCCAGAAATCAAACTTCGTGGTGATATTGTTGGAACAAAAGATGGACTCGCAAAAGCTCCATACATCAGAGAATCGCGCCGAATCAAAGCATTATATACCATCAAAGAAAAAGACATTAGTGCTACCCATAACAAAACACTTCCAACATTTTGGGATAGTGTAGGGGTTGGATGTTATCACATTGATTTGCATATGACAACTGTTACAAATTCGTTCTTCTTTGATAACACTTGGCCATTTGAGATTCCACTTGGATCTTTTATTCCCCAACAAACAAAGAATCTGATACCCGCATGTAAAAACATTGGAACAACTCACATTACAAATGGTTGTTTTCGACTCCATCCAGTCGAATGGAACATTGGAGAAAGTGCAGGATATTTGGTAGGTTATTGTATGAATCACAACATTACACCAAAAGAGTTGTATCAAAACAAAGAAATGGTAACAAAATTTCAAGAATTCTTGGTTCAACAAGGTGTTGAACTACACTGGCCAAAAGATAAGGTACATGTCATTTAAGAAAGGAACCATGTTATATGAGTTTAGAATTAAAAGTTACACCAATATTAGACAGTCATACGATTGAAGTATCTAAGTTTAAAAACATTCCCGTATACAACGGGGTAATTGTTAATGAAATCGCAAAACCAGATCCACAAGCCTGTTTCTTAGGAGCATGGTATCGCAAAGTGGTATCTTCGAAAGATTATTGGGTTGGAATTGAAGGCACCATTGAGTTAGGTGAATTTACTCCGGATAAAGATAGATTTAATCTTGATGGAAGAGGTCGCTACGCAGACAATCCAAGTGTTTATATGGGTGGACACGCAACCCTGGAAAGTGATGCTGGACTTGGTATGAATATGGGGTATCCTGATCAAGATACAAGTTATGAACTAACGCAAGCATATCCTAAGATTTGTTGGCGTCCATTTTGGCGATATATTTATAACTATGTCACCGATGACAAAGGAAACGTCAATCGGTATAGTGTCAACTCATGGAATGTGAGTGATCCAAGACATTTTGGGTATTATTACTTTCCAGGAGATGTTATTCGTATGGCAGTATATAGTCCAATTCCAGACTATATGCAACTACGAATTGAAGTTGTAAAACCAACAACGATTCCAAAATACGTCGAACAACGAAAAAAATATGGATTAAAAGATGATTTGCCACATGATTTTTATAGTCCCATCTTTCATTCCAAAGGACATGGTGGGTTGAATGTTGCTGAATTCAAACGCGTGAATGCGATTGATCAGTTTGGAAACGAAGGATATGTGGTCAAACACACAAAAGCTACCGTTTCAAAAGCTTCTTGGAAAGAAGTGTATTTGTATCGATACATTGATGGAACCCTAATGAAGGTACCATTCAATCAATCAAGGTATGCGTCGATGATTTGTCCAAATCCAACCGCATTTACCATTGATACAACCAATGTAGATCACACTCTTGGAGGAGAAAACATCGAAATTCATCCAGGTAAAGTGGTTTGGTAGTCTATGAAACAAAAGTTAATCGTAATACCACTTGATGAACGGCCATGTAACTATAACTTTCCTTATCTATTAACGAAAGATACAGAGTTTGAAGTCGTAAGACCACCTCTATCTCTTATGGGGAACAAGAAAAGCAAAGGTGATATCGATGGCATTTGGGAGTGGCTAAAAGAAGAAGCGAAACAGGCAAGTGGAGTTGTGATTGCGATCGATACTCTTCTATACAGTGGTATCATACCTTCTAGACTTCATTATGATGCAAAAGAAACCTTGATAACAAGGCTGAATCAAATCAAAGTGTTAAAAGAGAAATACCCTAATTTACTGATTTATGGATTTAATCTCATAATGAGAAATCCAAAATATTCATCAAGCGATGAAGAACCGGATTACTATGAGGATTGGGGAAGCGAAATTCATCGATATGGATTTATCAATCATAAGATTAGTTTAGGCATTGCTTCACCAGAAGAAGAGTCTGAGCTATATGCGATCAACAAACGACTACCAAAAGAGTATTTAGAGGATTATTTAAACCGAAGAAAGATCAATAAGGAAGTTAATTTAGCATTTTTACAACTCATTAAGGATAACGTGATTGACTTTGGAATTGTTCCACAGGATGATTCTTCGCCATATGGCGTAACAGCAGTTGACCAACAAGCGATCAAACGCTTTATGTACGACCATTCAATTGGTCACCGAGTTTATATGTATCCTGGAGCAGATGAAGTAGCAAATGTGTTGCTAATCCGTATGATCAATCAATTAAAAGGAGTAACACCTAGAGTGTTTATCCGATATACATGTTACAGTGGGGGAAATGTAATCCCACTCTATGAAGATCGACCACTACATGAAACCGTGAAGTATCAAGTGATTGCCTGTGGTGGAGTGGTTGTCTTTAGTGAACGTGATGCGGATTTGGTGTTGATTGTCAATGCACCACCATCAAATATGGTGGAAGCAAGCGAACAACATAATAACATCATTGAATATGATGCCTTTCGTAATCTTGTAGAAGCGGTTCACTATGCAAATTACCTAATTCAAACACTTGGAAAAAACGTAATATTCGCCGATGTTGCGTATGCGAATGGTGCTGATTTGGCGCTGATCAAACTATTATCCTCTCAAGATTTACTGTTTAAAGTATCAGGATATGCAGGATGGAATACATCTTCAAACTCACTAGGGACTTGTATACCTCAAGGGATGATTCATCATCTTTATGGTACTACAAAGAGTCATCTTGATTTCTTGAGTTTGCGTTATACCGAAGATGCGGGATATTGTTCAGTTGTAAGATCCATCATACGAGAACGTGATTTACCAAAGCTTGGACTATCTGTATTTTTAGTCGATGGAGAGCGTGGTAGTATTTCAACGATTGTAAAACGTGAGTTAGATGCATTTAATCGTTCTGTTGTAAAGGATGAGACGTATGCGATTGAAATCGAAGATTGTTATATGCCTTGGAACCGTACGTTTGAAGTAGGATTAGCAACGAAAGTATTAAAAAAGAAAGAGTGATATTGTTATGAACTATTGCATTGGTTTAGACATTGGTGGAACCAAAATAAAAGGCTTAATTGTAGATTCATTTGGTCAAATATGGAAAGAACTTACACTACCCACACATGCTCAACTTGGAAAAGATCATGTGCTATCGGTATGTTATGACATCATCGATAGCCTTCTACAAGCGTCTTACCCAATCATAGGGATTGGGATTGCGACTGGAGGAAGAGTGGATGTTCAAACGGGACAAATCGTTTATGCGACAGACAATCTTCCAGGATGGATAGGGTTACAACTCAAACAAATCATCGAGTCCAAATACAAGTTACCAACATTCGTAGATAACGATGCCAATCTTGCATTACTAGGTGAGATGTGGGTTGGAGCAGCCAAAGAATATTCCCATATCGTCATGTTAACCCTAGGAACTGGTGTTGGAGGAGCAAATGCGTTTTTTGGACGTATTTACCAAGGCAAACAGTTTGATGGCGGAGAATATGGCCATGTCATTTTACATCCAAATGGAGTGTTATGTAATTGTGGGAAACGTGGATGTACCGAACAATATATTTCAGGAAATGCATTAAAACGTGATGCAGAACGCGCATTAAAGGTTTCCTTAACTAGTGGGAGAGAACTATTTGACCATTACGGTGTTGAGCATCCCCTTGTGAAACCTGTAATGGATGAATTTATAAATAATTTATTTTTAACCATTCAAAACATTCATAATGCAATCAACCCAGAAATCATATTGCTTGGTGGAGGGTTAATTGATTCAAAAGAACATTGGTTTGATGCATTAACAACTCGCTTTCTACATACCTATGAACAACCACTAATCGTTCCTGCGATTTTAGGCAATCAAGCTGGTGCTGTGGGAGCAGCGAAGTTTGTTTTTAACCAAATCAATAAGGATTAACAAGGAATTTGGACATGGAAAACAAAGTGTATGCTTATTGGATGAACATCAATCAATTGATCACTTCATCAAATCCTTTTTATGAATTAACAATGGTTGAACGTTCACAAGATTACACACAATATGAGATATCGTATCAAAGTCTTGATCAAGCAAGAATCTATGGTAAGTTATGGACTCCGAGTCATCCAAACAACAAATGTATTGTCCTATTTCATGGCTTAGGAGCACATACTTCAACCGAAGGATATTTAGCAATCGCTCTAAGATATGTAGCACATGGCTTTCATGTTGTTGGGTTTGATGTTCGTTTGCAAGGTGGGAAAACAATCGATCCTACCAATTATCACTACTTAGAATATGGGTTATATGCGGGAAACATTGATAGCTTTTTCGATTACTATTATATAAAAGTGTATCAAGATGCACTCATGTTGATGCATGTAATTGATCAAATAGATTTCTTAAAAGATACAACCAAAATAGCAACCGGTGGTTCACAAGGTGGAGCATTGGCTTTGTTTGTTTCATCGATTCGTTCAAACATTGATGCATGTGTGGTTGATATTCCAAGCTGTTGTAACATTCCCTATTTGATGAACCATTCAGATGGTGGATTTAAACAGGTAAATCAACTGTTGATGGATGTGTTAGAGCTAACAACTCCAGTGATGAACCAGTTGCGCTATATTGATTTGATGAATCTAACGCAGTTTATTAACTGTAGAGTGCTAGCATCGGTTGGTGGGTTAGATACCATTTGTCCACCTGAATCCTTTGAAGGTGCTTATCAACAAATTAAGACATATAAGCAACGAATCACCTACCCTGAATATGGCCATGGTGGATTTGATTTGATCCATTTTCCTAAAAAAATAGCATTTATTAATAAGGATGAGACATAATATGAACAAAAGACATACTTTATATATAACATGTGCAGGAGATTCCATTACAGATTGTGACTGTGTAAAACCAGCTACTCTAAAAGATACGATTTTGATGCGAGATTTAGGGTATGGATATGTCAATCTATTATATGGTAGGTTACAACTAACCTATCCTGACATTGACATCAAACTACGAAATCAAGGAATTGGTGGAGATCGAACCATAAAACTGGTGAATCGGTTTGATGAAGTGTTAAATGCACCAATCGATATTTTGACGATTATGATAGGTGTGAATGATGTTTGGGCTAAATTTTATGCATCTGATCGACCTGATGTACAAACATCCGTCGAAGAATACATTTCATATCTACAACATATGGTAGACAAAGCGAAAGAACATGTGAAACACGTCATATTCATTTCACCATTTTACTTAGATCAAACACCAAACAATGCATTTTTAGACAAATTAAGAGTAAGACAAGATGCAATGAAACAAGTTGCATCCATAAACAATATTATGTATATTGATGTTCAAGAAGCATTCAATCAGTTACTACAAAAACTTCCCGTTTCTAGCCTTTCAACAGATTATATTCACATCAATGCGATAGGTCATACCTTGATAAGCGATGAAGTATGTTCTGTTATTCAAGATATCCTAAAACGTAATGAAAATAATATGGTTTAATTTCATTGGTAGTGTCAAATAGTTTTGGGATAAAAGTGATATAATCATAGTTTGCATAAAG
>DAOSEC010000025.1:0-21806 GCA_035362935.1 Bacilli bacterium | reverse complement strand
TTATGCAAACTATGATTATATCACTTTTATCCCAAAACTATTTGACACTACCGAACAAAGCATATCTAAATTTACAAATTATACACTTCATACTACATTTTTATGTAATTTTTTATGGCTTTGTGTTAAAATAGCAATAGAATGACAACGTTTGAGGTGGATTTATGAATTTAGAAATGTTTAGTAGCTTAGTAAGCAATGCCACGTTGCTTTTTGCTTTGGCTTTTATATATGGGGCATCGAACATCAGACCTACACAACAAAGTAAGGTTCGCCAAATCTTATTAGGATTACTCATTGGTTTGTTTGCGATTGTGATTATGATGAGTTCTTGGCAAATGCCAAGTGGAGCGTTCTATGATACTCGATCGATATTAATCAGTGTATCTGGTGCTTTCTTTGGTGGATATACTACAATCGTTGCTTCAATTATAGCGATTATTTACCGTTTATGGCGAGGGAATGAAGGTGTTTGGGCAGGGGTTATGACGATTGTAACCTCCGCTACATTTGGTATTATATGGCGGCACTTTCGCACAGGTAAGTCAAAAAAAAGAGTGAACTTCGTGTTGTCGTTTCTTATTTTTGGTGTTGCAAATCACATATTAATGTTGCTATCACAGTTGTTGATCTTACCCCTTGGTAGTGGTATCGCTGTTGTTCAAAATATTTGGCCCATTGTTATGTTAATATACCCAATTGCGACTGTATTTGTTGCCTTAGCCATCAACAATCAAAATGAACGTTTAAAGGCGAATAGTGACTTAATACAATCTGAAATATTACTAAAAACTTCAATTGAAAGTCCAAAGAATATGATTATCATCGCAGTTGATTTAAACTATCAATACATCTTCTTTAATCATTTACATCAAGAACTGATGAAATCAATGTATGGAGAAAATATCCAAAAAGGGAAATCTATGTTATCCTATTTCGCATATGGGGATGAATTCAATCAAGTGAAAGAGAATATTGATCGCGCATTTAAGGGGGAATCCTTTGTCAATATCGTTCCATTACAAGGACAATATAAAACACTCAAGATTTTTGAATCCTTCTGCAATCCAATTTATGATCAAAACCATGAAATCATTGGTGCTACTATCTTCTCTCAAGACATTACAGAGCGACAGCTATTAGAAAAAGCAATCTCAGAAAGTGAAGAAAAACTAAGAAAAGCAGTTGATCAAGCACCAATTGCGATTATGATGCATGTAGAAGGTGGTACCATCATTCATCTAAATCATACTTGGTCACAAATAACAGGATATACGATCGATGAATTACCAACCATCAAAGAATGGATCAAAAAAGCATATAATAAGGATATAACAAATTTTGAAGAAGTATCGAAGCGTTACTACGACGTCACTGACCGAAGATTTGATGGCGAATTTAAAGTAAAAACAAAATATGGGACAACGGTTGTTTGGGAAATTTACTCAACAATCATTGGAACACAAAGCGATGGTAAAAAAATAGCGATGAATGTTGCCTATGACATTACCGATCGGAAGAAAAAAGACGAAGAAATTTTGTACTTAAGTTATCATGATCACCTTACCGGATTAAAGAATAGACGATTCTATGAACAAGATATCGTCCGACTATCGAATCATATTAATCTACCAATCACTGTTGTAATGGCAGATATTAACGGTTTAAAAATCATCAACGATGCGTTTGGCCATACAGCAGGCGATGAACTATTACTCTCCGTAACAAACGTAATGAAAAACCATATTCGGACTACCGATACGCTCGCACGAATCGGTGGAGATGAGTTCGTGTTCTTGTTTCCAAACACCAATCACCAAGAAACCGAAACCATCATTGAACATATGAAGGAAGAACTTGACTCAATCCAAATTTATGGGATGTCTTCTTCGGTTACATTTGGAATTCACACCATGTATGACAATCTAACCATTGATGAAGCTGTGAAACTCGCAGAAATTGATATGTACCACAAAAAGCTTTATGAAACTGCAAGTAATCGTAGTGAAACAATTAAGACGATTATGAGTACACTCCATTTAAAAAACCCACGTGAGGAATATCATTCCAAACGGGTTCGTGAGTGGTGTCAATCAGTAGGTATCGTATACAATTTACGCAAGGATGAGGTTAATCTACTTACGATGATTGGTAACTTACACGACATTGGTAAAATTGCAATTGACGATGCGATATTAAATAAACCTGGTAAACTCACCCCTGAAGAATGGGCAGAGGTGAAACGTCACCCTGAGATTGGATATCGTATTTTATCTACAACAAAAGAATATGCCGAAATCGCTGAAGACATTTTATCCCACCATGAACGATACGATGGAACAGGTTACCCAAGAGGGTTAAAGGGAGAAGATATCCCTTGGCGTGCTCGAGTCATTGCGATAGTTGATGCGTTTGATGCGATGACGACAAATCGACCTTATCGAAAAGGATTGTCTCAACAAGAGGCAATCAATGAACTAATGAAACATGCAGGAACTCAATTTGATGCTGATATTGCGAAAAAATTTGTAACAGAAGTATTAAAAGAGTCTTGGAATGAATAAAGGGAAGTCGTTACTGACTTCCCTTTCCCTATTGAACTTGATTAAACTTTGGATGATGTTTGATAATAATTCTTGCGATTGCTAGTAGAATCGTGAATGCCAACAAGATGTAATCAAACCATGCCCATAACCCTGAAAACATGAAATAAACATGGCTGCGGTTGAACACAAGAAGATAGAGTCCTTGATAAGTTACATCAAGTTCTCGGTCTGTTACTGTATTCAAACGCAAGTATAAAACAATTGCTAAGAAAACTGCGATAATGACATAAGGTAACTTGTATTTTCTTACCTTGATGCGGTACCAAACTGATAGTAATGATACAGCACTTGCACCAAACAAAATAATCGTTGGAGCATTCCCAAAACTTCCCCATAACGATGGGTATGAATTAATTCCAAGAAAATTGATTAAGGAAACGACCCCTAATAATGTGGCCACCGCTTTTAAAGAATGATATACTTTTTTCATAAGATCCCCCATGAACAATGCTTTTTTTAATTTCTAGACTATATTTTAGCACTAATGTACTATGATTTCAAGTGTTTCTTACATAGAATGAACGATGGCTGATAACATTCCTCATCAGCCACAATAACTTTATTTTTTAATTTTTATGTACACAAGAGTTCCTTCTTTTTTGAACTCAAATTCTTTTCTTGATTCAAAGAAGGCAAGCGGTTTTACATTTTTACCATAGTTTCTTGGATGAAATCCTGGGTATTTCTTTTGAAAAAGTTGAGCAACGAGTGACCAATATACCCATCCATCGTCACTTTCGTCACTGTCATCAATGATCTTAACCAAATCTTTAATGACTTTATTCAGTGGTGCGATGCTCGTATCTTCCTTTGGTTCTGTCTTTTCTACTTTTTCAATCTTTTTATCTTTTTTGGTTGGTTCGGCTTTTACTTCTTCTTTTGTTTCATCTTGTTTACCATTTTCAAGTTGTTTCTTGATATCGAGATAGACAAAGGCTTCACATGAACTAACCAACGAGTTAGGCGTTTTACTTTCTCCCATACCAAAGACATACATATTGTCTTCTTTGAGTCTTGTCACTAATTTTGTAAAATCAGAGTCACTCGTAACGATACAAAAACTATCGACTTTTCCTGTGTATAAGATATCCATCGCATCAATGATGAGTGTAAAATCGGATGCATTTTTCCCAGCACGATAAGAATATTGTTGAACTGGAGTTAATCCAAATTCAATAGCTTTTGATTTCCAGGGCTTGAGTTGATCGGTTGTCCAATCGCCATAAATTCGGCGGTAATTCAATCTTCCTACTTTATTTGCTTCATCTACAATAATTCCTATATATTCTGCTGATATATTTTCGGCATCAATCAACAAAGCGACGTTCTTTTCCATTGTTTTTTCCATTTTGCTAAATCCTCACTTTCCTTCATTATAACACATTGTTCCTTCGATGAAAAGGTTTAATCCAGTCGAAAAAGCATGTACATACTCTTGTACATGCTTTTTGTTTTAGTTATGGAATGAAATGGTAATATTTCCATTGGTTGTTCGAGCTTTGATACTAGACGTTTGACTTCCATGTAGTATTTGCGATGCAATCTTGAGTCCATCAAGTGAGATTGTTCCATTTGTTGTTCTTACATCGATTTTGAAACTTTCCTTCAATCCTTGATGTGTCACTTCAACATTACCATTTGTAGTTACAAGACTGATGTTTGAGGATTGATTGTCAATCGAAATCACTTTTCCGTTGGTTGTTGATGCTTCAATCGATCCACCCACTACAGCTGATTCGATTTGGATTTTACCATTTGTTGTAGTAGCTTTTAGATTACCCGTCATGTTCATTCTTCGAACTAAGATTTCTCCATTGGTCGTTGATGCCACGAGTCTAGTAATTTCTGGTAGATCTGATAAGTTCAGTGCACCATTTGTACTAGATACTTCAATCACACCAGAAAATGATTCTGGAATGTATACATTGATGTTGTTGATATGAGGAGAAATCCAACTCGGAAAAATCCACATTTGAGGAAGTTTTACTTTGTTTTTTAAATGAATCACACCAGATTCTTCGGTATAGGTAAAATAATCTCGTTCTGATTCATAGTATTCTAACTTAATGTCTGCTTCTTCAGTTGGTAAAAAGACAATTTTACGATTGATTCCTTCTACCTTAATTGTTGTTACGAGATTACTAGAGGTTTGTTCCACGAAAGAATAGTCTTCATCCTTGTTGTATCTTGCAACGATATCTTCAAAATTAGCACCAACAACAATTGCTCCAATGGTTGCAAACACTACACCAATAAAAATAACAATCACTGATATTTTAATAATTTTATTTAACATATGCTTCTCCTTTCGTTTTTTTGTTTACGATTTGACTAAATAGTTTGCTTACTTGAATGAATATCCATGATCCTAATTGATATAACTTGATGATGACGATGGTAAATACACCAACAACAACAAGTAAAATTCCAATTCCTAACATAATTTCATAAATGCTAGCACCACTTGCGAATAGCCCTATCATCATTGGAATGAGTGATACTAATATAGCACCTGTTGCGACTATGAGGGAGAATACGACTGCCCCAAAAGCAATCACCAAACTGAATACAACTGCGACAAATGCAATCGCAACTGGTACCAATACTGGAGAACTACAGATTGCTAAAATGATAAAGAAGTTTCTCCAAGCATCTTTGACACTTTTACTATTGGCACGGTTTACAACAATTTCTGCTGTAATCTTTGATACAATGGTAGGTATTTCTCCTAAACTTGCAATGACTTGTTCTTCTGTTTCACCATGTTCTACTCGTTCATCAATGATTTCATCGTAGTATTCAAGTGCTTCCTTAATTTCGTTATCAGGGAATGTTCTTGATAACCGTTTGTTCAATTCACGTTTAAATTCTAATTTATTCATTATTTACTTTCCTTTCTCACCAACAATGAAATCATACACTTGCTTGATGTCTTCCCATTCTTTGGTGAACTCTGTCAATTGATTGATTCCCTTGGCTTTAATTTTATAATACTTTCTAAGACGTCCATTGTGCTCTACTTGATACGTTGAGATTGCATCTGCGAGCTCAAGGCGCCTTAGGATTGGATAAAGAGTTGATTCCGAGATTTCTAAGATAGGTGTTAAATCCTGAACAATTTTATACCCATATGAATCACCTCGGTTTAATACTCCTAATACAAATATTTCAAGGATTCCCTTCTTCATTTGTGTTTTCATAATTACCACCCTTTGCATAATATTATACATTACATAGTATTGTTTGTCAATAGCTAACATAAAAAAACTTTCAGATTATTCTGAAAGTTTTGTAGGTATTGTTTTTACTTGAGTAAAGAAATATAAATATTTGAGTGCGTCTAGTACAAGAATCATCCCTTTGACCCACCATGAATCGGTCATAAGAAAGGGAACAAGCATAATTAGATCGGTCACGATCATCAATGTCCATTTGTGTCTTTTCGTCATTGACCGATGCGTTACAAAATCACTTAAGTACCGTTTGTATAATCTTGTACTCACAAACCAATCTGAAAACCGTTTGGATCCCTTGGCATAACAATAAGCTGTTATCAATAGAAATGGTGTTGTTGGCAATATTGGAAGTACCACACCTAATGCTCCAATTCCTAAAAATATAGTTCCAACTATGATATAAATCACTCTCATTAGAACCTATTCCTCAGATATCAGTCTTTTTTCACCAACAAGTTCTGTAATTGGTTTGATGTTTTGTGTGACTTCAAGTGTACCTAAATACGCACCATCTTTAGAACGAACTGCGAAATAGCGAATATGAATAAACTGATCTTTGATGCGAATCCAAAAATCTTCGTGGTCTTTTTTCCCGGATTTGAAACTATCTACAATTTGTTCAACGACATGCACGCTTTGTGGCGGATGACACATACTCACTTCTCGACCTAAAATGGTTTTTGGTCGGTCAAAGATACGCTCTGCCCCTTGAGTAAAATATTTAACCTTATCGTTCTTATCAACAAATGTCATATCAAATGGAATTGTGTTAAGAATTGAGTTGATTTCTTCTGGTGTTAGTTTTCCAGCATCAAATTTCACTTCTTTTGTAACATCGATTGTATCTTCTGTTGTTTTCGCAACTTCATCTTCGGATTGAACTTTCCATGATCCAAGTGGTTTAACCAAGCAATATCCCATTTCTGGAGTTGCTTCATCAATTTTCATCCAGTCATAAAAATTAAGCGTTTCTGCCATAAGTGGAAGTAATATATTATTTTCTTTAAATACCATATCTAGTACTTTTTTAATTGTAACTTCCATTTTTTGTTTTAGAGTAGTAACATCATAATCAATGCTTCCTAATATAGTTGACACCTCTTTGATGTCAGCTCTTATTTCATCATCAACACCCCACATTACTTTTGGAGGGGCAGTAATATCATATTTTTCCAAATACGGGAAAAACAGATACTCTTTTCTCGCATAATGAATGTGAATTTCAGCCAATCGGTCAAATCCAACTCGAAGCATTAACACACTTGTTTTATCAATTGAATCTGTAATCTTTTCTAAATATGGTTTGATTTCAGTCTCAATCAGTGTTTCAATTGCTTTGTTTTCTTCCATCAAAACATTGATTGGGTGACCTATCACTTTCGAATAATCTTTCGATGCATGGATTTCAGCAATCGATCCTTCAAACACGGTTGCGTGAACATCACACAAACGTTGTACTTCTTCAATTGGCAATCCTTCTTTCACCAAGGCTTGTTCAATTTGTGAAATCTCTGTCGTTGAAACATTTGAGAAGTGTTTCTTAAACTCTTCTTTTACTTCTTCGACGGTTTTTCCTTCATGTAATTGCTTGATCAAATCTTTAAGAACTGTCTGTCTATGTTCGCTATTGTTAATAAATTCACTCATGTTATACTACCTCCAAATGAAATCCATGTTTTTCTAGTGCTTCTTTTATGATTTGTAAGTCAATGTTCTTCATTTTTGAACCACTCGCTAATGTCATGAATTTTCCTACTGTTTGACTCATTAGTGGATCAGTGATGCGTTCAAATCCAATCGACTTTAATACTTCTATTAATTCAGGATATGTGGTTATAAGTTCATAAATCGTTTGTTTTGTTGTTATTTTATACATATACATATCCTCCAAGAACATATTCTATTGTATCAAATATTGCACTTTTTATCTACTCATGTAGTAAGTTATCTCTTATTATTTATTATATTTATAATTAAAACACCGTACAAAACATAGAAATAACCTTGCTTCATACAGTGTTTAAACTGTTTATTAATATAATTTTATAATAAGTCCGCTAATACCCACAAATACTTTCCAGTAGTATGACCCCAAACTTCTTTAAATACCGCATTGTTATGCACTGGCCAGTATGGTGCATCCTTTTCCCCTAAAGTTTCAATACCAACTGGTAATGAACCTACAATTTGGCGTGAGAAAGCAACATACAGAGGATGATAGTTATATCCTTCGCCATACATCGTTGAACTTGAAAATGGGTTTTTCCCAAAGATCCACTCAAGTTGATTCAATGCAATTTGCATATACTTCGAATTATTGAGCACCTTTGCAATCGCACTAACCCCTTTTGCTTTGCTTAGAAGAGTTGCATGATACCCTCTTCGTTGGATCGCAATTGGCATTCTGCGCAAATAAAACCCATTTCCAAGTGGAATACCATCTTGAATTTGACGTCTAAAGTTTTCTGCTATTTCAATTTCAGTTCCATATCCTCTTGGAATCGTAAAACGTGTCATATTTAAGTAATCATAATGATAAATATGCCCTGGTAATAGACCGTAAGGAGCAGATGAAAACATCGTTTGATCAATATATTCTAAATATAGCTCTAGAGCATGTTTCCATCTGTTTGCATCTGCGTCATTTGGAAAACTCTCAAGACACTTGGTTAACGCAGTAATTGGTGATTGTTCATGCCCACGGTGTTCATATGTTAACAAACTGGTATGTGTTTCATCTTCATAAAAGAACCCTCGAATTGGCTTTTCCCAATTAGGATACTCAACCTGTTGACACTTCATAACCTCTTTTGCGAATTCTTTGGCAACGTCTTGATATTCTTGATCGTTTGTTAGTAAATATAACTCACAAGCAGCTAGTACAATAGATCCTGCTACTTGAGCAACGGGACCTTTTCCCCATCTCACGGTAAACAAACCATCTCGATATCCTTGAAGTCCAAACTTGAAATCAGCAATGGCAGTTCGTTTACACCAGTTCGCAAATATCTCATCATGGTCTTGAAAAACATATGCAGTTTTTGCCAGTGCTGCAGCAGCTAACATGTTTTCAAACGGACCATTTTCAGCGACATTCTTATGAAAGTGAGTGTTGCTTGGATCTAGTTCTTGATAATTTTTTATGATGTTTTTTCGCCAAATCGAATAATGTACAGCAAGTGCACGAAACCCATCGCCAAAATGAGTTTTTAACATCCAATTTGCTCCCCATCTTGCTTCCTCTAAGATTCGTTCATATAACAGGGAGTCTGTATCTTTGACTTTAATAGCTAAATCAACCAATGCATGAAGCATCTCCGCAGTACAAATCTCAAACTGTGAAACATCTCCCGCATCGTGCCACCCGCCACAGTCGCTTACCATTCTACCGTCAGGATGCACGGTATAGTGGGTCAAGTGACATGGACTATGCACACCATCAACATCATCCCCGCAGCGTAACATCTTCAAAAAATGCAAACTTTTCCATATTGAAGATAGATAAGGATTGTCTGAAATCACAAATGGTTTTGTTGTTAGCTTGCCAACTTCTAAGGTATAAACTCCAGAATCTTTAAGTTTTGAAAAATCGAGGATAGAATACAAACCTTGTAACGTACTTACTTTCTTACTGATTCCCATATAAACAACATGACCCGAATCGTTTTTTATAACAAATTCGTTAGGAACTTGATTGTTTGTAATCGCAATTTTATCAAATGTGGTTCGATATCCAACGTGAGAGTAAGCGATTGTGTTTTGAATATCCCACCCTAAGGTATGGTCAAGCTCTACTTCTTCAATATAAACATTGCCAAAATACACATCAATCATAGGCAATGCTTCAGGTGGACAGCCCATCATCAATGGACCCATCGTTAGTTTTACAATTTCATCAACTGGTAGATGAGGAAACTCAAACATAACCGGATTCCACTGATTTGGTGTTAAACTTGGAGCGTGGGTTAAAATTTCTCCATTTTTATGATAAAGTGAAAAATGAAAGTAAAAGTTTTGAAAACCTGTAGATTTTGGATAGACCATAACTCGAATTCGGTTAAATCCTGTCCAATCCGTTTGACCAAACGGAATATGAACAGAACTAAATGGCCTTGGTCTGACATCTTCAATATCAGTATTTGCTTCGACATGCATGCTTGTTTCATTATGATACCCAAAGTCTGTTACATAATCAAAAGTCCCTGTCCCATGAAACACAGCGTGTCTATCCACTGCGTTATCATAGACACAAAGTGTCTTGTGTACCTTCTTGTGAATCCATCTGTGTTCTGCCCCATCTAACACATCTTCTTTCATTTCTTTAGTGCCATATTTGCTAAGTTGTAATAATGTTTCTAATTCGATCATTTTGATTCTTCCTTCTTCACCGGTAAGATGTCTTTCTTCATCGCAACAAAACGACACCCTCCAAGTAATTTTTTATGTATACTTCCATTTTTGTTTTCAATAAGTACCAAGTCTTGGTCATCCTGATTACCAACTGGTAATATCATCTTTCCACCACTTTTTAACTGGCTAACTAACTCACTTGGGATGGTAGAACTCGCAGCACTGACAATAATCTTATCAAATGGTGCGTGTGCCTGGTCTCCTAAATATCCATCGCCAAATAGTAGAGTAATATTGTGGTTCGAATATAACTCTAGTTTCGCCTTAACCCGATCATACAATGCTTCGATACGTTCAATACTATAAACATGTTTGACCATGTTCGATAACAGCGCTGTGACATAACCTGACCCAGTTCCAATTTCTAATACAATATCAGTCTTTTTTAGATCAAGTTTATCTAACATATAAGCAACACTATAGGGTTGCGATATTGTTTGTCCATAACCTATCGTGATAGGATAATCTTCATATGCCACATCATAATAGTATGATTCGATAAAATCCTCACGTTTGATATCCATCATACTAGATAATATCAGTTGATTTGCAATTCCTCTTGTTTTGATCTGCTCGTTTATCATTCTAGCTCGAAGTTGTTTGCTTCTTGCTTCATTCATGAAAACATCATCTCCTTAAACTATACTTATACCTCAAGTGTCGTATTTAGTTCCTTAAGTAATGCTTCAAAAAATGAAATTTGTGCTTTTAAATTGTTTGAAAATAGTCGATTTGATGTTGGAGTTGCTAATTTATGTTCATTAAGAAGTCGATTTAATCCAGCAATTCGTTTTTGAACATATGAAATTTGGTCATGTATTGATAATGTTTCAATCTTTTTCCAACTTAGTTCTTGATAGATTCGGTAGATTCCAAACCGATCAATGTTATCCGCATCGCTTACAACTTCTGCTTCTAAGAAGTTTGGATAGTCATACCCTGCGACACCGTCAACATGAACTGCGATCGCATAACAAATATCATCCACTTGTTTTGTTGTTAGGTCTAACGTTTCTAAAAAGGGTCTTGCAACGTTCGCAGAGAGTCTTCCGTGATCTATGTTTGCAACTTCTTCTAATTTTGCACAATCGTGTAAGATGCACCCGAGCCCAACAATCAAACGATCAAGACCTTCTTGTTTTGCAATCTCTAGACCTATTTTTGTCACTCTCATTGTGTGATCATAACGGTACTGCTTTTCAATTTCATCAAAGGTTGTAGATCCCATTATTTTCGATTTTAAAAAAACTTTTGCTTGTTCAAATAATTCATTCATGTCAAACTCCTTATGTGGTTTTCATACGTTTATTATACCAAACTATTCTGCTTTTCTAAAGAATAAATCAAAAAAACCTTCCAAATCGGATTTTGGAAGGTTTTAGGGATTTAACTATGTAATAACAAATCTTGTTTGATGTCCCAAAGTTTCTTTGATAAGTCAACATAAAACTTATGAGGATACTCAAATCGTTTCACTTCATCCCATAATGAATCAAGTTGTGCTTTACAATAGTCACGTACCTCTTCTAAAGATGGTTCTTTAAACACCTTTTTCCCGTTTAGATAAATTGGTGTTTGTAAGCTGACTGCGTAAAAGTTTTCTACTAACTTCTTTTTCCATGGAGCTTCTGGGTCAAAAATCTCAAGTGGTTTGGATTCATCAATTTCTTCATCATAAACAGTCATCAAATCAGCAATTGCTTTTGAGGTTTCATTATCATATAACCGATATAACTTTTTAAAATGAGGATTTGTGATTTTTTGTGTATTTTCACTAATCTTTATCTTTGGAATGATTTTTCCATCTTTTTCAATCGCGGATAACTTATAAACTCCACCAAAAACAGGTTCTGATTTTGCAGTGATGAGTCTCTCTCCTACTCCAAAGACGTCAATTTTCGCATCCTGATCAATTAATTTCGTGATCAAATGTTCATCTAGTGAATTTGATACCACAATTCTACAATCGGTGAGTCCTGCCTCATCTAGCATTTTTCGAGATGCTTTTGATAAATAGGCGATGTCTCCGGAATCAATGCGTATCGCACATTTTTTGATTCCTTTCGGCCATAATACTTCCTTCACTACTTTTATGACATTTGGTACCCCGCTTTTTAATACACTGTAGGTATCTACTAAGAAGGTTGAGTGATTTGGATATGTTTGTGCATACACTTTAAACGCTTCATATTCGGTGTCAAACATTTGAACCCAAGAGTGGGCCATTGTTCCCATCGCAGGTACACCATATAAGACATCTGCTAGTGTTGAAGATGATCCAGCTACACCTGCTATATAGGCTGCTCTCGCACCGACCAATGCCGCAGTGACACCATGTGCACGTCTCGTACCAAATTCAAAAACACTTCTTCCTTGCGCAGCGCGGACAATTCGACTTGCTTTGGTTGCGATTAAGGATTGATGGTTAATGGCCAATAACAAAAACGTTTCAATAAACTGTGCTTCAATTGCCTTGGCACGAACGGTTAAAATTGGTTCGTTTGGAAATACCACAGTACCTTCTGGAACGGCATAAATATCACCACTAAACTTAAACGTCTTAAGGTAAGATAAAAAGGGTTCGCTAAATAAATTTTTACTTCTTAAATATTTGATATCATCTTCTGAAAAATGCAATTGATCGATGTATTTGATAACTTGGGATAATCCAGCAGCGATCGCAAATCCACCTGAATCTGGTACGGTTCTAAAAAACAAATCAAAATAACATACGGTATCTTCTAGATTGTTTTCAAAATATCCATTTGACATCGTTAATTCATAGAAGTCACAAAGCATTGTGACATTTAATTCATTCATTTCTTTCCTCGATTCCAAACTGTAACATACAGTCCTTCTAAGATATCTAATGCCTTTTCATGCATATCATCATCAAAGCTAGCAGTTGCTAAACTATCAACAATGATTTCGGTGTTCGGCAATGCTGATTTTACCATAACTGCATTCGATAGTACACAAATATTTGACACAACTCCACAAAGTTCAATTGAATCATAGGTCTTCCCAACCAAATAATTGGCTAGTTCAATCGATGGAAAGGTATACTTTATGATCTGCATCGTCGAATCATCGACTAACTCTTTGATTTTACCATACAATGCGTGTCCTTTTGTCCCTAATATACAGTGTTCAACTGGTAAGTTTCTTCCTTCATGGGTTTCAATATAATGTTCATCGTGAGTATCAAGAGTAAAGATTACTTGATTTCCACTTGTTTTATAGTCTACTATTTTTTGATAGATGGTTTGTTCTAGCTTGATCGCTTTTTCAAATCCCAAAGCACCATCCACAAAATCTCGTTGGTAATCAACAACAATGAGTAACTTCATATCCATTCCCCCTCACATTGTTAATTATACCACAAAATCATAGATGAATGTAAATCATTTGACGTACAAAAAAGAAACCATGACTGGTTTCTTATATTTTTGCAACTTTTTGTAATGTTTTATTTGATGATAAAATTTCTTTCATTCTGTGTTGTACTTTTGTTTTTACCGACAGTGGAATATGCGATTTCATTCCAAACATTGTTCTCATTACCAAATGAGCAAATGCAACCGCATCAATTTCAATTTCTTGATTCAGATAATGAACTTGGGGATGCTTTCCAATCAGTGGAACTTGATATAAACTTCGTTCTTCTTTCCACTTCTTAACAAGGGCAAGTTCTTCAACCTCTTTCCCTTTTAACATTGCTTTTTCCATTTCATATTGGTAAGCATGTCTTACTTCATGGAACGTTGCTGCTAAGATATCAACCTCACTCGATTGATCTAGCCAAGTTTTGTTGTAAGAAACAGTGTTTGTTTCTGGAATATATACTGCGGATACGTCTTGATTGGTCGCCTTTTGAATCAGTAAGTAACTCACATTGGGTTCTTTTATGTCTAATAGTTTCGAAGCCATTTCTATTCCTAATTTAATAATTTCTTTCGCGTTTTTTTCTTTTTGCTGCACTTCAGATAACACTCCTTCATTTTCACTTTTGAAAACTCAACGACGATATTGTATCACAATACAACTAAAAGGTGTATATTTTTATAATAATTTTACCTATTATTCTAGCAACTAGTGAAAATATTTTCATTATTTAAGACCTAAAATATGAGACTTTGGTTTTCATAGTAAATATTCTTAAAATTAATGCTGCCTGATAGTACATATGATATCCTATGCATTTTGATGTGATGTTTTTTAAATTCTATTTCTTGAACAAGAATAGCAAGTGAATGAAATGATAACTATCCTTCTTATTCATTACAACATATTACTCTAGAGACTGATTTCAAATAATTGTGTAGACTGATTTCAAATAATTGTTTATTGATTTTGCATGAATACTATGATAGAATATTGCTCAGTAGGTGAAATTTATGAATGATTTTTTTAGCAATCAACCCGGACAAAGTTTAGAGTGGTTTGGATTGCCACATATTTTATTAACATTAGGTTTTGTGATTTCCATTGTGGTACTTTGGATCCTATTACCTAAACTAAAAGACAAGTCATATGAAAAATGGATTCGTTATTTCCTAATCGCTCTTGTTTTTCTTTTTGAATGGAGAGTATTCGAAAGTCGAATACTAACTACTTCTTTGTTTCGATTACCATTATGTGCTGTAGCACTATATGCTTTGACCTATGCTATAGCATTTAAAAAAGAAAAGGCATTTAATATTGTGTATTTTTATGCCTTTGGTTCGTTACTATCCTTTTTATTCTATGATACCCCATGGGGATTAGATCGTTGGGATGGTTGGACATTCTTTGGAGCGCACGCTTGTATCGCTTGGTTAGCTGTGTATGGAGTACGTACTTTAGGGTATACGCCAAATAAGAAAAACTTGTATCAGTCTATGATTTTTTTAGCAGTTTATGCTTTCGTATCCGGTTATGCAACATTTAAATTTGGTGGTTCCGATGAGTTATTCTTATTTACTCCTCCAGTTGATTTCTTAGTTGCTTTGCAAGACATCCATCCATTGCTCTACTTACTAGCATTTTCTGCATTTGTTGTACTAATGCTTATCTTGATGTATCTACCATATTTCAAAAGACATAAACTGAAAAACAAGTAACTTTATGATTACCAATCCAACCGATTGGTAATCTTTTTTTATTCTTTATCTAGCTTGAATTTAGCACTTATCTGTTGACAGTGCCAATTGATATGGTGTATAATAGGAAAGGAATTTGAAGGAGGTATAACATTATGTCAGAAGTAAGACAATTTAAAACCGAATCGAAGCGATTGCTTGAACTTATGATTCACTCTATTTACACAAACAAAGAAATCTTTTTACGTGAATTAATTTCAAACGCAAGTGATGCGATTGACAAGTATCACTACCTATCCTTAACTGGTGATAAGTTACCTAAAGATCAAGAATATGAAATATTTATTACAGTTAACAAAAAGAAAAAGACATTAACGATTACAGACAATGGTGTCGGAATGACTTATGATGAGTTAAACGATGGGTTAGGAACAATTGCGAAAAGTGGATCGTTAGAATTCATGGAAAAAATCAAAGACAAGAAAGCCAATCTAGAAATGATTGGGCAATTTGGTGTTGGTTTTTATTCCGCATTTATGGTCGCTAATAAAGTTGAAGTTCGCACTAGAAGTTTGTTTGATACCAAGGGGTATTTATTCCGTAGTGAAGGTACGGATACTTACGAAATCGAAGAAATTAATAAAGAGACAAGTGGTACTGAGATTACCCTATTCTTACGTAAAAACAGTGATGAATTTGAGTTCGATCAATTCTTAGAAGAATGGACAATCAAAAATTTAGTTAAGAAATACTCTGATTACGTACGCTACCCTATTAAGATGGAAGTAAGCAAACGAGTAAAAAGAGAAGGTACCGAAGATAAGTATGATGATGTAATAGAGATTGAAACACTAAACACTATGACTCCTATCTGGAAAAAAGCAAAATCAGAGATCTCAGATACGGATTACAATGAATTCTACAAGCAAAAATACTATGATTATGAGAATCCTCTTTTCCATTCACTCATTAAAGTAGAAGGGAATTTAGAATATACAGCTTTAGTTTACATTCCTCAAAAAGCACCTTACAACTTATACTCAGAAAAATATGAAAAAGGGTTGCAGCTTTATTCCAAAGGTGTCTTTATCATGGACAAATGCAAAGAGTTAGTCCCTGATTACCTACGCTTTGTTAAGGGGTTAGTAGATTCAAGTGACCTAAACTTAAATATCAGTCGTGAAATCTTACAAAAATCAAAACAATTACAAGACATCGCAACGAATGTGGAAAAAAAGATTTTAGCAAAACTTGAAAGTTTATTAAAAGATGACTTTGACAAGTATGTAGAATTCTTTAATGCATTTGGTGTTAATCTCAAGTTTGGTATTTATGATGATTTTGGCATGAAGAAAGATATGTTAAAGGATCTCATTTTATACCATACTGTAAATCAAGATGGTTTTATCACATTAAAACAATATGTAGAATCCATGAAAGACAAACAAGAATTCATCTATTATGCATCAGGAAAAACAAAAGAAGCCGTTTTAGCAATGCCACAAATGGATCTAGTTAAGAAACAAGGATATGATGTACTCATCTTAAGTGATGATGTTGATGAGTTTGTGATTAATGTTATGCAAGAATACAACAAGAAAAAATTCAAGTCAATCAATCAAGGAGATCTTGATTTATTAGATAAAGAAGAAAAAGAACGAATCAAAGAACTTAATGAACAAAAGAAACCACTACTTGAAAAACTAAAAGACGTTTTAAAAGATGAAGTCTCAGATGTAGTTTTATCCAAACGATTAACAGATTCAGCTGTTTGCTTGGTAAGTGGTGATGGTGTCTCATTCGAGATGGAAAAAGTAATTGCAAATCTTCCAAATGAAGAAAAACCAAAAGCTTCTAGAATACTTGAAATCAATCCAAATCATGATTTATTCAAAGCACTAGAAACAATATACGAAAATAATCCATTAGAACTTGATGAGTATGCTGATTTACTTTATTCTCAAGCACAATTAATTGAAGGATTCCCATTAAAAGATCCAGTCAGATTCTCAAGACAAATGTGCAATCTAATGATTAAGACTACAAAATAAGCAATAAAAACTCCATTTTTTACAATGGAGTTTTTATCTTTTCAATAACACTACAAAAACAATTTCTTTAGTTTGTTTTGAGTATTTGAAAATATGGTTTTATAATTCATTATTTTATTGTAATTAGACACTTTTTTTCTAGGAACTCTCTAATCTCATTGCTTTTTCCTTCATAATAATCAATCAAATATCGTTTATAATCATTTACTAGTTCAGCAGGGACTACAATTAGCCCATATCCTTTACTAATGATGTAATGATTCGCAAAAACCACAGCAGTTCTTTTGTTCCCATCTAAAAACAGTTGTGATTTCATAACATATAATAACAAATCAATTGTAATTTCAATCGCATTTCTCTCACTATTTACTATTTTCATTAGGTCTTCTTTTACTTTGGTTTCAAACGGCATTGGTGGAATGTAGGTCGAACCTCCTATACTAACTGGTACAGCTCGTAATCTACCTGCAGTATATGAAAATCCATCTTCGACTATTGCATTAATTTGACAAAGAAGCGTGAAGTTGGTTGGATAGGAGATAACTCCTTCACTCATGATAAACTCCCATGAGCGTTTCAAATTAACAACCTTCGAAATATCCACTAAAGACATATCTTTTACTTTACCACCTTTTACAATAGTCTCAGTATCAGCATAAGTGGTCGTGACCCCTTCTAACATGGCCTGTTTGAAAATGGAATCAACAAGATTTCTACGAGCAAAATCGATGTTTACTTTGACATCATCTGTAATATCATATGTCTCATATGCTAGAGAACCTAATTGTTTCATCACTGTTCTTAATCTTTTTTTGTAATCTTTTGCTAGATGATTGTTTTCTATTATTAAGTTATATAGTTCATTGCTAAATTCACCTGCGTACTTTGTTTTTTGAATACCATCATCTCTATAGTGAACATAAATGTACTTGTTTCCGTTCTTTTCTCTAATCTCAACAGCCCCATAAAGTAATTTATCAAGTCTAGAAATCAATAACTCTTTTTCATGTAGAACTTCAGCTATATTGTTAATCATATCATATACCTCCAGATTCACATATTTTTCTTAATTCTATCACACTTTTTTGGTGTGAAACATTTATAGTACTTTGTTTCACATTCATTATAGCATATCCACTCTAATATGTGAAACATTTTTTATTTTTTGTTTCACATGTTATTATATACTATTGCTCAAGAACCTGATCATCTGGCAATCTCAAGATTTTCGTGTCCAATAATCAATCATTTACATTCTATAATATATATAATTTGCGTGTTAAAAAAGTAGACTATAAATCATAATGATCATAGTCTACTTGGTTCAGTTTGTTTCTTGCGAAATCTCTTTATTTATATAAAATGAAAGAGCACGCCAATTTTAATACAAATGCGTACCCCTTGAAAAAGGGGATTTTTTTGCGTACCCCCTCAAAAATAAGTGAATTATTTGCGTACCTCTAGCAACGAAAATTGTTGTTGCGTACCTCTCCTTGAATAAAGAGACATTATGTGTGATGCTACCCATTATAATACAAATTAACACCACACTATTATTTTTAGCACTCTTAAATTATGGCTTAGTTGAACTTTTTTTAATAATATATCGATTGTAGAAACTTTGTTTCTATAAAGTGTGAGGTATCTATCTAGTGAGTGGGGTAATCAAAACACTATTATTAATGTTTATAATGCGTCTTACTCAGAAGTGTTAGATGCTTTAATTAACGCTTTTTAAAGTAATAACCTTCACGTCCCCACATAACTTTTATTGCTCTTTTAAGTTTGTTATCAAACCTAACTTTCTTTAATAATGGTCTCCCTCGAACACAAACTCCAATCTGATAGAATTCATTTTCTGTGACTGTAAATATTACAATTGCAGCATACTCAGGACCGTCATTTTCTATAATCGATTCTAAGTATGTAAATAAGCAATCACCAGCATAAATTTTAATTTTATTATCATTGTATAACCTACTACATTCCTCATTAATTTTAAAGAAAGTATTAAATTGTTCTTCATAGTCTCTATCTTTAATTGTATTGTACTGTTTTACAAATTTATCTAATAATTTAATTGTTTCTCTCTGATCATCAGTTGCTGTAAAAGTAGGAATGTCAAATACTTTCTTTAAAGATCCTTGTATAACTTCTGAGGCAGTAAAAATATTCTTTCCACATTTTCCTAAATGGCCATTTTTATTCGCGTAGTACTTCTCTAAACTCAACACCTTAAATGCGAACTGTGATCCTATAAAATGCAACATTCTTGATTCAACAAAAACCTTTTTATCTTCTATCAAATCAGATAAAAAATCTATTGCCTCATAATTTTCAAGATGCCAATGTGAAAATTGCTTTACCCTACTGTCAAAATAAATCACGGTTTTCTTATATTGATTTTCAAAGACTATCGTAAGTTTCAAATGATGATGTAATATTACAATAACAATGTCATTCTCTGAATCTATATTAGAATTCAAGAATTTACTAGATTCTATTTTATTGTAAAGATGAGTTAAATCTTCTTTAAGTTTTTGGTAGTATTTTTCATCTTCTTTTTTCATTTCATCATCTCTTTTCTTGCCATTTATATTATAAACATTATAACATTTGTTTTTAAATTCAACAATGCTATTATAAATGATTAGTAAAAACCTAAAAATTTTTATTATACTTGTTTATCAATACCAATGGAATAAATTTATTATAACTATCTCTTATCGATAAAACTATCATATCAATAGTTTAAATAGTTAAGTAATCGTGTGAATAGTTATATAATCGTTTATATGATTGATCACGGATTTCAAAAAACAATGAAATTGTTATATTTTTACTGTTTTAGGACTCATGGAAATTTACATATAAGGAGATAATCCCCTTTCTGCTTGAAAAAAGGTCTAATACTTATTACACTGATATAATAAAAGTAGACAGTATTAATAGATTGACACAGTCTACTTTTTTTGTTATTTTTTATTTGGAACGTATGGAAAACAAAAAACATCAGTATCTTTACACAGCAGAAGAAAAATTTCACATTATTCAAGATCATCTTAATAATCGTATCGGTATTAGAACATGTACTACTAAATATAGCATTTCTCCTACTTCTCTTGTTCTATGGTTGAGAGCGTTTAGAGATAAAGGTAAAGAAGGTCTTGAATCACAAATTGGTAAACATCGCGGTCCAAACAAAGGCAGACCCATTGGAACGTTTAAACCAAAAACTACAATTGAAGAATTAGAAAAGGAAAACTTGAAACTTCAAATTGAGATTGAACGATTAAAAAAAGGTTATCTTACGAAAGGAGTTGGGGCCAAAAAGGAGTTCATTTCTATAAACAACAGGAATTTCAAATCATTGAAAGATTAAGCGAATATCATTCAATTACTTTATTATGTCGAATAATGAATGTCAATCGAACAGGATATTATAAGTGGTTAGTTAGAAAGATTAACCCTTCACAGAAACATATTCAAAGAGAAAAAGACATCGCTATTATTAGAGAAATCCATCGTAGATATCCTTCGCGTGGTTATAGATGGATTAGAGCTTATGCAGCGAAACATTGTAATGTAAAGTGGAGTTATAACCATGTCCATTTATGTTGTAAATACGCAGGAATTATCTCCTCCGGAAAACATTATAAATATGTTAAACCCGGTGAAGAGAGAGTTAAATGTAAAAATTTAGTAAATTGTTCATGGCGATATTTATCCAGGCCATTAGAAGTTGTGGTATTTGATATGACATCGCTTTATGTAAAAGGTAAATACTATGAGTTAACATTTTATTTTGATGCATTTACAAAAGAAATATTGAGTTACAAATTGACAGAAAGACGTGGAGATACTTCTCCTTATTTTGACGGTTTAAAGGATGTTTTAAATATTATTAAAAAGGAAGAGCCAACAGAACCTACAGTTTTGCACACCGATCAAGGTTCAGTTTACTCTTCAATAAGCTACAACAAGCTCACTAACGATTATAACATAAAACGTTCTATGAGTCGAGCTGGAGCGCCTACCGATAACCTAATAAATGAATCATTAAATGGATGGATCAAAGAAGAATTATTCTTAGATTTTCATTTAGGTAAATCAAATGATGTTCACAAATCTATAAGAAAATATGTACATTATTATAATAATGAGCGATTTTCTTATGCATTAAAATATAAAACCCCAGCTGAGTTTAAATCTCAACTAGGGTTTAATTAAAGTTTGATACATGTCTACTTTTTCTTGACAAGTGCATATCGTATCAGACCAATGCTTGTCTAATGTGTATATTGACCTATTTTGATATAACAGCGCACCCCTAAGCAAATTTACACACCCTTAGGAAATTTTATGCACGCCTAACAGTTATTAGCGCACCCTATAAAAATAGCTTAACAAAAGGATATTCAA
>DAOSEC010000024.1:0-22810 GCA_035362935.1 Bacilli bacterium | reverse complement strand
TCCTATTGATTATCAATATGGTGCAATTATAGCCATATATTTAAGACGCAGGAGAGAACCGAATGAACATTGTAATAATTGATAACGAATATAAAGAAATTAAACCGCTAGCAGATTACTTTGAAAAGAATGGTCATCATCCGACAATAATAACAAAGAAAAGTCAAATACCAAAAATTATGAATTGTCCAATTGATATTTTATTTCTTGATTTAGTGTTAGTTACTTCTCCTTTTAATGAGAGCAATCTAATTTCAATGTTGTTACCCTATTTTAATGAGATTAGCAATTTTCTACACCCAGATAGAGATTACATATTGATTATTTGGAGTACAGATCCTACTAAAGCAAATTCAGTGATAAGTGCGTTAAAAGAAAATAAATTTGCACCAATATCGAAAAACAATATAAAAGTTGAAAGTAAATATACTTATATGAGTCATAATAGCGATGATAATAGTTGGACAATAAGTAATCCCAGTCAATTCAATTCCATAATGGACCACTGTTATACAATAGCTAATGCCAGATCATTCTTTAATTTATGGAGTAAATTTACTAAAGATGCACTAGTTTATTTAATTGAGAAATTGACAATAGAGTTCACTTCTCAAAGTAATTCTCAATTAGTTGATCTAATCGCAAATTTATCTTATTTACAACTTGAAGATAAAAGGTTTGCTGAAACAGATTGTAAATTTAAGGCAATGTCTGCAGTGGAAATATTGAATGAATTTTTATTTTACAATATTGAGGATAAGTTCAATACTTACTTAAGTGGAGTTAACGAATCAGACTTGCCTATCATTCCAAATAAAATTAACTCGAATGAAAATTTAGGAAAACTTAATAAATGGAGATATATTAAACCCTCACCTATCCAAACTGGTATGTATAAACCAGGTGTTGTTTTTACCGATAATTATGCATCTTTCCTAGATTATTTCTTGGGAAAAAATGAAGACAACCCCAAATTCCCAATACAAGTTGAGAATCTTCAAAACGCCCTCGAGATTCAATGTGCTTTTATTGAAGTATCTTCTGCATGTGATTATGCACAGAAGAAGAACCATGTGCATAAAGTATTACCAGTGATTATATTACCAAAGGATAAGGAAACCGAGTTTGTGAAGGCTATAGGGTATACATCTACAAAGGCATTACCGGAAAACTTTGAGTGCTTCCGAGATATTGTTTGTATGAATAATAAAGAGTACTTGTTGTATGCTAATTATATGCTCGCCAAATATATTAAGCCATCTGATACAAAAGGTTGTGAAGTTATAATGGTTTGTAGAGATTGGTTCACAAATTACATTAGATCAAAGTTAAGTTCACAGTATGTAAAAATTGGATTAATATAATATATGACTTAATAATTGTCTTGCTAATAATAAAATATTTGATGGAGGTAGTATGATAAACATAATAGATTTATTTGCTGGAGCAGGTGGCCTCAGTGAAGGTTTCAGAAAACCACCTTTTAATATAGTTTCCCATATTGAGATGAATAAGTATGCAGCAGAGACATTAAAAACAAGAGAAATATTTTACTATTTGCAACAAAAAAACAAATTAGACAAATATTATCGATATCTTGAAGGCAGTATTACAAAAGAAGAATTGTATTCTTCAATACCGTGTGATGTAACTAGTAAAATTCTAAATGCTGAAATAAATGAAAAGTCTTTAGACGATTTATTTAAGCAGATTGATTTGTTACTCAACAAACAACAAGTTCATGGAATAATTGGTGGCCCCCCATGCCAATCATTTTCAACCATGGGAAGATCTATCAACTCACAAAAAAAAGAAAATGATGTAAGAATATATCTATATAAGCACTATATTAAGTTTTTGCTTAAATATAACCCAGATTTTTTTATTTTTGAAAACGTTAAGGGTTTATTATCATTTAAGGATCAATACAATGAAGTATTACTAGATAAAATACTATTAGAGTTCAATCATGCAGGTTACGAGGTGAGTTATAAGCTTATTGATAGTTCATTCTATGGAGTACCTCAAAAAAGGGAGAGACTATTCATTTTCGGGCAAAAAAAGTTATGGAATAACACTAATATTTTCAAATCAATGGAAAGTTATCTAATGAACCCTATTTTTGTAAAGGAATTGTTTGATGATTTACCAGATCTATTATCTGGGGATGTAAACGACAGGTATAAAAGTATGGTAACATCCAATTTTGTTAAATCATATATTCGAAGCAACGAATGTCCATTGACATTACATAAATCACGAAAAAACAATGCAGTCGATTTAGAAATTTATAAACAGGTTGCTCAATTAAAAACACTTGGACGTCAGTTGAAATACTCTGACTTACCTAAACATCTAAGAAAACATAATAATTCACATGGGTTTTTGGATAGATATAAAGCAATTAATTATAATAGTATATCTCATACTATAATGGCTCATATTTCAAAGGATGGACATTATTATATTCATCCAGATATGAACCAAAATAGATCAATTTCAATAAGAGAAGCCGCGAGAATCCAAACATTTCCGGATGACTATTATTTTGAAGGACCAAACACTGCAAAATTTGTTCAAATAGGAAATGCTGTACCACCACTTCTTGCATCGAAAATTGCACAATCAATCATTGAATCACTTTATGACAAATAGAATTGTTCGTTTTACCTTTTTTATTTTCGCTTGGTATGAGCATTAGAACAAAATTATAATTATCTATTTTATGATAGAGTCCATCAATGTCCGTATTAGTTTGTGCTATATTTTCTGAACTTTCTGTTAATCTCGTTATTTTACTAAAAAAATTATGCGATAATCGTGTTTTTGAAGGAGTGATTATAATGATTTTATTTTTGGTGACAAATTGTCTGGTGGGTAGTGTGGGTGTTTGCGGGGAGACACAACAGCAATTAGTTTAGTATATAGTATAAGCAATGATATATGGGGTTAAACACCTGAGGTTCAAATCCTCACTCCCCACCATTAAAAGTTTTTATACTTGTCATTTTTTATAACCTGCAATAATTAATCTTGCATTGATGTTTATAAAAAATTAAGTTTGAATCACCATATTATTAATCGACTCACACAGCTTTTGATTATCTGTGTAAACTTAATATTAATGGGAATTTATTGAAAACAATAGTTAACTTAAAATACTAACTTCCATACATATTCAAAGGAACCAACTAACTCAAGCCCTGTAAATTAGATTGGGGTTTGATCCCCTGTAAAGTTCTTTGGGGTCGAATTAAGGCATCTCATATACGAGATGCCTTTTTTACTACCCAATAATTCTATTTTTTTCTTGATGAACCTTGAATTGGTACATTCTTATTTATGGAGTATATAATACGATTTCGCAGTCTATCAAAGTTTGTATAGCCATTCGCAGACTTCATAATTGTTTTAATCCGAGAGTTCACTCCTTCAATCGGTCCATTCGATAATCGTCGATGATTTACTCGAAGAAAGGAGTTTTTAATATAGGGTTTCCAACGATATAGAATGGCACCGAAGGTACGAAATTCTTTTAGATGACTATTTAGAAACTCATTGATTAGCATTTCAAATTCTTCATCACAGGTTGAATAGTCAGCCGTTAAGTTGGATTCTCGATATCGTTCTTTTAAGTAGTATGCATACCTTAAGTCATCATCAAGGGAAAGCAAGTATTTTCGCATTTCATTCTTGGTGATCAAGGTAGTAAAGCAACAAAATAAAGAATGTCAAAAATTGAAATAGTGTAAAATTTGTTGTAGATTATGAATTAGTAATTAATAAATATAAAATTTAGAAATAGATTTTATTGAATGTACATTATAAAGTTTTATATCGATATAAATTTTTAACAATAAAACTCGCAATCAAATACACACAGAATTACTACTAGCTTGAATGTCAGAGGATTAACAGTTATTTTTCTTAGTGATAATATTTGCATTTATAGACTGTTTATGTGAGATTTTTGGGAAAAAATAGTTACTCTTGAAATAATACATAGAAATATCTTTTGAAAATTTAAAGGATTAATTTTATTTTAGATAATTTAGTGATTGATTTTAAACTATCAGAAGATGCAGATATAACTAGATACATATTTTGGAACAATACTTTTAAAGGTAACTTACATTAAAGAACCTTACACAGAATCGACCCCTATTAGAAAATGTGAAATGGAAATTGCGAGTAAAAAGCATTAAATATAAATTTGAGTAATGCATTAGATATTTTATTGTTTTTAATATGTTTGATTTATTAATTATCTTTACTATACCCCATTTACACATTAATTCTTGACACTACCAGAAAAAGATTATACTATAATATTGTTAGGTAAAGTGTAAAAATGATTTTCTCAGTAAATATGACTATATTATTCCAAATAATTTTCGACCACCTCGGCAAAAACTGTAATTTATAGTATGAAATATTATTTTTATATAGGAGGTGGTCGAAATAAAAACTAATATTTTGTAAGTAAAATATCAAGAAATGCACTTATTCTCACCTAAATCATCGTTTTTGATGATTTTTCGTGGTGTGTATTGTTCCTTTATAGGAGTTGTAACATTCATAGGCTCCTTTCTAATATAAGATTATAATGCGTGAGTATTGTTCCTTTATGAGAGTATTAATCTTATTTTTATTGCTGAAGTTTGAGATGATTATAACCAAGTACTCAATCATGGTATTTAGAAATATTTAAATAGTGAAAAGACCATTCTCATTTTATGTATGAGGATGGTCTTTATGATACTATACAGATTAAGGCTATGTATTGTTAATGAAAATCGTAATTGCAATCGATTTCATTGTGTGTTATGATTTTACTATAGTGCAGTATTAAAGAGAGGTGATTGAAATAATTAAAATTCTTTTTAGTCCAGTAGGAAAGAGTGATCCCGTATCACATAATAGAGACTCTGCTTTATTACATATTGTCAGGGTAATAAAACCAACTCATGTATATTTATTTGAAACTTTGGAGATTACTGATCGAAATATCAATCATACATACGAAATGGCTTTAAAGAGTTTAGCACCTGGTATAGAGGTGATTGAACTGAAACATCCCGAAGTAGATAAGCCAAACAAGTTCGGAGTATGTGATAATATTTTTGAACAATATTTAATTAATATTTGGAAAAATTCAGCCCAACCAATTGAAATAATCATTAATTTATCATCTGGAACCCCCCAAATGCAAGCATCCTTATTACTTGTAGCCTCTCAGTTAGATTTCCATGTGAAACTTTATCAAGTTGATATTGATGAAAAAAACCAAATTAAGAAGTCCGATAACTCTTATATTTTTAAGATGACTAGTGGTCAAGACATTTTAAATGAATCATATGATTCCATAGATAGCGAATTTCAGGATCGCACTAGACTGATTGAATACAACAATATTAAACATGCACTCTTAATTAAAGCGATTGAACAAGCCAATCAATCATATGATTATGATCGCTCCATTGAAATTATTGAACTGTACCCATCCTTGTTTGATAACAATTGTTACAATTTGATTCGCAAAGCACAATTCAAGTATCATTTGAATCTCAAAGAAGCAAAAAAGATAAAATCAAAGTTTGAATTTTTTCCTATTGCTCATCATAATGAGTTATTTGATTATTTACTTTATATGCAATCAAAACTCGAGTTATCCCTTTTTGATGAGTTTTCTCGTGCATTAACACCAGTGTTACTTCATTTATACAATGAAGCTATTATCAACGTTACCAAAAGAAAAATAAACGTTATTGAAAAATACACCATCAACATTCCGTTTAAAGCACCAGGAATTGATTTTACTAATCTTGAGCAAGATTTATCCCAACAGTTTCTTTTTACTTCAAATGATTATAGTTTAAGTAGCAAAAATCTAAAAATTATTTACGAATCACTTTGTGAGGAAAATGATTTCATAAAAGCATTATTATCTGATTGTAGAAATTATGAGATCGAAATAAGGAATTTATATGCACACAATTTAGTGAGTATGACAGCGAAAGAAATCAAACAAAGGGTAGGTTTTACTCCAAAAGATTTAATGGAGAAACTAAAGAATATATTTACTACTTTATTTCCAGACATAAGAAAACAAATAAACTGGAATTTATATCATGATATAAATGATGAAATTAAAAACCAAATGAAAGGAGAAAAACATGGCTAATGAACCAATGACAACAATTAAGACTAAAACCTTAGCTGCTCTCTTGCACGACATAGGTAAGTTTTATCAGAGAACAGGTGCAACCATCGATCCAAAATCGTTTGATGCAATGTTTATGAAAGATTTTGGACAATACAAGCATGCTGCTTTTACATCAAAATTGATTAGCGAGCATTTACCTAACCTGTCGTTTTTAGTCAGAGAGTCAGCAGCACACCATATTGAAAATGGTATTATTGCAACCTCAGATCGACTTGCGTCCGCTCATGATCGAAAAAGCGACGAAGAAGAAGATCAATTAGTAGAACAAGGCAAGTTTGATTACATTTTAAAACGTATGCATAGTATCTTCAATGAGGTGACACTATCGTCAAAAGAATCCATTTCGAAAAAGTTTGTTTCTATTGAGTCCCTTGATCAATTTGCTTTGACTGATCAAGAAAAAGAACCAAATCTTGTCAAAGCAAAAGAGGAATACAAGCGATTATTTAATCAGTTTGTTAATGCGATTAAACCACTTGGAAAAGAGGATATCAAAACAATACATCATAAGTTGTATCCACTGATCAAGCAGTATACGACTTCAATTCCCTCTGCTACCTATCAAAAAGACAATCCAAGTTATAAGGCATCTGTCAGTTTATTCGATCATTTAAAACTGACTGCCGCTATCGCTAGTTGTTTGGAGTCTTGCCAGTATCAATATGGGAAAGAAAACCAATCCATTCAGTTTGCATTGTTAGAGTATGATTTATCTGGTATACAAGACTATATTTACCGGGTAACAGAAGGAGAAAAAACCAAAGGTTTTATTTCTCAATCATTACGCTCAAGATCATTTTATTTACTATTATTAACAGATTTTATTGGATATTACATTTTACATCAATTTGGACTATCCTACGAAAACTTACTATTTTCAGCAGGTGGAAGAGGTTTGATTCTATTGCCAAAAGGTGCTGAATTTGATCATAAAATTGAAACAGCGATAGAATCAATTGAAGAAAGTATTTATAAAAAGTACAAAGGTAGAATTTCCTTTGCGATTGCTAGTAATGAAGTCGAGATGAATCGTTTAGAACAAGCATATGATGAAATCATTGATTTTCACAATAAAAAAGTCCTAATTAGCAAGAAGCAAAAATTTAAAACATTGTTAAAAAAGACAGATTTTGCGTTTGTGAAACAACCATTTAATGAAGTGTGTGAGCTTTGTGAGACATATGAAATTCAAAAAAATAGAAGATGTATTGATTGTAATCAATTGCTTATCTTAAATGATTTATTAAAAAATCAAACATTATATATAAGATATCAATATGATCAAGATAATTCTATGAGTGACTTAAGTTTTACGATAGGTGATTTAGGTTCTATTGACGTATTGATATCAAAACCATTAGTCAAAGAACACAACTATTTTGTAACAATCAATGGTCATGACTTAGGGGAATTTAAATACTATGCAAATCATAATGCCAACAACAAATCGTTTGAACAAATTGCTAAGTTATCGGTTGGTGATCCAAAAATTGCTGTTCTCAAGATGGATGTTGATAATCTCGGACTTATTATGGGAAAAGGGATTCCTTCAGAAGTTAAAACATTTTCTAAAATATTGACTTTATCGAGAACGATGGACTATTTCTTCACGAAAACATTATCCATCATCATTAAAAAGCAATATCAAGAGAAAGTTTATGTGAACTACGCCGGAGGGGACGATTTGGTATTAATTGCTACTGCTAGCGATATTCTTGATATAAACAATATCATTGTTAAAGAATTTTCTATGTTTACTTCCTCTAACCCAAATATTCATTTGTCTAGCGGAATTGAAATTTTAAATCCTAAAAGTCCAATTCGATTTGCGATCTTACAAGCAGAAGAATATTTACACAAATCAAAACAAGTCGACGGAAAAAACAGTTTAACAATGTTAGATGTAACGATATCGAATAGTGATTTGGATTTTGTAATTGAAGAAATAAAAGTATTTGAACAATGGATGAACCAAGGCAAAATAACAAGAGGAATGTTATACAAATTGTATAGTTCCATTCTTTCTAGTTTTGACAGCACCCATCCACAAGATATGTTTGCTAAGTTTATACCTCAAATCTCATATTCTATCGAACGAAATATCAAAGATGATTATGTGAAAGAAAAACTTAAACAATTATTTGTTAAACGCGACATCAATGTTCATACATTAAAAATCTATAAAATTGTCATTGCCTTTACCTTGATGAAAAGTAGAAATAATAAGGAGGAATCGTTATGAGAGATAACAGATATGGTGGTTATAACCAACAATTTGAAGATAGTGTGATTGTTAAAATCGCAAAAGAATTAAAAGCAAATCCAAAGTCATGTAGTGAACAGTTAACAATGTCAGACTTGTATTTACCTGATGGTAAAGCACATAAAGTAGCTAACAATTTACAAAAGACAAATTCAAATCAAGTCAGAAAATTGTTTTCAATGATCAAAGAAGCTGAACATTTAGCAAAAACCAGTGAATTTTCTAAAGCACAAGAAAAACTTTATATGATTATTCCAATGACAGCTTATGCAGTAGGACGAGAACTAATACATAAAGATTTTTATTCATTACTAGAAACTTTGATTAGTCCAAGTAAAATCAAAACATCAAAAGATATTGAAACATTTAGTAAATTTTTTGAAAGCATTGTTGCTTATTTAAAGAAGTAAGGAGGATTATATATGAATGATATTAGATTAACAAAACGTTGTGTATGTGAAATCGAATTACAAGTATTAACAGGTATTCACATTGGAGGTTCAAAGGAAATTTATGGTATTGGTGGCATTGATAATCCTGTTATTAAAAACCCACTCACAGGCGAACCAATTATTCCTGGTAGTAGTTTAAAAGGAAAAATTCGCTCATTATTAGAGTTAACAAAAAACGATATGAAAAAGTTGTTTGATACCGATCAAAATGGTCCGACTCGTGTTATTTTTAGAGATTTGTGTTTAAGCAAACAATCAGTCAATATGTTAACAGAAATGTTAGGGTTTGGGATTTTTACAGAGGTAAAAGCCGAAAATTCCATTGACAAAAGAACTGGTAAAGCAGCCAACCCACGATTCAGTGAAAGGGTTCCAGCAGGTGTTACTTTCGAGGGTGAAATTATTGTTAATGCATATAATAATGAAAACATTGAAGAAATGATTGCTGTGCTAAAAAAAGGTTTTGAATTGTTAAAAGCAAATTACTTAGGTGGTAGTGGTACGAGAGGTTATGGAAAAGTAGAAATAGCGATTAAAAAAGAAAGCATGATTTAATATGAAACTATATCGATTGAAGTTTTCACCACTTGGGCCACTCACAAAAGTACCAGATTCTTTGGCTTTTTTTGGTGCTTTGATACATCATCTAAAAACCATTTTAGGAAGAGATCAGATTGAACTGCTACTCCAACAAACTCACGAAAAGAATCCTGCTTTTGTTGTATCATCCTTCTTTCCAGGTGGATTATTACCAATTCCTCTTGATATTACACCGGAATTAAAATCATTACAAAAAGCGGATATTCAAACCATTTCATTGTTGAAGTCACTTAAAAAGGTTAAGTGGATTACTTTAGGAATGTTTAAGGAATATCGTAACCTATCTAATTTCAATGAAATGCTAATCACCAAACTTGTTGATGGGAACTATGTGTTAATCAATCAACAATCCACAATAGCGCTAAAATCAGAAGTAGATCAGGCCACAAGTGATCCACAACAGGTTACAGTATTAAAGACTAGAAACAAAGTAAACATTGGTGATGATACGAGTCTTTATTATAACAAGGTATCATATTATAAAGAAAACTCTATGTTTGATGTTTATCTTCAAGTTAGAAACGAAGAGTTAATCAATCAAATCAAATTAGTATTTGACAAATTCCAACATATTTCTGTTGGTGGAAAAAAATCAGTAGGATCAAATCTCTTTTTATACATTGGTATAGAACAAGTAGATTTTTCAAATCAAAAAGAAAATAAACTATTATTATCAAAAGCAATTATAAGTAGTGATATCATCAATATCGATCAATCATTTTATAAGTTGCAGGTTTTAGATAATAAGTTTGCGACACAAGAAGAACGTATCTACAAAAAAGAGCTGCTAGTCATGCTTGAAGGCAGTATTGTTCATACAACGCAACCATTCATTGGTAACTTGGTGTTAGAAGATAGTACTCAAGGTAGTATTTATACCAATGCAATTGGTTTGCTGATCTAGGAGGTTACATATGCAACAAGTTAATGTTATATCTCCAATTCACATTGGTACAGGTGAAAAATATCCTAATTACACCATCATCAACTCACAAAGATACTTGTTTGATGATTTAATTGGGGTTACTTTTTCTCGTAATAAAGCAAAACTACTTTCACCAAATTTTTTAACCAAAATTATGACTATCAATCAAAGTAAATCAGGCGATGCCAAACGTGAGATTGCAGAATTGATTAGCCCCAATGAAATTGAACGAAAAAACTTAAAACCTGTGTATAATGTCAAACTAGGTACACCAAAAACCAATCAGTTAGATATCAATGAACATACGAAAAACTTAAATCAATTGATGATACCTGGGTCTTCGATGAAAGGATACATAATGAACGTGATTTATTATGATATCGTTAAAAATGATCCTGAAATTCAGAGATACTATCAACAAAATTTAGCAAACAGAAGAGAAATAGAAAATGTTGAACGAAATGTCAATATGATTGCTGGAAGCAAAATCATATGTCGTGATATTCTGTTTGATTCTAGTCCTACAATTAAGTTGGTCACAAGAATTACCAAAAAAGGTGGTATTCCAAATGTATTTGAGTGCATAGACACTAATGCTTCAACTCAGGGAGAGTTTTTCATCAAGAATCAATCAATCATGTCAGATGAAAGACTAAAACCTCATGAAAAAAAATTATTACAAGCAATTGAACAACGTCTGAATAATTTAAAGGTAATTTTCCCTAAAATAAACGCACAGTTCATGAGAAATGTGCTTATCTATGAGAAAGAGTTTATTGATAAGATTAATGTTCGTGATGACATTGATAAACATGCAATTTATCAACAAATTTCTAGAATAGAACAAGAACTAAGCAAAGGTAAAATCATTGTTCAAATTGGAAGAAACACAAACTATATTGCGAAATCAATCGGTACCGCTTTTGATGTAGATTTTTACAAAAATAATTTTGAAACACTTTTTTACCCAGGTATGGGAAAAGGTAACAACAAACAAATTGCCAAACCCTATACAATTGGTAGTATGAATTTAGTATCGCAAGATCAGTATGAGAATTATGTGGAAATTCCAGGATTCATGGAAATCGTATGGTAGTCCATTATTCATATCAACTTAAATTTCCTTTCGGAGCGGCATTTCAACAATGTCCTAAATACCTTATAATGAAAACCCTGTTTTCTCAGATTAAAAAGTTAACTTGCATAAACTCAAATGGACTATGTCATGAATGCCCTTTTCAGAAGGAATGTATTTATTATTTGTTATCTGGCGGACATTTCCAGAAGTATCCTGGTATCTTTATTAAACGTTCTGTCATTGAAAAACAAAATTATATCAATACGCAAATTTTGAATATTGATATTTACTTTTTTCATAGTTTATTGCCCTATGAAGATTATATAAAAGCGTTTTTCGAACCCAATAATTTGCTGTTTGAGCAATATTATCAAATCATTTCATTTAAGAAAATGATTCTCAAAGAAGGTAGTGCATTTAGCGGTACGATTAAAGTAGAAACCCCTTTACAAAGAGTAGAAGATTTAGCTATACAGATTGAGTATTATAATCACACCTATCAGACAACTTTCATTATTCCAACCGAAGTTCAGTGGATAAATAAAAATCATATAGTTGATGAACGGTATCATACAATGAATAGAGTGCGATTTCAGTTAGGTGGAAACATTGGAACAATGAAAGTTAACAACCTCGATAAAGCACTGTTTTATATTGGTATAGGGAAAACAAATTTTATTGGGGGAGGGACAATTAGTGAGATTAAGGATTAAATTAGCACTGGCTGGTAAAGAGATTCCACTTAACTACAAGCATTATGTACAAAGTCTTGTATATTCCATGATGGGAATGAGTGATAAATTTACTCAGCTTCATGATGTAGGTAATATCATAGAAAATCGGAAATACAAATTGTTTGTAATTAGTGACATTCTAGGTCACTTCAAGATAAACAACGAGACCAAATCAATGGCATTTCTAAACAATGGTTATTTTGAACTTGCATCGATAGATGAAGATATACTAATAGAAGTGACCAATTATTTGAATTTAAACCGAGTGATTCATATAGGAAAAGTGTTGGTGGAACATAATGGATATGATGTTTTATCGCCAAGACTTGAAGTAAAGGATGTGGTTGAATTTGAATCCATTTCACCGGTCACGATTTATCAAACTGAAGAAAATAGGACAATCTATCTAGAACCCGAGTCGCATGAATTTATTGAAAGCATCAAACAAAATATCATTAATAAATATTTGCTTGTTTATGAACGATATCCAGTTGAATTTGAAATCAAAATAATCCAAACCAAACGAAAACGTCTCGTGCATTTTAAACATTCGTTTTTTGTTACATATGACATTACTATTGGTGTTACAAATGCTACACATGAGTTAATTGATTTACTATTATGTACTGGTATTGGTTCAAAAAACTCTATGGGATTTGGAATGTTAAAACGGTTATGAAACAGCGATTTTATATTTATCAATCAGGAGAATTAAAACGACAAGATCAAAGTTTGGTGTTTATTACTAATAAAGATGAAAAAATCTATATTCCGATTATGCAAATTGAATTGATCAATGTATTTTCACAGATTATAGTAAACTCAGCAGCTTATGCTCTACTGAATCAATATGGGATAACGATTCATTATTTCAATTACTTTGGGAATTATTATGGTTCGTTTGTTCCAGATGTACCAAAACTTGGAAAGACTATCATCAATCAAGTAGAACATATCATCAATAATGAGAAACGGATTGTGGTTGCGAAAGAAATCATTCTTGCCTCAGCATACAATATGAGAGCATTATTGAAATACTATCACAAGAAACGGAGTATTTGTAAAGATCAAATTAACCTAATAGATACTTTATTTGAATCACTTGAAGAATTAAATACAGAACAGCTAAATGATATCATGTTAATAGAAGCGAGAATAAAACAAATTTACTATAGTTGTTTTGATGAAATCATTTTTCAAAATCAATTTTGCTTTGGAAGACGTTCTGTCAGACCACCATTAAATGAAGTCAACGCGATGATGAGTTTTGGTTATCAAATGCTATATTCACTAATTGAATCAATAATACATCGGTCAAGTTTAGTATTACATTTACCGTTTATTCATAGTTATGAACGCAGAAAGGAAGGTCTTCAATTTGATATAGCTGATATCTTTAAACCAGTTGTCATTGATAGAACAATATTTAGACTAATTAATCGCAAACAAATCAGTAAAATGCATTTTGAAAATAAAAATGAGGGAGTATATTTAAATAAACTTGGTGGAACCATTTTCATAGAAGAACTAGAAGCATTTATGAAAACAACCATAAGTACCAACGGATCAAACCGTAAATACTCCTATAATCAAATTATATCGAAAGAAATTCATAAGCTTACTAATCATATAAACGATAAAGAAACATATTCTGGATTTAGGATGAGGTGGTAATTTGTTTGTAATAGTATCCTATGATGTTGAAGAGAAAAAATGTGTTAAGGTTATGAAAGTCCTAAGAAAATACTTATTTCATCAACAAAAATCTGTATTCGTTGGGAATATTACAAACGCAGATTTGCGAGAACTTAAGGCTAAATTAGCAAGCATCATTGATACACATACAGACTCAGTAATCATTTTTGAACAATTATCGGACAAATATGTAATAAAATGCGATCTAGGACTTACTAAAAATCTAAATATTGTAATATAATTTTCGACCACCTACCAAAAAATCATCAAATTTACATATAAAAAATGCTAAAATAGGATAGGTGGTCGAAGAAAAATCATGTTAAAACCATCATATTATACGAAAAAGCATAATTTTGTATAGAAAAACAGCAAAAAAACTCAAAACGCCATATTTTTCGTGGTGTGTATTGTTCCTTTATAGGAGTTGTAACATTATATAATTGTCTGCAGAATAATTTCTTGAATAGTGTGTATTGTTCCTTTATAGGAGTTGTAACTATTAGAACATTACACCCTTTGCTATTGAAGTTTCCAGTGTGTATTGTTCCTTTATAGGAGTTGTAACGTTCACATTTGTTTGCTTTGATTTTCATTATTTATGTGTGTATTGTTCCTTTATAGGAGTTGTAACTCAAACCAATTTTTCTTAATTATAATCATTTTTGTGTGTATTGTTCCTTTATAGGAGTTGTAACTCGTTCTCCTTATAAAATTTGCTCGGCGTTATGCGTGTGTATTGTTCCTTTATAGGAGTTGTAACGTATAATCAAATGCGGTTGAAAGGTGGTGAGTATGTGTGTATTGTTCCTTTATAGGAGTTGTAACTCCCAATTATAATATTTCCCTTTGTCCTCTAAATGTGTGTATTGTTCCTTTATAGGAGTTGTAACAGCCTGCCAGGAGTGGTCAGGACTTAGTGCCTTGAGTGTGTATTGTTCCTTTATAGGAGTTGTAACATGGATAAAGAACAATCAACAGAAATAAAAACAGAGCGTGTGTATTGTTCCTTTATAGGAGTTGTAACATGGATAAAGAACAATCAACAGAAATAAAAACAGAGCGTGTGTATTGTTCCTTTATAGGAGTTGTAACTTACGTAACGTTACATCGTGTTGTAGTTGCTTTTGGTGTGTATTGTTCCTTTATAGGAGTTGTAACACTCTGTATAGTCCCAATCATTTTCTTCTAATGTGTGTGTATTGTTCCTTTATAGGAGTTGTAACTGTTCTTGTAATCTCATCATTTTCTATTTGTGTTTCGTGTGTATTGTTCCTTTATAGGAGTTGTAACGAGGATCTGTTTCTTTTAAATGATTTACATGATCAGTGTGTATTGTTCCTTTATAGGAGTTGTAACTAATTTGATCTCTTTCATAGTTTCCTTTCTGCCCGTGTGTATTGTTCCTTTATAGGAGTTGTAACAATAGCTCGAGAGCTCTTAACAAATTTGATCTCTTTGTGTGTATTGTTCCTTTATAGGAGTTGTAACTTCTTTCGAACATCATCACTAAATTCATAAGTGAGTGTGTATTGTTCCTTTATAGGAGTTGTAACAGGTAGTGGTGTAGTACAACACTACTACCTTTTCCGTGTGTATTGTTCCTTTATAGGAGTTGTAACACTGTTCTGTTGCCAGTTCTCTTATTAGCTTTTTGAGTGTGTATTGTTCCTTTATAGGAGTTGTAACTGTAATATGATTGTTGCGAATAGATTACACTGATTTGTGTGTATTGTTCCTGTATAGGAGTTGTAACCATATCTCTTCAAAGAACCATAACGCTTCTTCGTAGTGTGTATTGTTCCTTTATAGGAGTTGTAACTATTTGGGTCATCTAATGGTGCTTTTGAATTTAAGGTGTGTATTGTTCCTTTATAGGAGTTGTAACTAATATATCAAGTATAGAAAAGCGTTTCTACCACGTGTGTATTGTTCCTTTATAGGAGTTGTAACTAGAGTTCCTCCCCCTAAAGCCACGGTCAAGCTAGTGTGTATTGTTCCTTTATAGGAGTTGTAACTAATAATTTCTAAAGGTATCATACCAACCTCTTTCGTGTGTATTGTTCCTTTATAGGAGTTGTAACTATACTACTTCAATTTTTTTATACATATTTTTACCGTGTGTATTGTTCCTTTATAGGAGTTGTAACTTAATTTGTATTTCATTTTTTACTCCCCCTTGAACGTGTGTATTGTTCCTTTATAGGAGTTGTAACTGTAAATAGCTAAAGCAGTTGAAACATCCATAGCGTGTGTATTGTTCCTTTATAGGAGTTGTAACAAATATGTCAGGTTTGCAAGGATAGAACTCTCCGGTGTGTATTGTTCCTTTATAGGAGTTGTAACAGAATCATTTCAAGAAGTTATCCTAAAAGAAAGAGTGTGTATTGTTCCTTTATAGGAGTTGTAACGAAAGGAACTTGAATCCACTTCCCACTTTCATCTTGTGTGTATTGTTCCTTTATAGGAGTTGTAACTAATAGCACGGTGAGAGTGGTGCCATCATATGCAAGTGTGTATTGTTCCTTTATAGGAGTTGTAACAAATTAGACAACTCCATTTCTTTTGTATCTGTTAGTGTGTATTGTTCCTTTATAGGAGTTGTAACTATACATAATCCCGTTTTCCTTTACGTTATCACCAGTGTGTATTGTTCCTTTATAGGAGTTGTAACTTGATAGACCACACTGAACGTTTGTTTCGTAGATTGTGTGTATTGTTCCTTTATAGGAGTTGTAACTGTATCCATGACCCAGTGAAACGAAGAAGCAAAACCGTGTGTATTGTTCCTTTATAGGAGTTGTAACTACTTAACACCTCTGTAATATAATGTTCTGCAAAGTGTGTATTGTTCCTTTATAGGAGTTGTAACTCTTTTTTTGTATTATTTGTTGCGGTTTCATAAATGTGTGTATTGTTCCTTTATAGGAGTTGTAACTTAGTATATAGTATAGGTTATAGGTTAGGAGTTAGTGTGTATTGTTCCTTTATAGGAGTTGTAACTATAAATATCTCAACATTGTAGTCGTTTTCTAAATGTGTGTATTGTTCCTTTATAGGAGTTGTAACTTTATCGTTAATGATAATATCTTTAGGTTCTCTCAGTGTGTATTGTTCCTTTATAGGAGTTGTAACAACATAGTTAATTGAATTTCAGTCGGTTTTCCGTGTGTGTATTGTTCCTTTATAGGAGTTGTAACTATATATTCTTCAATAAATTGATAGAAATTTCTTCGTGTGTATTGTTCCTTTATAGGAGTTGTAACGATCATTTACTTCATAATGACCATCACGCCAGTATTTAGTGTGTATTGTTCCTTTATAGGAGTTGTAACTAATACTTTTTACTTTTAAACTTTCTAATCAACTTCGTGTGTATTGTTCCTTTATAGGAGTTGTAACTGTAATAGTTCGTGTTCTATAATCGTTTTACTATGGTGTGTATTGTTCCTTTATAGGAGTTGTAACAAATACTCTTTAGCTTCTGCTTGCTTTTGTGTTTCTGTGTGTATTGTTCCTTTATAGGAGTTGTAACTCGGAACACGTTGTGGTTCCCTCCTATTCACATCGTGTGTAGTGCTTCTTTATAGGAGACTAAAATTACACACCACCGAACACATAACACTAACTTAATTTATACGTATTCAATGTAAAATGATAAAAGAAATACGTTAGAGCATTTACAAGAACAACTCGAACCTAAAGGATTTGTGTTAAATAGACGTTCAGATGAAGAAGTCTATGAGAAAATTAAAAAATCAGAAAACGCAAAATATATTGATAAATTTGCGATATTAGCATCTAATTTTTTAAGAAATTATAAAACAATGGGATATGGTGTCGATGGTTTTAGTATACTGAGAGATAAAACAAAGAACGATAGAGACCTTTTATTCATTGATATCATTGAAGAAATATATAAACACTATCAAAAAGAACTAGTAAGAATAGGTGCAGTTGATTATGAGGATATGATTAATGAATCAGCAAGATACTTAAAAGAAGTAAAAGAGTTAGGCAATAAACTACCATTTAAGTATATTTTTGTTGATGAATATCAAGATATATCCCAACAACGGTTTAATCTAGCAAAAACGTTATCTGAGGTAACAGATGCTAAAATTGTAGCTGTTGGTGATGATTGGCAGTCTATATTTGCATTTTCTGGTTCAGATATTACACTGTTTACCGAATTTAAAAAACAAATGGGCTATGCTGCTGAACTTAAGATTACCCATACCTATCGTAATGCACAAGAGTTGATTGATATTGCAGGTGATTTTATCCAAAGAAATGAAACTCAAATCAAGAAGAGTCTGATATCACCCAAATCAATCCAAAAGCCAATTGTTATATTTACATATTGTAATGACTATAAGAAGAATGCAATTCCTGGTGTGAAAGGTGTTCTACACGAGAAGGCAAAAGTAATAAGCAATGTAATTGATAAAATTGTGCAAGTTCATGGAAAGAAAAAATCAATATTGCTACTTGGACGATATGGATTTGATGGCGAAAGACTTGGCCAAACAGAATTCTTTAGTTATAGTGAAGGTTTCATTACTTGTCATTCACAACCAGATGTTGGAGTGCACTTTTTAACAACACACAGTTCAAAAGGATTGGGTTATGACAATGTAATTATAATCAACGCTGAACATGGTGTATATGGTTTCCCTTGTCAAATCGAAGATGATCCCGTTATGCGTTTTGTTATTAAAGAAGACAAAGGGATTTCATTTTCTGAGGAAAGAAGATTATTCTATGTTGCGATGACAAGAACCAAGAATCGAGTTTTTATTGTTGCTCCTGAGAAAAATCCATCTAGTTTTGTTGTGGAACTGATTGAGAACTATAAAAACATAACAGTACATGGAGAACTTAGTAAACAGTTAACAGAAACAAAAAAGGACAGAAGATACTGTCCTTTATGTGGATTTCCATTACAACTAAGAGTTAACAAAGCATATGGATTACGACTATACATATGCACCAATGAACCTGAACTTTGTGATTTTATGACCAATGATATTCGAGGTAATGGTAATATTTATTGTTGTGACTTATGTGATGGATATATGATAGTAAAAAAGAAGAAAGATAAAAATCAATTCTTTTTAGGGTGTACAAATTATAAGGATAATGGTACTGGATGTAATAATGCAGTTCCAATAAACAACAACGATATATGACAAAGTCGAATATATGTTAAGACTATCTCATATGAAATATCAATACAAGCAATCTTCATCGAAATGAAAATGAGGATTAATAAGTAAAAATTCTCATCAATTGGAAAAGGTACATTGCTTAATAACAAGGAGGGATAATTAATGAATGTGTATTGGGTAAAGGGTCATTTTGATTTCAGTGATCTAACCTACGAAGAGACATTGAATTTTTTCATAAGTCATAATGTTGGTAGATATAGTATAGTGAATGATTTAAATCAATTATTATTATCTGATTGCGAAAGAGCGAGTAATGATTCAGTCACTTATCTTCCGGATTATAGTACAATAAGCGGGTCAATGAATGAAATGGAGTTAAATGCCATATCTTGTTGTTCAAGTGGTAATCTAAACTGTTTAACAGTTACACAACATTTTGATTATTATTCCTATGATTATACAATTTGTGTTGTGATGGATTAACAATACTCGTTAACTATAAATCTGTTAGAAGTTTTTTATTAAAATTTTATAATAATATTTCCGTTCTTGTTGTATAGTAAATAAGAATAATTGTTTGACAAGGAAATCAATTTTTCAGAATTGCAATTATATAGTCACCAAAATGAGTAAACTTCAACTAACATCACGATCCCAATTGACTGATAAAATGGTTAAAATGACGTAATATAAAAGAACTAATTCGGAATATGGAATTAGTTCTTTTATCATTTGCTAATATGATGTATTGGTAATGATTGGTATAGTGATCATTGGCCAATCACTTGGGATGTAATCAAGTTCTGTGTAAATAGTGAAGTTTGATGCATTGTATAATGCATATTCAGAAATGCTTGTTAGTGCAGATGGTAAATACAAAGAATCAATCGATGATAGGTTATGTAAAGCATAATCATATAATGCAAGTTGTCTTGTAATAACAATTGTTTTTAGGGTAATAGGAATATAGTGTACTCCAGAAACCTGAAAACCAGTTACTTGAACCAATCCAATTGTTCCTTCATATGATTCTCTTCCGAATATTGATCCAAATGGAGCATAATTTTCTCTCATTCCAACATATGGAACGATTAGTGTTTCTAATGAACTCATACCTTTTAAGGATGCATAACCTATAAAGGATACGGAATCAGGTATGGTTAGTGTTGTGACTTTGTTCATGTGTTCAAACGCTCTAGTATCAATTGTTCTTAGCTGTGAATTCTCTCCAAACACAATTGATTCTACATTGATAGAGCCTGAGAATGCGTTTGAGCCAATGTATTCAAGCGAACTCGGGAAGGCTAGACTTGTAATTGATGTCGCGTTTTGAAATGCATACATTCCAATATATGTTAGTGATTGTGAAAAAGATATATTAATAAGTGATGTTGCATTGTTAAAAGCATAATTACCGATTTCTTTGAGTGTATCAGGGAAAACCAAAGTTGTAAGGTTAGTTAGGTTTTCAAACGTATAACTGCTAATGTATTCTAAATGATTTCCAAAATGAATGGTTGTGATCTGGCTCATATTTCTAAATACAGCTCTAGAAATACCAATTACTTTATGATATGGAAATGCGACATTGATATCGATGCATATTTGATTTCCAAAATACTTTCCTATGATTACTTCATCTAAATTATTCGTGATTGCATATTCATATAATTCAGTTGTGATGATTTGATTCACGTTGTATGCAGCATTTGAACTTAAGTATGCAGAAACCTCTCCATCATAAGGTTTTTGATAATATAACATCTGTGAGTTAATGTAACCTAGTTCAATCACTGTTTCAGGGATAAAGACATAAGGAACTGGGTTGATAATCGCATAAGCATTAAGTCCTATTTCTTCTAAACCATAGGGTAGTTCAATCGTAAGTAAGCCGGATCCACTAAAAGCTTCACGCTCAATTCGTTTCAGGTTAGATGGAAGTATAACCTCTTCTAATTGTGACAGACTACTAAATGCAAGTTCAGGAATTATTTCAGTATCTGTTAATTGAATTTTCTTCAAACTGAGTGGTACACTCTTATTTCCTTCAATACCAAATAAAGTGGATAATTTTCCTTCATACCAGGAGGTAATGTTGTCTCTTCTTAATCCTACAAATGGGATAGTTAGTTCTTCAAGATAGGTAAGCCCACTCAAAGAGCTTTCACTAAACTCTTCTAATTGATTTGATATTACCAAGTGTGTTATATAGTTTTCGCTTGAGAAACTATAGCGATTGAGATAAGTTTGAGCTGTTATCGTTATATGGGTTAAACTAACTGGCGCTGGACCATTAAAATAACCCCATATTCCCCAATCAATGGAAGGTACCGTTAATGAGGCAATCTGATTCATATGAAATAGGATTCCCGAAGTATTCCCTACATAACTATCAGGTAATTCAATGGATGTTACACTAGTTAATCCAAACGCACCATATCCAATTTCTTCGATACTATCTGGTATGATGAGTTGATTGATGTGGATTAACCCATAAAATGCATATTCACCAATTGATGTTGTTGAACTAGGGATCGAGATAGACTCGATGTTAGATGATTGATAGAACGCATAATCGCCAATTGAAACAATTTGATCATGAAGAATTATGCTGGTTATGAGTAATTGATTCGCAAATGCATAATCACCAATGTGTTTGACCAATCTACCTTCTATCGACTGAGGTATCTCAATTACAGATTCAATTTTATTAATATTAGTAATCGTAATGATATCATCCATGATCTCATACTCGAAATCACCTAAATAAATGGGTTCAAAAATGGTATCATCTTCAACAAATGTGGTGTCATGATTCCAATGTTGGAAGGTATGATATTCTCTTAGCATTGGTGAAGGAGTAAGTTCTAGGTTAGTAGCGTATGGAACACGATCTTCTAACAGAATACTCCCATCATAATCTAAGAATTTAATGGTGTAATAATTTACAGTATAATTTGCAAAAATCGTTAAATCCGAAATAATGTTATTTGGTTCTATACTCCAATGGCTGAATGTATGTCCAATTTTGGTTGGGGTAGAAGGAGTTATGCTAGTTCCGTGGTCAACTAAGTGTGTCGACAATACTTCTCCATTGTCTTGTTTAAACGTTACATTATATTGATTGATATGGTATATTGCTTGAACAATGATATCAGAAGTTATGGAATCATAGGATTGATTCCAGCCAGTAAAGTAGTGATGTGCTAAGTTGTTTGGATTTTCTGGTGCAGTTGCTTCACTTAGATAAGTAACAAGGTCTTGTTTTAGTATGGAACCATCGTAATCAACAAATGTGACTATGTAAGTGTTAATTTCAAAGATAGGATAAGCCTTGATGTTTTGTTTGATGTTTTCTAAAGATACAGTCCATCTTACAAAAGTATATCCCGTTTTTGTAGGTAAGTCTGTAATGACAGCCTCACCACCATATTGAACAGATACTCCGTGATAGTACTCATTGAATGCATCGTAGAATTCAACATAGAAGTGATGAATTTGATAAATTGGTGATATTGTTTTGTTTTCGGTAATATTATTTGTACTATAGTCCCAATATAGGAATGTATATCCTTCATATTCTTGAGGAGTTGGATGGGTTAAACTAGATCCATGAGGAACGGATTGAATCTCAAAGATCGCCCCATCTTTATCAAGATAGGTTAT
>DAOSEC010000023.1:0-26092 GCA_035362935.1 Bacilli bacterium | reverse complement strand
CTTTATGCAAACTATGATTATATCACTTTTATCCCAAAACTATTTGACACTACCGTTTTACATAGATAATTACTTAACAAACTTTCTCCATGATGAGATATATCCACCTTGAAGTGTAGCAACGTCATTACTTACAACCATTGCTTGAGGGTCCATTTTTTGAATTTCTTCAATAATCATATCTTTTCCTTTACGGTTAGAATAGATCATTAATACGGCACGATCGCTGTCTTTTCCGTGAGCATCAATCACAGTTACAGCGATATTCTCAGATCGCAATTGTGTTGCGATGACGTTTCCTAGTGCTTGAGATGTGATTGCTTGAATCAAGACTTTTCCAAATGCCAATCTGTTTTCTAATTTTGATCCGACATATACGCCGGTAGCAAACCCAAAGCTATAAACAAGTGCTTTAATTGGTGCTTCATAGAGACTTGTAATGACGCGAGATGCAACAAACACCCACAAAGTTACCTCAAAAAAGGAGATGATAACTCCTTGTTTTCGGTAGCCTTTGCTAATCAAAATGATTCTCAGCGTCCCCATAGCAACCTCTACAATACGTGAACAAAATATGAGTAGTAACTCCCATACTGATATATTAACAAATAGATTTCTTAAAAAATCTCCCACAAACATTCCCCCTTCGTGTCAACCAACATTGCTATTTTAAATCTATAACATTATAACACAACTGCCAAAAAAAGCAATCTATAAAATAAAATGAATTTTTTTAGCACTCTCGCTTGACAAGTGCCAATTCTTGTGTTAATATATAAGCGGAAGGAGGAATTATTATGAAACTAGTCACAAAACGTAGTTTGTTTGATGAGTTTTTTGACGATTTTCTAAATAATAATAACTTTCAAACTGCATCACGCGTTATGAAGTCAGATATCTATGAGGAAGGAGATTCATATCATTTAGATATTGAACTTCCTGGGTTCACAAAAGAAGATTTAAAAATTGACTTCGATAATGGTTACTTAACCGTAACAGCTGAGAAGAAAGATCAAAGAGACGAGGAAAACAAAAAATACATTCGTAAAGAGCGTTTCTATGGTCTTTATAAACGCAGCTATTACATCGGGGATGTAAGTGAAGATAGTATTCGCGCTAAATTTGATAATGGCGTTTTGAAAGTTTCTATTAAGAAAATCGAATTAGAAGCACCAAAACAAAAAATCATATCAATTGAATAACACTGTTTTTGGAAGAGGGCCTCGGCCCTCTTTTTTTTATTTTCTTTTTGCAAACCATTTGCAAATACATAAATTGTGTGTTACAATTAGATAAAACAATTTACATGGAGATTTTATGAAAAAATTAGTTTCACTTATCTTACTATCTTGGTTGGTTTTATCTTTAGCCGGCTGCAACACGAGGAAGGAATACGATATTGTAACAACCCTATTTCCTCAATATGATTTTGCCAAACAAATTGTACAAGACAAAATGACCGTGGGATTGATAATCCCCCCAGGTGTAGAAGCTCATGGATTTGAACCAACAAGCGGAAATATCATTACCATTACAAAGGCAAAGTTATTTATTTATACAAGTGACATTATGGAGCCATGGGTTTCAAAAATATCTTTTACTTCATCGGATACTGTTATCTTAAACCTATCGGAACACCTAGATGTGAATCACGAAGTGCACGATCATGAACACACCTCTTTAAAAACTCGTTTTTTACCATTAAGTACTCACGATCATGATCACGAAAACGATCCACACTATTGGGTCGATCTCATTATGGCGTTACAAATGATTGATGAGATATTAGAACACATCATTGAACTAGATCCTGAAAACGCAGAATTTTATACTGAGAACGCGGAAGACTACTATCATAAATTGCTGGACTTACACGAAGAAATCGAAGCATACATGAATAGAGTCCCCGATAACAAAAGAGAAATATTCCATGCAGGACATGTAAATTTAGGATACTTTGCATCTAGATATAACATTACTGTACACAGTTTAACTGAAGAGTTTGCCCCTGATGGAAATCCGACTTCTGCTCAAATTTCTGCTATGATTGAAGAAATCAAAGCATCAAACGCAAAATACTTATTCTATGAGGAACTTGTTGAACCTAGAGTTGCTTCTACTATCAAAAACGAACTTGCTGCACAACAATATCAGGTTAACTTATTATTATTCCATGGTTTGCACAACGTTAGTGCAACTTACATAAAAGATAAAAAGACATTTCACGAAATCATGAGTGCTAATTTTATGAACTTGCAAATTGTTTTTGATGAGTTCTTAATTACACCAACCGTTTAGAGGGATTAGTATGGATGAAATTATAACGATAAATAATATAAGTGTAACCTTCGGAAAATACGACGCTGTTAAAAGCGTCTCGTTTTCCATTATGGATGGTGATTTCATCAATATCATTGGTCCAAACGGAGGAGGAAAATCAACACTCATCAAAGCATTGATCGGACTTCATCCACTAAGCAAAGGAAGCATCATTGTAGACCCATACTTTCAAAATAAAATTGGATACCTTCCTCAAAAGGGGTACAATAACGACCCTTCTTTTCCAGCAACTGTGGAAGAAGTATTGTATACAGGAATTATCCAAGGCAAAAAGAGTGCTCGTTTTATCAAAAAGGAAGACAAAACTCTCATCGATGTTATGCTTAAAAAGATGGACGTCTATCATTTAAAAAAACAAATGATATCTTCACTATCGGGAGGTCAACAACAACGAATTTTCATCATTCGTGCTCTGATTTCAAAACCTCGTATTTTGATTTTAGATGAACCAACTTCTGCTCTTGATGCAGATTTTCGTGTTGCATTTTATGAAATATTACGAAAATTAAACAAAGAAGAAAAAATAACCATCATCAATGTTACACACGATCTCGATGATCGTTTTAAAAAGGGTAGTCAAATCTTGCATATAGATCAGGTATTAAAGTTCTTTGGTCCTTATGAAGAGTTCCGTCACAATGGTAGGGGGGAACATTCTCATGTTTGATATGTTTCGTTATCAGTTCTTTCTATTCGCGATGATTGCCGGACTTGCGATCGGCATTACAACTGCGTTACTTAGTAATTTTTTGGTTCTAAAAAACCAATCACTCATCGGTGATGGACTTGCTCATGTGAGTTTTGCGGGAATCATCATTGGGATGGCTTTAGTAGATGAACCAATTTATGTTGCTATCCCAATTGCCATCCTTGCATCCATCTTAATTAAAATGTTAATGAACTCCAGTAAAGTTAGAGGAGATGCCGCAATCGGCTTGGTATCTTCATTATCGCTAGCACTTGGATTTATCATCATTAGTGTTGGATCAGGTTATAACCGATCTATTGAAGGATTGCTCGTTGGTAGCATATTAACTGTCAACATCGTTGATATTATATTATCTGTAATTTTACTGATTTCCGTTATTATATATATTATTTTCTCGTATCAAAGTCTATTTTCGATTACATATGATTATGAATATGCTCGATTTACTAGAATCAATGTAAAACTTTATGATTATATGTTATCAGTGATTACTGCAGTTACAATCGTACTGGGGGTACAAAGCGTTGGTATTTTATTAATCTCATCACTCATTATATTCCCTGCGATAAGTGCGAATCAATTAGCAAGAAGTTTTAAACAATCGGTTGTGTTTGGTGTTATTATCAACGTGATTGCTATTTTCTTTGGACTGTACTTTGCCCATATCTTAAACATTCCAAGTGGATCTTCTATTGTTATGTTCCACGGAATCATATTTACTGTCACACTACTTATTAAGTGGTTAAGAAGGGACTAATTTATGAGTTCATCATTTAATGGGTTACGTAACACAAACCAAAGATCAATTATCTATGATTACTTAAAATCACAAACTGCACCAAAAAGTGCAGAAGATATTTTTGATGAATTGCCACCAAAAACAATGGACCTTTCTACAATTTACCGTATATTAGATGCATTTAGTAAAGTCCAAATTGTTAACAAAGCTTTTATGAATAATCGCTTTTATTATCATTTAGTGTCTGGAGAACACAAGCATTTTCTTGTTTGTTTGGATTGCCATGAGACCGTTGAAGTAGATGGATGTCCTTACTCTAGTTATGAAAAAAAGATTTCTTCAACATCAGATTTTAAAATTGCTTATCATCCAACAGAAATTTATGGATATTGCAAAAAGTGTCAAGAACATCACAAATAGTTAAAAACTCTCCAACTGGAGAGTTTTTTTATTCGTCGATATCACAAGCAATAATATCTACGATATCTTCTGCTTTAAATAGTTCTTGAGTTGAAAGTTTAATCGTGTGATATGTAAAATCTAATTTCACGATCACTCCATATGTTGTTTTCACATACCCATCTAGATAATAGCGAAACCCTATTTCCTGCTTGTTTTGATATGCCAAAATAATGATACGATTTAGACGTTCATAAGAATCATCTGTTAAACTAGGTGCAGCTTTTTTCCCACGCTTATATTTCATTTCTTCTAACATCGTTTGATACCCCACCAAAGCATCAAATGCTGCCCACTTAATAATACCGCGATCTACATAAGTACTAGGCACGATGACCACCGATTAGTTTGTTGCGTTCTTTGATGGTGGAAGATTTAAACTCACTTGAGGCCCGATTCACACTGTTTTTCCCAAATCGTTCTTTGATCTGATCAACTGTGGTAAATAACTCTTGTTCTTTTTCCAATTGATCAATGTCTTCAAACAAACTGTATTGATGGAGTGTTGGTTCTACAAAATGACTGACACTGATATTGACTCTTCGAATTGGTTGGTCTTCATAAAATGTTTCAAACAAACGCATACATGTTTGAAATACGATTGTTGGTGAAGAGGTTGGTTGATCGAGTGTGATTTGTCTATAAAACCCACCCATAACTTCTTTGCTGTATCCGATTCCTAGACTAATTGTTTTAGCTTGTTTTCGACCTATTCTCATTCGACTACATACATCATCTACCATTTCGCGTATAATCTGGAATATATCTGGCACATAATAGTCGTGAAATAGCGTTTGGCCGATTCCATAACTTTTACTTGCGGGTTTTAGTTTATACTTCTCTTGTATTAAACTCATATCAATTCCATGAGTGTGGTAGTATAATTCTTCTCCTAATATTCCAAATGCTTTTTTCAACTTTGTTACATCAAAAGATGCAATATCACCAATCACATAGAGTCCTAGTTGATTGAGTCTACGCTCCATATTAATACCAATTCCCCACATCTTGCTTAATGGTGTAACTGGCCAAAGTTTTGTTGGAATGTCTTGGTAATTCCAAATTGCGATAAAGTTTGGTGCACTTTTTGATTCGATGTCTAATGCAAGTTTTGCGATTAGCATATTTGGACCAATTCCACACGTTGCAAATAGTTTTGTCTTCTCATAGATGGTATCTAATATTTTTTTAGCGAGCTCGACGGCATTTAGTTGATAATAATTCAAATACTCTGTTACATCCAAAAATGCTTCATCGATTGAATAAATATACAAATCATGCTCCGATACAAACTCCAAATAGGTTTCTACCACTTTAGCAGAGTATTCTAAGTAAAGCTCCATTCTTGGTTTCTGAAAACGAATTGGAAGTCCTTCCGGGATTTCATAAATTCGACATCTACTTGGCATGCCTTTGCTTCTTAAGTAAGGACTTACGGCTAACACGATCGATCCTTTTCCTCTTGAGACATCAGCAACCACCAAAGGCGTTTTAAATGGATCTAGTCCAAGTTCTGCACATTCAACGGATGCATAGAAACTTTTTAAATCAATGCATAATATCTGTCTGTGTAATCGATACTCTTCCATATAAAACACCTCCTTTAATCACATTATATCAGTAATGTTATTAAAATAAAAGGTCTTTCAATCACTTTCATAAGTGAAAATTTCGATGTGCTTTTTTCACTTTTTATGCTCTAAAAGACACAAAAGAAATAGTGCTTTTTTGGGTTTTTACAAACAAAGAAAATGTAGACACCTCTTTGCTTCCATATATTATATTCAATTAGTATGTTACTAAAAATAAACGAAAGTTTAAGAATGAAATCTTTCAAACCCCTCTCATCACATAGTTTTATTGCATGAGGTCATAATTCATGGTAATATATATATGGAGGTGGTCTTGTATGCCTGTAACATTCCTTAACTGGTACGCATTTGCTGCGGACGTACTCGTCGCAATTCATCTTGTTTATGTACTATTCGTCGTTGTTGGCGAGGTAATAGTTCTTCTTGGTTGGATTTTAAAATGGAAGTGGGTTCGAAACCTTTGGTTTAGACTGCTTCATTTCGCCGCGATTGGAGGGGTAGCCTTTTTAGCAATCACAAAGGAACCATGTCCACTTACCATCTGGGAATATCATCTTCGCGAATTAGGAGGGCAGGTCGCCGAATGGGATATCTCTTTCATCGGTCGATTGATCCGGATGATTGTCTTCCAACCGCTCCCTCCTTGGGTCTTCCTTGTGATTTATGTTGGCTTTGCTGGACTCGTCTTGTTGACACTTTTGATTATTCCTCCTAAGCTCCCTTCGAGAAAGAAAAAAAGCAGGGTGTAAGCAAATTCTTCTTTCGCCAAGAGAATCATTTTATTTATGTACATCAAATTAACGAACCCCAAATAAGGGAACAGCTGATTTATTCCATTAACTGACCCATAATTTTACTTTAAATAAAGAAAAGACGGTTACCCGTCTTTTTATATGATGTTCATTTTAGCTTTCCGTCAGTAGAATTCCATTTCTATTTCCTTAAATTCAAATATGGTATTGAGCGTATTCCTATGCTGATAAAATAGAATCTGTTAGTTCAATAGCGAGATTTCCAACAACCTCCCCTATGAAATATTATGTTTTTTGATATTAAATAGGTCTGACTTAACAATCAGACCTATTCTTTCATATGTGTTTGTTGACCTATTTTGATACAACAGCGCATTCCTAGCAAAAATTACGCACCCTTAGGAAATTTTACGCACCCCTGACCATTTTTAACGCAACCCTACTTCATATTACAGCACCCTGTTATATTTTACAGTACACTATAATCTAAGTCGAAATGAATTTAGCTTATGGTCAATAATCTTAATTACACCTAAATGAAGTCGCATTTTTTATTTTGTCTGTTTTCTAATCTTTAGGGTGATAGTAAAGTAAGCTATAACCGTTATTATAACGGGTATTGCTACTATAATTGTAACTACAACAATTCCTGTGTACCATGGAAAAGATTGCATCGGCGAGAGATATCTTGGTATTGTTATAAGACTAAATACAAACCATAATCCAACCAATCCCATTAGTATAATAAATAACATTTTTTTTAATTTAAATAGTTTTTCCTTGCTCATTTCTTTCTTTTGTATGCCAATATAATACCCCAAATCGTGATAGCAACACTTATCACAATTAGAATGCTAAATTCATTGAATGTAATGACTGATGATGTTTCTGATAACATTTGAGGATACGCAATAACTAGAATAATTGAAGTCACAAAAAATACTGAACCAATAATCAATACAATAAAATCTTTTTGAAAGTTTTTCTTACTAATTTGCTTACTGCCACTGATAATCCATTCAACAGATACATTTAGTGCTTTTGCTAAGGCAATTACGTTTTCTGTATCGGGAATCACTTGATCTGATTCCCATTTTGAGATGGACTGTCTAGAAACATAAATTCTACCAGCAAGTTCTTCTTGAGAAATGTTTCGTTCTTTTCTTACATTTGCAATACGTTTACCAATTGACATACGTTTCTCCTTTCCATCTATATTATCAACTAACCTATGTATATTGACAACCAACTTTGATTTACATTGAGGAATATCTTAATTTACATTTATCACATTAGAGCTTTTTTATCGTTCTTTTTTTTCATTATCCTACAAAAACATTGTCATGTAAACTGGAATATAGGTAATACCATCCTTTTGGAACAAATCTTTTGTATGGATCAAATATTTCTTGCCTAGTTTTGCATGAAACTTCAAACTAAATTTATTCAATGATGAAGTAGTGTAGTTTTTACCTGACTTTACTTCAACTGGTGAAATCTTGGTTGGTTTTGTTTTATCTATGATAAGAAAGTCAATTTCCATGGTGTTTGATCGATCTTGATTATCCGCTCTTGAGTAAAAATATAATTTTTTATTCAATGCTGTAAGCATTTGAGCAACAATATTTTCAAATATCATTCCATTATTAATTTCCAGTCGGTCTTGAACAATTGCTTTTGCAACATCTCGATGCATCTCATCATTTTCACTGAATGCATGGCTAAGCAATAGTCCTGTATCAGCCATATAAATTTTAAGTGTTAATCGATCACTATTTAATGATAAACCAAGATTGGGATCGGATGCATTAAAACATGTATTCGTTATCATCGCTTCATCTAGCCATGTAAAAGCGTCTTCATAATCTCTAAATCTTGCATCCTTTGATAGTGAGCTTAACATAAACTTCTTTTCGTGTTTCGTGAGCTGACTAGGAATTTCATCAAAGATACTTAATACTTTATGTTCATAACCTTTTGCGTACTTTGCAATATCATTTCTATATAGTTTTAAAATGTCTTTTTTGATACGATCTACTTTAGTATAATCATTCGTTTTTAAATATTCAACAACTGCTTGAGGCATTCCCCCGATAAGTATATATTGTCTAAACAGCTTCATAATGGTTGAATGAATTTCACCGAGCGGCTTTAAATTATCGAAATGTGATCTAATAATCGTGATAATATCTTCCCTTCCGAGTGCAGAACAAAACTCTTCAAAATCAAGCGGATGCATTTTAATTGCTCTTTCTTCCGATGGAATCAAAATATTTTCAACATTTCTCTTAATGGATAATAGAGATCCTGTTTCGATATAGTCATATCGATTATCTTTTACTAAATGCTTGATGAGCTGTCTCGCTGGTGGAAACAACTGCACTTCATCAAAGATAATTAAAGATTGTCTTTCATAAAGTGTAACTCCGGTGATTGATGTTAGAAAAAAGAACAAGTCATTAAGATTAGAAGCATACTTTTTAAAAAGAGATTTAATCTCGTCATTTGCAATACTAAAATCAATAAGAACATACGACTTATACTCGTTCTTAGCAAATTCTTCAACCACTGTACTTTTACCAACTCGTCTTGCTCCTTCAATGAGCAAAGCAGTTTTACCATTATCTTTTTTCCATGAAAGCAAATTATCATATACTTTTCGTTTCAATTTCATTTATTCCACCACCCTTGCATCTATTATACACTATTTTTGATTTTTTTAAAGATATATTTTCACGTTTTTTGAATTTTTATTGAGTATGTTTACCACTTAATATCATTTTATTGTATGAAACTAAACTGATCTGTACTGTAGAATATGAATGTATTGTTCAAAAAGAATAGAAAAAAGGCCTGATTTTTATATCAGACCTATTCTATTAAGATGGAGCGGGTGATGGGAATCGAACCCACACAGTCAGCTTGGAAGGCTGAGGTTCTGCCATTAAACTACACCCGCATGGTCGGGAAGACAGGATTTGAACCCGCGGCATCTTGGTCCCAAACCAAGCGCTCTACCAAGCTGAGCTACTTCCCGATAAGTGTATCTATTATTCTTTTTATTGGCGCGCCCAGCAGGATTTGAACCCACAACCTCTTGATCCGTAGTCAAGCGCTCTATCCAATTGAGCTATGGGCGCTTTAAAAATGGCGGACCCAACGGGACTTGAACCCGCGATCTCCAGTGTGACAGACTGGCATGTTAACCACTACACCATGGGTCCGTTTTTTTGTAGCATCAAATTGGTGCGGGTGACAGGAATCGAACCTGCACTCCTAAGAACTAGAGCCTAAATCTAGCGCGTCTGCCAGTTCCGCCACACCCGCATGTTTCTAGGTCGGCTACAATATGATACCACAAGCAATACTCTTTTGCAAGATATTTTTATTAAAAATGGGGCGACCGAGGGGACTTGAACCCCCGAGTGTCGGAGCCACAATCCGATGTGTTAACCGCTTCACCACGGCCGCCATCACTATTAATAAAATGGCAGGGGCAGAAGGAATTGAACCCTCATCAACGGTTTTGGAGACCGCTGTTCTACCTTTGAACCATGCCCCTATGAGACTGCCTTGATATTATAATAAATTATTCATAAAAAGGCAAGTCTTTTTCACTTTTTCTTATTGAATATTAATATATTTTGCGAATGTCGAGCGAAGGATTTCTAAATCTCCAACATACCCAAATTGATGCAAGATTTTACTATGATTTTCCCTGCTTGACTGATAAAGAAAGGTGGTTGGAGTAGTCCTTAATTCGCCATAAAAACGAAGTGCTTCCAGCGAACCAGGAACCTCATCGATATTCACATAGTATATTTTTACCCTTGTATCAAGTATAAACTCATTTAGCACTTCCTTATATAAAAGACATGCTCCACAAGTTGTTTGGCCTGCTACAATGATAAATTCTTGGTTATTTGAAACCATTTGGTGAAAGACACCGATGTCTTCAATCAATTGGTAATGATATGTGTTGTCTCCATTTATGCTAATACTACCTGGTGTGATTTTTGATGTCGAGCATCCTGTAAGAGTAAAAATCAAACAAATCACAACAAATAAATATCGTTTCATCGGCATTAGACCTTTGCATTTTGTAAAATGCTTGCAAGTCTTGTATAAATCGTATTTCCTAAATCACGATAAATAACTCCATTGAAGTTAGGAGTATCTTTAATCGGATAGAATGGATATGTTTCAATGATGTCAATCATATCTTCATCATCAAGTAACATTGCATATGCTTCCTCATGTGCTGGACAATATCCGACATATAGTGAGTTTTCATATACAACTTCCGCATCCAAGAAATAATCAATGAATGCATGTGCTAAATCAACCTGTGTACTTGTTGTTGGAATCACCATCGCATCAAACCAAATGTTGGTATAGTCTGGCACGTATAATTTAAAATCTAGTGGTAATCCTTCTTCTTCAGCAATATACAATTGATCAAAGAAATCTCCAGAATACACCACCGCAACATCTAAGTTTTTCGCAACAATACTAGATTTTAGTTCGTCTGTTCCCCAAGTCAAACGTTGAGAACCAAATTGTGTGCGTTGTAATGCCAACGCTTGTTCTACTTGTGTAAACTCTGCTTCAAGTGTTGAGTTTATGTCTAGTCCTAAATACAGTTGGGCAACAGCAACCGCATCTCTTGGCGAATCATACATTCCTATTTTAGTATTTGTTGGTAATAATGAGGAATTAAAAAGCACGTTCCAACCATGTGTTGTTACAGCTTGTTCAATTCCTTGCTTTGATGTGGTATACATTATTCCTAATGTGCCCCAAAAGTAAGGAATCGCATACTTTTGATTGTCACCAAAAAAATCATTACGTAACTCTTCAAAGTCATCTAAAAACATATCTTCAGAGTAATTTTCAAGTAAGGTAAAGTCAATTTCGTTTAATAACCCTTCTTTGTGTAGTTTTTCGACCATATAGTCAGACGGAATCGCAATGTCATACGCTGTCGTTTTGCGTTCTATTCTTGTATACATTGCTTCATTACTGCTTGCGATATCAATCTTAACAGTAACTCTATACTCTTTTTCGAAATCTCTTACAAGATCCATGTTAATGTAGTCTCCCCAATTTAGTACATGGAGAACTGGTTTGTTTGAACAAGCAGATAGCACAAATGCTGCTGCAAAAATGGTTACTAAAGTAAATATTTTTTTCACTTTTTCTCATTTTCCTTTCTATATTATTTATAATTTCGAACGAAACAAATCTTTTCTTGGTTTTTTAGAACTTCTCACGTTAATGCTTACTAATACTATCAAAGTCACTAGTGTAAGAAGTGTATTATACGCATAGACAATTGGGCTAAGACTGCGTTTTCCAATTGTTCCATAAATCCATGTCGAAATGTTATCGAATCCATTACCGGTTGTAAAGTAGCTGATGACAAAATCATCAATACTCATTGTGAATGCTAATAACATACCCGCGAATATTCCCGCTTGAATGGATGGTAATATTACTTTCATAATCGCTTTGATTGGAGTACATCCCAAATCAACTGCAGCATCATATAGATTCGCATCGATTTCCTTTAACTTAGGGAGTACGCTAAGTACTACATAAGGAATGGAAAAAAATATATGTGCAATTAGCATTGTGGTAAATCCAAACAAGTTTGGAAGAATAGGTAAAAACAACGAAAACAATAACATTAAACTCATACCTGTCACAATCTCGGCATTCAAAATTGGAACGTTGTTTAGTAATATAAGTTGTTGTCTTCTTTTTTTATCAAGTGCATGGGCACCAATGGCGACTAAAGTCCCTGCTATTGTTGCGATTACAGTTGATAAAAATGTTACTCTTAATGTATTTTGAATTGTTACAATCACTTCACGATTGTGAAATGAGCTTGTTTGATCAAACAGTGCCACATACCATTTTAATGTGAATCCACCAAAATTAAAGACTGTTCTAGAATCGTTAAACGATTGAAGTGCAATTACAAAAATCGGTAGATATAGTATGATGACAACAAATATAATAAATACAATTTTAAATACTGTACTAATAATTTTAAATATTTTTTGTTTATTAGGGGTGTCAAACATATTATCAATCGTACGATTAAATGCATCTTTTATCATAACAAGGTTTCTCCTTCTTTGTCAACCTTACTAATAATAAATAATGCCCCTAATATTACAATAATCAAAATAAGTGATAATAAACTTCCAAAATTATAATCCATTCCAATCTTAAAACTATCTTCAATCACGGTTCCAATTAGCACGTAATTTCCATTTCCCAAAACATAAGGTACAACAAAACCTGTTGCTGATGGTAAGAAGACCATAATGATTCCAGTAGCAACACCTTTTAGTGAGATTGGAAATATGACTTTCCAAAATGTCCAAAACCCATTTGCACCTAAATCTTTACTTGCTTCTAACAAAGAATGATCGATTTTTTCTAGAATCGTATAAATTGGTAGAATCATAAATGGCAAGTACGAGGATATCAACCCTATGATGATAGCCAAATCAGTTCCTTTGATATTGAGCACAAAGTCAATTCCTATCGTGTTAATAAAACTTCTTAACACATTATTTTCGGATAAGGCATATCCGATTGCCACCGTTCTAAGTAATTTGTTACTCCACATCGGTAAAATGATTGCGGCTAATACTAAAAATTTATTTTTAATTTTTGATTTTGAAACGATATATGCAACCGGATATCCAATAAGTAGTGATAGTATGGTTGCAATAAAAGCAAATTTCAATGAATTATAAAATCCGACAATGACAGCAGGGTTTGAGAGTCTGGCGAAGTTTTCAAATGTAAAAGATGCTCCTTCTAAGTTAACTCCACTTGTTTTCATGAACGATAGTACAATCATAGCTGCAAGTGGTAGTGCAACTAAAACAAACATCCATACTAAATACGGTTTGGAGAAATAACTAAATTTCTTCATCGACGGGCACTTTCATTAAATGAATTTCATATGGGTCAACAGATAACCCTATTTTTTCGCCAATTTCAAATGTTTCGTAATCGTGAACTACAAACTCTCTACCTTGTATCATGATACATAGTTCGTGATGAACTCCTTTAAACATACTTGAATCAAGTGTTCCAATGAGTTTCGCTTTCGCTAATGGAACGATATCAAAATCCTCTGGTCGTATGACAATATCACAAATCTCACCTGGTTCAAAGTTTGTATCAACACACTCAAATTCAACTCCCATAAATTCAACAATTTTGTTGCCTTTATAAACACCTCTTATAATGTTGCTTTCGCCGATAAAATTGGCAACGAATCTATTTTTGGGTTCGTTATATATATCTTGAGGTGTTCCTATCTGCTGGATGATACCATCTTTCATTACAACGACAGTGTCAGACATTGTCAAAGCCTCTTCTTGGTCATGGGTAACAAAAACAAATGTGATCCCTAATTGACGTTGCATCTCCTTTAGTTCATATTGCATGTTCTGTCTTAACTTTAAATCTAGAGCAGCAAGTGGTTCATCTAGCAACAAAATTCTAGGCTTGTTCACAACAGCACGGGCAATTGCCACACGTTGTTGTTGCCCTCCACTTAAACTTGAAGTTTTTCGCTTTTCGAAGCCTTCTAACTTAACAAGTCGCATAACAGATGTTACTGATTCTTTGATTTTAAGTTCAATTTGTCGTTTTAATTCTAAATTTGTGATTGGTTTTTGTTTTAACTTTTCTACTTCTTCGTTACTAAGTTGTTTTTTATTCTTTGCACGATTGATACGATCATCCATTGCAAGTTCATATAAATGGTTTTTCCCATATAACTCTAGACTTTCTTCCAATGTTTTGTTGTATAGTCCAAATGCGATGTTATCATAGACATTTAAATGTGGAAAAAGAGCGTATCTTTGAAATACGGTGTTGATTGGTCGTTTGTGCGGTGATACGTCATTTACAATTTTTCCATCCATAATGATTTCACCAGAAGTAGGCGTTTCAAACCCACCTATCATTCTTAGAGTAGTGGTTTTCCCACATCCTGATGGACCAAGTAGAGTAATAAACTCATTCTCATTAATGTATAAGTTAATGTGATTTACTGCGTATTCATCGTCATACATTTTCACCAAATTCTTTAATTCAATGATTTTTTTTGCCAACTTTATTACCCTCCTGTACAAAATAAAGGTAGGGAGTGGATCCACCCCCAACATTGTTTTTTATCTGGTGGGGGATGACGGGATCGAACCGCCGACCCTCTGCTTGTAAGGCAGATGCTCTCCCAGCTGAGCTAATCCCCCAGTGTCATACATATTTTACTAAAAATGAAGGATAAATGCAAGTATTTATTCAAGCATCTTCCTTATACAAAGGCATACATCAAAATAAAAAACGATAGTGTGACCTATCGTTTTTTTGTTATCCGTTTAGTTTGTTGGTTTTTGGTTAAACTCTACTCGAAACGTTAAACTACTGTTTTGCATCATAACTAACTCTGCTTCTGTTTGAGGCATACGCAAAGATACAGTCACGACAACAACTGCGATTTGGTCCACATATGTAATCTCATGGTTTGTAATGACAAGCCCATACGTGTCTAGAAGCTCTGATTGTGTTTTGATGAATGTAATATCCTCAATCGATACTTCTAATGTGTGAAGTTTTTCCATTTTGATTTCATAATAAAATGAAATTGAATCAACATCGTTTACTCCCTTGACTGCACCAAGAGGAACCAATCGATTATTTTGATTGGATGCGAAACGTTGTTGGATGGTTGCGTTGGTACCAACAAGTGATACATTTTCATATTGAAAAATAGTTTGATTTGCGTCCCAATACAAAAAAGCAACATGAGTGACCAACAATACGAAAAAAAACGCCAAAAGCGAGACTCCTATTGTTCTCATACAATTCTCCTATATAGATGTTAGAAAGGCAGCTGGCTATCTCAGTGAGACCCTATAGTTTTCTGTCGCCGGATCGCTCCGGGTTTAGCTTTATCAAACTAAGCATCCATACTAGTTGCATGAGCAAAAAGAATGACTACTTATTGACACTTACATTTTAACACAATCTACAGAAAAGTCAAATAATATATCTTCATATTTTAGAAATATTATAATATTTCGTGAAAATATTTTCAGTATCGCTCAAAATAAAATGGCTACACCTTAGATGATGTAGCCTTATTTGTTCTAGATATGTTCGTTCGTTTGCGTTTGTATCAAAAATGGATGAATGAACGGAAAGATACATGCGAGTATCAAATAAAGAATAGATAGATCTTCTACCTCTTGTTTTGTCAATCTTTTTCCTGTCTCATATTGTCAATAAATTCCGTAGTTTCCAAATGTAAACAAGAATAAAAGAAACATAAACAAATTGATCTTTTCTTGCATAAGATCGTTCTTATACTATTTTGTTCGTTTTATCATATAAGAAAGACTATAACAATCTGATTTCACGATTATTTTTTTATTCCTCGTAGAGTCCAATCGCTTTTGTAACGTCCATTACAAAGATAATTCCTTTGCCAGGGTCGTTAATGTTTAACTCTTTCGTAATGGCAGAAGTTATAGCTTCAACTTGAGTTTGTTGTGCGATGATAAGAACTATTTCTTTTTCTGGTTCGATTTGAATATTGAATATTTTCTGTGTCTCATGAATACCTGCCCCGCGTGCATTGATGATTGTTCCACCTCTAGCACCTGCTTGACACGCATAGTCAACCACCAATTCGGCATTTCCTTTGTCAACTATTATAAAAATTGCTTGATGTTCCATTTGTTTTACCTCGCTTAAAATCATTGATTGATTTTCATACTTTTTTGCTCCAATTACTTTTTCGAGCGGCATTTCAAATATAATTCCGTGATTTGTTTTGTTCATGTGTAATCCATTTGATATGTTTTCCATTGCCATGTCGCCAGTGTCCTTATCGGCGATGATAAATATGATGTCTCTCCTTGTTTCGTTTAATCCCAAAAAGCATAAGAGTCCGTGGTTTGATGTACCTTTTCCGTGAATTACAGTGGCCCCTAGTACACCCGCCTCATGTGCATACTTTATCACCTTGATATCTTGACCGTGATTAACAATTGCGATATAAATAAATAGATTCTTCATATTTATACGCCTTCTTTCTTTGATTTCAATTTATAAATTAGTCCAAGAACTTGAATTACAATAATCGGCATCATAGCTATCAATGCTATCAAACCAAACAAATCGGCTAAATTTTGTCCCGACATTACGCTAAATGCAATCCCTTGCGAAAAAGCAAAAATGAAAGTTGCACTAATGGGTCCTGATGCAACTCCTCAGGCATCGAATGCAATCCCAACAAATAGTTTTGGGACAATGAAAATGAGACTTAAAGCGACGATGTATCCCACCAACAAAATATGCCATAACTCAAGCCAACCGATATAAAGTCTAAGAATATTAAGAACAATTGCCAATCCAACCCCGATTCCTAAGAATGCAATGACAAGTTTAGATGAAATATATCCTGCTGTAACATCTTCTACTTTTCTTGTTAATACGTATACGCTTGGCTCTGCCAATATGGAAAAGAGCCCTAAAGCAAATCCAATAAGTAGTATTCCTAAAAAGTTAAAATTATAGAGTGTAAGTCCAATCACAAGACCTGCATCCATAAATCCACTATATACTCCGTTTAAGAAAAGAGTTAAGCCGAGAAATATGTAAACAAATCCCTTTAAGATATGTGTGAACTTTCTTTTACTAAGTCGGAACGAAACAAACTGAAAAACAATAAATAGAATTAAAATAGGTGATATGATGGTGAGTGTTTCAACAATAACACTGCCCATGTTCGTTATAAATGGTGTGAATATAACTACATCAGTAATATCGTCAATCGCAAACCCGAGTGATGGCACAACCTCTACAAAAAGTCCTAAAGATAAGACACCAATAATTGCTCCAACAGAAGCGAGTGAGATTAATCCGAAACTATCCTTTTCTGCACTTTTACTTTGTTTTTTAAGTGCACTTATCCCTGTAGATATTGCCAATACAAATGGTACGGTCATTACTCCTGTAGTAGCTCCAGATGCGTCGAATGCTATCGCAACCATCTCTGGACCTACCAAAAACGCTAGTATTACTACGATACTATAACTAATAATTAAAATGATATAGAGTGGGATGTTAAACACAATCCGCACCAATCCAAGCATTATGAAAACACCGACTGAGGTTGAAATTGCTAAGATAAGAGTAACGTTTGTGATTCCATCGCCAGTTACTGCGTTCACTTGTTGAGATAATATTAATAAGGAAGGTTCTGCTGCTGGTATCAAAAATCCAAGGACAACACCTGCTACTATAATAATCCATAATTTACCTTTTTTCGCTAAGCTAGTTCCAAAAGTATCTCCAACTGGTGTGATTCCAATATCTACACCAATTAAGAAAAAAAGCAAACCAAAAAATACAAATATCAAACCTATATAAAAATTGTATAAAATCTCTTTTGGAATAGGGGATACAAATAAATGTAACACTAACACTAACAAAGCTACAGGTAATATTGACATAAGTACTTCTTTTGCTTTTGTTAATAACATGTTGTGCCCTCCTATTCATTTTCTTTTACTACTAAATACACTTTAACATAATAACTCATATTATTCAACAAATATCAAAGTAAAAAACTTCTAATAAATTAGAAGTTTCAGATGATATTAACGAACTGATTTTAATGCAGTTGACCATTTGATGACTTGATCAAACAATGTATTAAGATTTGCTAAATGCAAGCTTTGTGGTTTAAACGCACCGTTTTCAAAATCTGTAAATAGTGATAGCAATACTTGACTACGCACATCTGCTACTTGCAACTCGCCTAATATAGTTCGCAAGTGCTCGGCAGCTCTTGCCCCTCCAACCGAACCATAGCTAACAACTCCAGCTGCTTTGTTGTTCCATTCGTCTCTAGCTGAGTCTAGGGCGTTTTTTAATGCTCCAGTAATGCTGTGGTTGTATTCTGCTGTTACAAAAATGAAACCATCTAGTGTCGATAATTTCTTTTGCCACTTTACTGCGTTTGAGTAATCGTTGGACTCTCCAAGTAAAGGTAGATGGTATTCTTTAATGTCAACAATTTCATAATTTGCATCATTTCTTTGATCGGCGACACTTTTTACCCATTCTCCAACTTGCGGACTTACTCTACCCTCTCTTGTGCTTCCTAATATAATTCCTATGTTTAATTTTTGATTGTTCATTGCAATCTCCTCCTTTGAATTTAAGTTACCTTATGTAACCAATTATACTTTGGTAACTTAATTAAGTAAAGTAATTTGCTTTTTAATCGATTTTTTTGTATAATATGGTTGAGGTGATCGCAAATGGAAACTCATGTATGTCATAAGTTCGAACAAGCAAGTAAAATGTTAAGCAAACCTTGGGTTGGGCTCATCATAAACCAGTTACTACATGGTCCAAAACGTTTCAATCAACTAGAATCCGAAATTCACATTTCGGGTAAAGTTCTTTCAACAAAACTCCGCGAGTTAGAACACCTCGGTTTAATCAATCGTTTGATTTATGATGAAAAACCTGTACGTATTGAATACCAATTGACAGAAAAAGGAAAATCATTAGAACCTATTATGAAAACTATGGCTGATTGGTCTCAAACTTGGATAACATAAAAAGCATCCTCTTTATCAAACAAGAGGATGCTTTTTTATTAGAAGTTTGTTTTAAACTGTTGAATATAGATAGTAGTTCCTGGTACAAGTACTCCACCAATCGTGAAGTTACCTGGTTGAATTAACCATGTTCCTGCGTTATCCGCTTGGTTTGTTTCATATGTGTGTGGACACCATAAAAATTCTCCTGGCTTTAAACTTTCCATTCTACCTTGAGTAGATTCATTTTGGCCAGAATCTGCCCAACCTGTTTTAACTGTATAAGAACCATCACTGTTTGGACTGAATACTACTTTAAAGTACCCATACGCCCCAGAATTGTTTCTTCCATAAGTGTCACTTGGATCAAACACCAAATCCTCATCGGTTGTATTATAATATAGTGCGCCAGTACCATTGTATTCCGTTGGAACACCATTGACCAATCCCATATTATTTACTCCATTAACTCCACCTAATGGTCTTAGTTCTTCTCTTGTTAATGTATGACCAAATAATGGATTTGTTAATGGAATATAAGAATCTTTCCCAATGAAATAAGATTTGTTTCCAACCGTAATTGCAAATCCACCAAAGCCAACTCTTGATGCTTGTTCTTCATATGTTCCTTTTCCTTCAGCTGTACTACCTCCGGCAGCAGGAGTAATTCTTGCTGTATTGTATATGAGTACATCACTTGGATTCGTTACACCAAAATTAACTGTGATCTCTTTCGATTCTGAGTTTAGACTTGCTACTAGTGTTCTTACTTGAGCAACTAGTGAAAGTTGTAAATAGGTTCCAGTTGATAGATCAAAGTAGCTCGAATCTTCTCCATCTTTATAAGACCATACAATTCCACCATTTGTCGGGAAGTTAAAATCAAAAACGATTTTCGAAGGAACCAAAGCAATCGCTTGATTAATCATTTTCAAATCTTCGCTCATCAATCCTTCTAGTTCTAATTCCTTTTCGTTTAATCTAGACGCATATTGTACGAGTAGTCGTTGAGTTGGTGTTAATAGTTGGAATTGCTCCCTCGCTAGTACAACTTGATTTTCATCTTCTAGTGTTAAAACCGAAGGAAGTCCGATGATTCGTAAATCTACTTCCATCGCTGCCATTTGATCGCTAGATAGATTTGTTCTTATCGTTTGATTTCTTGAGTTTGTTGGCGTAGCAGTTGAATAGATAAAATCTTTATCATTTGAATTTGTATCAATAAACTGTATCCGTTTTGATGATTGTTGATCTAGTAGTGCGTTTGCACCACCGTTCCCTTCGTAAATAGAAACATTGCCAAATCCCACCATATCAACAATATTTGTATCAAGTGGCCCTGCAATCGCATCAAGTGTTTTGGATAGAGCAATTTTGCCATTTGATTTCACATTAAACTGAGTCATTGCATCTGGAATTGGTAAAAATACATCTGTTACTTCATCGCTACCGAGTATTTGAATTAAGAAGTATCCTTTTGATTTGATAACATCTAAACTTGTAAACTGATACCACTTGATATACTCATCTCCAGAAGCTGTTGAAAATGCTTCATTTGCATCAGCATACTGTAGGGAGTAACCTGAAAGATTTATGTCAGATGAAGTTGGATTATATAATTCAATAAATCCATTATTTAACATCATATTACTAGATACCAACACTTGGTTGATTACAACTGGTGTGTTGATTGCTAATAGTTTGTGTAACTCTAATTCTTTGATAGAAAGAGAATATTCTGCAACAGTCAAAGCTTTTTGAGTTGGAGTTAATCCGTTATAAAACGCTCTTGTTGCTTCAATCATAGCTGAATGTTGTAAAGCAATTGTTTTTGGCAGTTCTGCAACTTTTGCATCAAACTCTTTCGCAACTTGAATGTCTTCTTCGGTTCCAGTGAATGTAACTGTATTTGAACCGTCTACTCCTGTTAACACAGAGTAAAATACTTTTGATTCTTGATAACTTGGTCCCGTGATATCGATTTTGTACCCAACTCGTGTTGCTGTTGCTGGAGCTTTTATCACTCTTCCGCGTTCATCCACATAATCTGGATTTAAAGAAGTAAACTTTATGGTATATTGTGATAAATCTCTTGCCACAATGTATTCAGCACGTGCTAAATCAATCGCTTCATCATATAGTCCACTCATACGAAGTGCTTGAGGACAATTCTTCCCACTAGTATCGTAGTGTTGTAAAATAGAATCCATTCCTAAGTTGTATTGGATTAATAAGGATGCAATTAGCTTACCAGTTCTGTGCCATGTGGTATATAGATCTGAACCAAAGTTGACAGCTGTTTCAATACCGATTCCTTTGGCATATGCGGTATAACTATCCCCTTGCCAAGCTACTTCGTTTGTTGGTATATGTTGATAGATTTCATTATCATCTACTGTGAAATGCCACGATCTTGCTCGGTTGTTTGCATTATCCGCTGATGTAATGTAGTTTGCGTGCATATATGCAGTTGCCCCAGGACTATGATTTCCTGTATCATGGTAAATAATATGTTTTGTTTCTTCATGTAAAATTCCAGATCGAATGCGGTTCATTGGCTCTACAACTGAAAGAATATGTGGTGTTGCTTTTTGTCCAACATATGGGTTTGTGTTAACTGGAATAATCATTTGTTTTAAGTTTAAGTCTGAGAAAAAATATTGTGTAACGCTCCCGTTTACCCATTGGAATCTTCGATCGGGATTGTATCCGAATGTTGTAACATATTGTCTTAATGGTGATTCGACATGAAAACGCTCAAATAATCCCATCGGATCAACAGAAACTTGAAATGATATCGCAAATGTCTTACTAGTATCTACTGTGGATCTAGCTGTAATAGTAACTGATCCTGACCGGAATGTTTTAACTAATCCATTTGCATCTACTTTAGCAATTGTTTCATTGCTGCTAGTATAAATTAATCCTTGCGTGGCATTGATTGGGTATACTTGCGCAATCAAGGAAAATTCAGACTCAACAAGAATTTCATCAGTTGGTAAGTCAAGTGAAATTTCTTCAATCGGACGCTCAATAATAGTAATTTGTATTGTAATTCGTTTGTTTGTTGTATTGGAGGTTGCTGTAACGGTAATAGTTCCAGCCAGTCTTGATGTTACTGTTCCATTCGATACAGTAGCTAAAGTTTGTTGATTTACTGCCCATCTAACACCTTGTGAACTAATATCAGCACGGTCAATAGCGGTAAAGGTCAAACTATCGTTCACATACATTGTATAGGTGTCTTCTAAATCAACGATTTCAAATGACTTATCAATCTTAATTTCTATTGTAGTTGACACGGAAGGATCATCAATAAGGGTTGCTGTTATTGTTGCGCTTCCAACCATTAACCCTCTTAATTTAAGTCCATTGATAGAAGCTAAACTATTGTCACTGATTGATAATGTATATGGTAGACTTTCCACAACTCCGTTACGTTTCGTAATAAATTGTGGTGTAATTTCTTGGTCTTCTATAATGTTTAATGAAGTTATACTTGGTTGTATTTCATATGTGTTCACTATAATCGCCTCATTTACAGTAAATGATTGTTCAACAAAATGGCCTGTTGTGTTTGACGTAGCTCTAATCACTGCCGTACCTGCACCGACTGCTGTAACAGTTCCATTTGTGACAACGAGGACATCTTGGTTACTTGATGTCCATGTTATGGATTGTGAACCCACATTGCTTCGATCCACCACAACTATTGTGACTTCCTCGTCAATCTCTAGTTCTGTTGATGATGGTATGCTATCGAACACAATTGATGGCACGACAGTGATGTTAATCTCAATGCTCACATTAGGGTCATCGATTAATGTAACTGTCACTTTAGCTGTTCCTACAGAAACAGCTGTGACAATCTTATTTGTAATGGATAAAACATCGAGATTATCACTTGTTATTGTATAATCTAATGTCTCTTCAATATTGTTTTTCTTAGTTATTAAATTCAAACCAGTGGTTTGACTAACATACAGTGTTTGATTTGTTGTTTCACTATATAGTAGATATTCTATAGAACTTACATCACATGCACTTAGTGTTATCAGTAATATAGCTGTAATAAAAAGCCACAATTTTTTCATATTATCCCTCCAAAAATCTTCTCAATTTTATCATAAAACGCTTTCAAAGTAAACGTGTTTTCGTAAAAACGCATGTTTATTATTGTAATAATTCTTAGTTTCATTAAAAAGGGACCTAGCCTAACTAGATCCCTTAAAATGCATTTATTTAACTACGATTTCCTTGTAACAACAACTTCTTATTAAACAATGGAACAATCGCTATCAGCACCATACCAACACCACTAAATAAAATAATGTGCGATATATCGACAAAATCTGATAGAGGTCCAAACACTAACATGCCAAGTGGTAAGCTAATCGTATTAATTAATCCAAACACTGAAAACACTCTACCTATATACGCTGGGTCAACTTTTTCTTGCATCAATCCTACAAAAACAGGGTTGCTGATTGAAATAAATAACCCTACAATTAACCAAATACCAATATATATAAAGAAGTTAATTGGTAGACCTAACCCTATGGTTCCAAAACCAATTGCCATATAGGCTAAAAAATATGTTACAAGTCGATTTTTTAAACCTCCCCATAAGGTAATGGTAATTGAACCAATGAGCATACCAATACCAAATGCTGTTTCTAAAGCAGATAGTCTCCAAGCTTCTGGACCAAATACCCTTGCAACTTGTAGGTATGTTAAGAATGATGGAGCTGCAACAAGGATCATAAATAAAAATCCAAATAGCAATATTTTAAATACTAATGGGTGTGTAAAAGCATAATGCAGTCCTTTTTTGATATCATCAAAATAATTAATCTCTTCTTTATTTTCTTCTGCTTGATGTTTTGGAAGCTTAACAAATTGAACCAAAATAAACACTGCAGCAATCGCTGTTACTACATCTATTAAGAAAATGTATTCAATAGGAATAGTGGCTAATAGTAATCCTGCAAGCATCGGCATAACAATCATCGAAGCTGATTGAATTCCTTGTGAAATCCCTTGAATCCTGATTAAGTCATCTTTTGGTACAATCTGTGGATACACAGCCGATACTGCTGGTTGATGGATTGATTGACCAATCGAACGAATAACAGAAACAACAAAAATAATCCAAATATCTCTTATATTAAAAATGAATAAAATTGCAATTAGTAAAGTAACAGCTGCGATTAATAAATCGGCTGTAATCATTAATTTTTTACGGTTTAACTTATCCGCCCAAACTCCAGCAAAAGGCGAAATCAACAATGCAGGTATAAACGTGCACATTACCATAATCGTCATCATAATACCCGATTGCGTAGTAAGTGTTACATGCCACATTATAGTATACATGACGAGCATTGATCCAAGCAAAGACACCGTTTGACTTATCATAAAGGTGGTTACTGTTTTCATCCAGTTGTTCATATTGTTCACCTCAGGTAGAAATTATTGTCCTAATCATATCATAAAATGATGCATATTGCGTCAAAAATGATTGTTTTTTTGATTAGTTCATTATGTTTTTTATGTAAATGTTCCTTGTATTAGAAAATAGAACTAAACTTTTGTTGTTCAGTTCCATTTAAATTAATTATGTTATTCTTTTTTGTTTTTAAACAAGTATGGATATATGAAAAACCCTACCACTAATACACCAAGACCAATGAGTGATGGCACTGTAGATTCTATTATAGTAGTGATTAAGAGCATTACCATTCCTAAGATTGCAACTCCTGGAACTATTGGGTATCCCCAAACCTTATACGGACGTTCTTGATTCGGTAGTCGCTTGCGGAATAAAAAGACAGATATGAAAATTAAAGTATTAAAAATCAGACCACCGAGAACGACGAAGGTAAGTAATTCTTCGACATTGAACCAAACAAGCACTAGAGCAACCGCCATAGATCCAATCAAGGATATGTGTGGAGTTTGATATTTTGAGTGCAATTGATTGAACTCTTTTAGGAAGATTCCATCTTTTGCCATCGCATAGTATACACGAGGAAACACCATGATACTTCCATTTAAAGCACCGAAAATAGAAATCAAAACTGCTATAAATACAAATATCATACCAACTTCCCCAAATACACTCATCATCGCAACCACAGGCCAAGGAGCACCAAGTGATGCATCAACCAACATTGTGTAAGGCAAAATACGATACATTGAGAAAATGAATAATACATACACAACCGTAACAAGACCTACTGAAAGCACTAATGCTTTTGGCAAGTCCTTTTTTACGTTTTTCATTTCTCCGGTTATTGTATTAAGGTTAGTCCAACCTTCGTATGACCACAATGTTCCTACAATGGCATACCCAATCATCAGTATAAATCCAATGATGTTAACCGATTGTGCAGGAATCAATGACAAATTCACGGATTCCGTTCCCATAAAAAGTCCAACAACAATGATGATAACAATTGGTAGTAACTTCGCAACCAAAAAGATTTTTTGTACGAATGCTCCTGCTTTGATTCCTATATAATTGATTACCGTTAATAATATAATCACAGCCATAGCAACAAATTTTATTAATACTCCCGATAGTCCAGGGATAATATAGGAAAGCACATCCGAAAAAATGATGGCAAGCAATGCAATGCTACCACTGCTTGATAATACAAAATTCATCGTCCCTGATAAGAAAGCAACTTTCTTTCCATATGCATGCTTAAGATATTGATAATATCCTCCTGTTTCTGGAAACATTGCGCCTAATTCAGCATAAGTTAGAGCTGAGAAAAGTGTGATAATACCTCCTAGTATCCAAACTAGTAAGGATAACCCCAACGACCCACCCGATCTTGATA
>DAOSEC010000022.1:0-27702 GCA_035362935.1 Bacilli bacterium | reverse complement strand
AAAGACAGGCTACTCCACAGGAGTTGATGTACTAGAGTCACTTTCGAATAAATATGACATTGCAAAGTATATTTTAGAATACCGAAAATACTCGAAGTTGTTTAATACCTATGTTAAGGGACTCCGGCTTGTCATTCATGAAGATGGCAAAGTCCATACCATTTTTAAGCAAACCGTCGCAGCGACTGGACGACTCTCTTCCATCGAACCAAACTTACAAAATATCCCAATTCGTACAGAAGAAGGAAAAATCATACGTAGTGTGTTTGTTCCTAGTTTTAAAGATGGGTTTATTGTATCAGCAGATTATTCACAAATTGAACTTCGTATTTTAGCCCACATGGGTAATGTTCAAAAAATGCAAGAAGCTTTCCGTAGTCATCTTGATTTTCATACCTCAACAGCGATGGCAATTTATGGGGTAAGTCTTGATCAAGTGACAAAAGATATGAGAAGAACAGCCAAAGCAGTCAATTTTGGTATCATATATGGAATCAGTGATTGGGGATTATCTGAAAATATTGGAATTTCGCCAATGGAAGCTAGTATGTTTATCAAACAATATTTTGCGACTTTCCCAGAAGTAAAAGAATTTTTAGATGATGTGGTAAACAAAGCCAAAGAAAGTGGTTACACAGAAACACTATTTCATCGTAGACGCTATATCCCAGAACTAAAAAATAGTAATTTTAACATCCAAAAGTTTGGTGAACGAACGGCGATGAATGCTCCAATCCAAGGGAGTGCAGCCGATATCATCAAAAAAGCAATGGTCGATGTTGCCTATGTTTTAAAAGAAAAACAGTTAAAATCAAAATTAATTGTGCAAGTTCATGATGAGCTTGTATTTGATGTTCCAAAAGAAGAACTGGAATTAATGAAAGAAATCATAAAAACAACAATGGAGCAATCTGTTACAATCAGTGTTCCTCTTGAAGTAGATGTTGAGTATGGAACAAATTGGAATTTGAAGTAGGTGTAGTATGAACGCAATCTGGACGAGAAGAAGTGTAAGAAGTTTTGATGAATCAAAACAAGTAAGCAAGGAACAAATAGAAATATTGTTAAAAGCAGCAATGCAAGCACCCAGTGCGAAAAACGAACAGCCTTGGGAATTCATTGTTATTCATAACAAGAATTTAATGAGCGAATATGCTTCCTTGATTGGGAGCCCAAGAATTATGCAAGCATCGGTTTTGATAGTTATCGTTGCGAACCCAATCTATATCACAACTCCGCTTTATACACAGGATTTATCAGCTGCTATGCAAAATATTTTATTACAGGCAGTTGAACTTGGTCTTGCTGGATGTTGGTTAGGGGTGTATCCTCGAAAAGAACGTATGGAAGCCATATCAAAAGTGATTGGATTACCAGATGAAATTGAACCATTTGGAATTGCTGCAGTTGGTTATCCAACCGATCAAAACGCAAACTACTACATCGATCGGTACCAACCAAACCGAGTACACTTCAATAAGTGGTAAGACGATGCCAGAATTACCTGAAGTTGAAACGGTTCGACAAACACTACAAAACCTTATTTTAGATAAAAGAATAATAGATTGCTATGCACCATATGATAGAATCATTAAACATATCTCTTTTCTCGAGTTTAAACAAGCGATTCAGAATCAACGAATTACGAATGTTTGGCGAAAAGGAAAGTATTTGGCACTCATATTAGAGCACTCTTCGATTGTGATTCATTTGCGAATGGAGGGTAAGTTTTTTATACGTTCCGTGTCAGATCATATTTCTAAACACGAACATGTTGTGTTTGTTCTAGATGATCAATCAGAATTAAGATATCAAGATACAAGGAAATTTGGCGAGATGCATTTAATTCACTCGACTAAGATAGAGGATATTATCCAAGGATCTCCAATCAAGCGACTTGGATTTGAACCATTTGAATGGGTTGGAAACGAAGAAGTGCTATTTGACATGCTGCGGAAAAAGCAAACATCCATCAAAGCAGCATTGCTAGATCAGCACATTATAGCAGGACTTGGAAATATTTATGTGGATGAGGTATGTTTTTTAACAAAACTTCACCCAGAAACCATTTGTAACAAACTTTCTAAAGAAGATATTTACTCAATTGTAAAAAACGCATGCATAGTGTTGAACAAAGCAATTTCTTTAGGTGGGACAACAATTCGATCGTATACAAGCATTGATGGAGTACATGGGCGGTTCCAAAATGAACTATTTGTTCACAGCAGAGAAGGACTAGCGTGCTTAACTTGTGAATCAATCATTCAAAAGATGAGAGTTGCTGGCAGAGGAACCTATTATTGCCCAAAATGTCAAATGAATCAAAGCGATAAAGTATTGAAAAAAGAGTAACTTAGTGATAAACTATATTCAATTCAATGGAAAGGAATCACATGGTCATGAGAATGAAGAAAATTGGCATTACCGGTGGTATTGCCTCAGGTAAATCAACCATCAAAGATATGCTTGTTCGCATGAATTATCATGTGATTGACTCCGATAAAATCGCATCTACTTTGTTAGATGTTGGAACGCCGCAATACCAAAAGATTATAACTTATTTTGGAGAAGGTGTTTTAAATCCAAATAAAACCATCAACCGAAAAATTTTAGCAGATATTATTTTTCACGATTATGGAAAAAAAGAAACACTAAATCGAATTATTCACCCAGAAGTTCGAAAAATCATTCAAATTGAGCTTGATCATTTTGAGCGATTAGGTGAACTACTTATTTTTATCGATGTGCCACTACTTTATGAGGCAAAGTTTGAAGATATGTTTCATAAAGTAATTATGGTTTATGTCGATGAAAAGATTCAACTAAAGCGATTAATGGAGCGCGACAACATCACAGAAGACTATGCACTCGCCAAAATTCAATCACAAATGTCAATGAAAGAAAAAAAGAAACGAGCTGACTATGTGATTGACAACTCGTTTTCGATTATAGAAACCAAAAAACAACTTATGCAAGTCTTGACATCGATTGATCAGGAGGTCTAATTATGAGTATGAAACATTTTTTTAGCAACGATTTCGAAACAAAGGATAATCATGAACTAGCAGAACTAAAAACACATTATTATCGTGCACGCTATGATGATGTAAAAGATGCAATCTTGCGATATGCAAAAGAAAAAGGTATGACAGTAAGAAGTGTTGATGATCAGCACAAAGAAATCTACTTACAAGCACAAAAATTTCACTTGATACTTGTTTTGGTAAATCCAAATCCAGCAGAAACTTCCGTAGACATGAAGATTACAACGTATTACTTCATTGGAATGAAACGCGGAATTCAAGTGATCAATCAACTATACGTACACTTAAATAAAAAATTAACGTTTAAAGGTGTTGGACTTTATCGCTAGGGGGTAACTTATGGGGGCAAATTTACGAATAAACGACAAGTTTGTTGTGATGTCAGAGGATTCATTGACTCAACAAAACCGAAAAACATTGTCACTGATGTATATGCCACTTGTTGGTTCAAAAGCCATTAGTCTATATTATGCCCTTGAAAGTTGTTTAGGACAAAACCGATATGAGTCAGATGAGTTTGCTCATCGAAAAATTATGAATTTGGTTGATTTACCGACCATTGTTGAACTGAAGAAAGAGCGAAAAAAACTAGAAGCAGTTGGTTTGCTTGAGGCATATTATAAGGAAGCATCCGAACTTTATGTCTATTGTATGAAGCTTCCATTATCCCCACAAGAATTTCTAGGTGATCCCGTTTTTGGAGCGTATTTATTATCGCAAATTGGGGAAGTAGAGTATGAGAAAATGGGAATGGAATATTTGATCAAAAAGCATGATTTAACTCGTTTTAAAAACATTACAGTTTCGTTTGATGAAATATTTGAGTCCCGTGTCGTTGATATAAAAAATTACCTAAGCGGACTTTATCAGAAGAAACCAGTTCATAAAATTGAAGTAAAAAACAATAGCTTTGATTATGAGTACTTTAGTATTACTCTTTCAGCAACCCAGTTTATAGATATGGAGCTACTCAAAGCTATCGAATTTAAAAATACAATATTAAGACTTAGTTATGTGTTTCAATTAACTGAGGATGAAATGAAAGATGCCGTGATACAAAGTATCAATCAAGACAAAACCATTTCTTATGACGAATTGTCGCGAAATGTAAAATACATATATAATAAGAAAAGCAAAGATTCTGCTGTTTTACTGGTTGAAAAGAACAAACCAATCGTAGATGAAGAAGAAAAATCATATGAAGTGAAACGTTTAGAATCGTCAACTCCAGAAGAGATTTTACGCATTAAGACCAATATGGCAATTGCTCCTACGGACTTGATGATGTTTGATGATTTGTTAAAAGCAACCAATTTACCAATTGGTGTTATCAATGTCATGATCATTTATGTTTTGGCAGAAAAAGAAGGACAGCTTCCAAGTTATAATTATTTCCTGAAAGTTGCAAACTCATGGGCTAGAGCAAACATAAATACAACCAAGAAAGCATTAGAATATATTAACAAACCAGCTTCTGAAAAATCAAAAGCAACCTATCGAAATAGCATCAAAGAAGCACCAGTTCCAAACTGGTATCCTAAATACATTGAGGAAGTAAAATCTCAAAAGAAAACAAAGCCAAAAGTTTCTGTTGATTTAGAAGAACTCAGCAAAAAACTTGATGAAACCTTCAAAGGAGGATCGGAATGAAAGACGTAAAGCGTATCGTGAAACAAAAAAACGAAATTGATTTAACTCCAGTCATCAAAGAAGTGATTCAAGATTCCAATGTACGCCATTTCTTAAATCAAGAACAAATTACCGATGTTTCTTTGATTGAAGAATCCTTGCCACAACTAATGTCCTTTATCAACTATCGTGCTCTTTGTGATGGGTGTACAGGACTTCATTCCTGTAAACAAAACATTAAGGGATATCAACCGGTATTAACCAAAGCAGTTGGTATTGAGATGATTTATGAACCATGTGAGTATATGAAAAAAGATTACATCATGCAAAAGAAGAAAGACAATCTGAAATTTTATAGTTTTGACCGGTTGTCTCAAGTAAATAAAGGGAAAATATTCGTAACCGATGAGCGATCTGAGATCATTTCATATTTGGTTCAATTTGTAAAAACATATAAAAAGAATAAGTTTATGAAGGGTTTATACATTCATGGTTCGTTTGGTGTTGGAAAAACTTACATGTTAGTTCATACTGCAAAGCAGTTAGCCGATTTGGGATTCCAAGTTATTTTTGCATATTATCCAAACTTAGTTCGCGAACTAAAGAGCTCAATTGGGAATCGTATGCTAGAAGAAATGGTGAGTGAACTAAAAGAAGTAGATATCTTGATTTTAGATGATGTAGGTGGGGAAGCAAATTCTGCCTTCATTCGAGATGAAGTGATCGGGCCAATTTTGCAATATCGCATGGAAGCAAGAAAACCTGCTTTCTTTACGTCTAATCTAAACTTAGAACAACTCACAGAACACTTTGCTTCGGTATCAAACTCAATCGACAAGGCAAAGGCATCGAGATTGATAGAACGGATTCGTGCGATTGCTGTTGAGATGGATCTTGATGGTAACAATTATCGCAACGAATCAAACCAATAATTTCCTTTGACAAGAAATTATTTCTTTGATATAATACTAATTAATAAAAGCGATGAATTAGACATGGTTATAAACAACTAATTATCAGCGAGTGTAGGATAGTGAAAGCTACATAAGATAGGTTTATAATTACTCCTAAGGAGCTGTACTTGAAAAAGATTACCGTATGTCGGCGTTAACGACTCAATGAAGATGCATCTATTATGAAATAGGTGAATTAAGGTGGTACCGCGGAAGTCATCCGTCCTTTTGATAAGGACGGACTTTTTTATTGGATTAGGAGGATATTCATATGATTAAAGTTACATTTTTAGACGGATCCATTCGTGAATTTGAACAAGGAATTAAAGTGGAAGAAATCGCAAAAGCACTTTCTGTAAGTTTAGCAAAACGAGTTGTAAGTGCGATTGTAAATGGAGTTTTTACAGAGTTAAATGCAAGTGTAAATAGTGATATCACATTAGAACTCATTACCAAAGAAGACAAAAGAGCCATTGATGTGTTCAATCATTCTTGTGCGCATTTATTAGCAAACGCAGTGAAAGCAATCTACCCACATGCGTTATTTGGTGTAGGACCAGCAATTGAAGAAGGATTTTACTATGACATCGATTTGAAAGACATTAAGCTAACCGATGAAGATTTAGTAACCATCGAAAAGATGATGGTAAAGCTAGCCAATCAAAATCTTGAGATTGTACGTAGTGAACTAAGCAAGAAAGATGCATTGGAACTATTTGCGCATGACAAGTACAAACAAGAGTTAATCAACGATTTGCCTGAAACCGAAATCATCAGCATTTATCGTCAAGGAGATTTTGTTGATTTGTGTCGTGGTGGACATTTAAGCAACACTAAGTGGCTAAAACATTTTAAATTGTTATCGATTAGTGGAGCATATTGGCGTGGAGATTCCAAACGCGAGCAATTACAACGTATCTATGGTACTTGTTTTGCAACCGAAGAGGAATTAAAATCTCATTTGGTACTATTAGAAGAACGTAAAAAACGTGATCATAGAAAACTAGGAAAAGAGTTAGAACTCTTTATGATTAGCGAATTTGGTCCAGGATTCCCATTCTGGTTGCCAAAGGGTATGATTTTAAGACGCGCACTGGAAAACTATTGGTATGATGTCCATACCAAAGAAGGATATCAGTTCATTCAAACTCCAATTATGTTAGACAAAGAGTTATGGGAGATATCAGGACATTGGTTTAATTACCGTGAAAACATGTATACCTCAGAAATTGACAAACATGAATTTGCAATCAAACCGATGAACTGTCCTGGTGGAATGTTGGTGTATAAAAACTCGCTTCATTCTTACCGTGATTTACCTTTACGAGTTGGGGAGTTAGGTCTTGTTCATCGCCATGAAGCAAGTGGTGCCTTAGCTGGTTTATTCCGTGTTCGTAACTTTACACAAGACGATGCACATCTATATATGAGAGAAGATCAAATGATTGAAGAAGTAGGGAAACTCATTCAATTGTTTGATCAAGTTTACTCTGTGTTTGACCTATCATACCACATTGAGCTATCCACTAGACCAGAAGAAAAATACATTGGTAGAATTGAGACATGGGATAAAGCAGAAAAAGCATTGGCGGAAGCTTGTGAAAAAGTTGGAAGAAAGTACATTGTAAATCCAGGGGATGGCGCATTTTATGGTCCAAAACTTGATTTTAAATTAAGAGATTCAATGAATCGTATTTGGCAATGTGGTACCATTCAACTTGATATGAATTTACCAGAACGTTTTGACTTAACTTACATCGACGCAACTGGGGAAAAGAAACGTCCTATCATGTTACATAGAGCCTTATTTGGTTCGATTGAGCGTTTTATTGGAATCTTAATTGAACATTATGCGGGTGCATTCCCATTATGGTTAGCACCAGTCCAAATGATTGTCATTCCAGTAAATGCAGAAGCTCACGGTGAGTTTGCGAAAAAGATCAATGACCAATTGCTTCAACTTGGATACCGTGTATCACTTGACTCAAGAGATGAAAAGATGGGTTATAAGATTCGTGAAAGTCAAACTAAGAAGGTTCCATATTCACTTGTCATTGGGGATCAAGAAGTACAAAACAATCAAATTACATATCGTGCATATGGAGAAAACGCTAGCCACACTGTTAGTTTTGATGCTTTTGTTGAACTATTAAAAGATCGTATCGAACGTAAAAAATAGCATAAAAATCACCTTGAATAAGAAACAATCATTTGTTTGACTATTCAAGGTGATTGTGCTATACTCTTATAAGATATCTCCGAATTGAAAACGTAGAGTGGGGGAACCAAATTTTTGGGGTGAATCTTGGGTAACCAAGAGGGGCAACTTGGGTGTCCTAATCCGTCAGCTAACCTCATAGGAGTGCACCAAGCGTATGACATTGCTTAATAGAGCGAGTTGTGCGCTTTTTATCGTTTTAGAACAAAATAAAAAACGCAAAAAATGTCATCCAAACAATAGAAAAAAGGAGTATGAGATTTTGGATGTATTGTTAAAAATTAGTATTGTATTGATTGTTGGGATCATTGGAGGAAAATTAGCAAAGATTTTGAAGTTGCCCAATGTATCTGGTTATTTGGTTGCAGGGTTACTGCTTGGGCCATCGTTTTTCAAACTTGTATCAGAACAAGACATTGGTTCTTTTACCATTATAAGCGAAATTGCTTTAGCAGTAATCGCGTTTAGCATAGGTAGTGAATTTAAAATAGAAGAAATGAAAAAAATTGGGAAAAAAGTTCTCATTATTACGATTTTAGAAGTAATCGGAGCAATCGCAATTGTATTTTCTGTCATGTATTTTGGATTCAAGCAACCATTTGCATTTAGCATCGTCATTGCTTCGATGTCAGCAGCAACCGCACCAGCTGCGACTTTGCTTGTTATGAGACAGTATCGCTCACATGGACCATTGACAAAAACCATTTTACCTGTTGTCGCACTTGATGATGTACTTGGAATCATGGCATTTGGGATCGCGATATCACTTGCAAAATTATCTGTTTCTACAGCGGAACTTAGTTTATTACAAATGATTATGGGACCAGTTATTGAAATATTTGGTTCAGTGTTACTTGGGTTTATCTTAGGATTTGTACTTACAAAATTAGCGAAGCGCTCAAAAACAAAGGAAGAGACGCAAATTATCTCTATTACAGCAATACTTGTTGCAACAGCACTAGCTAATCTATTTGAGTTATCTCCATTATTGACTAATATTGTGATGGGAACCGTCTTAGTGAACTTATATAGAAGTTCGAATCGTGTGTTCGGATCAGTCAATGACTTTGTATCACCATTTTATGTCTTGTTTTTCACACTTGCTGGTGCAAGTTTGGATTTAGGAATTTTATCCGCTGTTGGGATTATGGGGGTTGCCTATATCTTTGCTCGTGGTGGCGGAAAAATGATTGGTGCATGGATTGGTGGAAAGATTACCAAAGCAGAACCAATGGTTACAAAATACTTAGGACTAGCGTTGTTACCTCAAGGAGGAATATCGATTGGACTATCTGTCTTGGTAAGGCAACAACTTCCACAGTATGCTGTTGCTATTACTACCATCATTATGTTTAGTGTGTTAATATATGAAACAACAGGACCGATTTTTGCTAAAATAGCGATTCATCAAGCTGGAGAAATTAACGGATTAGACAAGATTATTGTGGATACTCCGATATTGAAAACCGCTGAAGAACCAGCTTAGTGAAAAAAAAGAAAGAAGGTAAGAAACATGTACGCATTGTTTGTAGTCTTAAATAAAACAGATTATTTAGAAGATATTTTGTCAGCTTTTTATGATTTAGGGGTTGCAGGAGCAACCATCATTGATTCGCAAGGAATGGCGAGTGCTATTGTTCATGGACGCATACAAGATATTCCTCTATTTGGTTCATTAAAATTATTACTAGATGGGGAAAGACCATATAATAAAACCATCTTTACAGTTATTGACAACGAAGAGTTGGTTCAAAAAGTTATGACTAAAGTGAAACACGTCATGAAAGAATGCATCAAACCAGGTGTAGGATTTATGTTTACTGTCCCAGTTGGACACATCACAACATTAGGAGAATAAGGATATGAGAGGTGCGTTGTTAAAAAGAGAACGCACCTTTTTGATGTCGACAAAAATATTGTTTTTTTGTTTTCAATCAAGAACAATTGCTTTATAATGAAAGAGGTGGTGATACTTATGAATTATGATGAGCTCGTTAGTCGAGGTAATATCGCATATGAAAACAATGAATTTGACGTAGCTCTTACTCACTTCCTAAAAGCACTCTTGATTCATCACGATCTTGAGGTTATGTCTAAAGTTGCTTTAATCTATTTCGAACGAAAAGACTATGTTCAGTCGTTTGATATGTTTTCTGATATCTTAAGCATGGACCAAACTTATGCGAGTGGGTATTATGGACTCGCAATCAACTGTGAAGAAATGAATAAACCACTTGAAGCAATTGAATATTATCTCGAAGCAATCAAATATGACCCTGAATATTTTACAGCTTACTTCTTTTTAGCTAATATTTATGGTGATATGCATGAATATGAGAAGGCAAAATACAACTATATAAAAGCAATATCGATTGAACAAGATTTTACTTGGGCACATATTAATCTTGGAGCGATTTACGAGTTAGAACAAAATTACGATAAAGCCTTAGAACATGCTCAAATTGCGTATGGCATTGATCCAACCATTAAATTTGTTTGTTTTAATTTAGGGGTTGTCTATTCTAAAATAGGAAAATATGACTTGGCAAAAAATTATTTATTAGAAGAGATTGAGAAGGTTGATGGGTATATATTTGCCTATTTGAACTTAGGAATCTTGTATAAGGACATTGATCGCAATCTAGAACTAGCTAAGGATATGTATCTTAAAGGAATAAAAAAAGATGACTCGATTGGAAGCTTATGGTATAACCTAGCGTGTTGCGAGGCATTGCTTGGGCATAACAAAGAAGCATATCAAAACTTCAAACGATCATTTGAATGTGAAGCAAGTCTTTTCACATACTTTTTACAAGATAGTGAGATGGACCTGTTTAAACAAACCGAAGAAGGGAAATTAATTATCACACAAACAAATGGGATGAAATAATGCGTTAATTCGCTTTTTGTGTTTTTGTAAGTATGGTATAATTAACATAGGTGATTTGTAATGAGAGTAAATGTAATTGGAGCTGGACTTGCAGGAAGTGAAGCTGCGTATCAACTAGCAAAACGTAATATTAAAGTTGATTTATATGAGATGAGACCTGTGAAAATGACCGATGCACACGAAACTGACTTGTTTGCTGAACTTGTTTGTAGCAATTCATTCCGTGCGAAGGGACTTGAAAACGCAGTAGGCTTATTAAAAGAAGAAATGAAGTTGCTTGACTCGATTGTTATGCAAGCAGCAATGCGTACCTCAGTCGAAGCAGGTGGTGCACTGGCAGTAGACCGTTTGAAATTTCCGCAATATGTAACAAACATTTTAAAAAAACACCCTAATATTACTGTGATATCCGGTGAAGTGACTGCTATTCCTGAAGGACCAACCATTGTTGCGACAGGTCCTCTTACCTCAGATATATTATCAAATCACATTAAGGAGTTATTCGGGGAAGAATACTTTTATTTTTATGATGCTGTTGCACCAATCGTGACAACTGAAAGCATCAATATGGATAAAGTTTTCCTACAATCAAGATATGACAAAGGTGAACCATCTTATTTAAACTGTCCAATGACAGAAGAAGAGTTTAATCAGTTTTATGATTTTTTAATTCATGCAGATGTGGTATTACCAAAAGAGTTTGAAATGAAGGTATTCGAGGCTTGCATTCCAGTTGAAGATATGGCAAAACGTGGAAGAGAAACACTTCTCTTTGGTCCTATGAAACCAGTTGGCCTAACAAACCCTCACAACAACAAAAAGCCATATGCAGTGGTGCAACTAAGACAAGATAATCTTGAAAATACCATGTACAATTTAGTTGGGTTTCAAACTCATCTAAAATGGGCTGAACAAAAGAAATTGTTACAACTAATTCCTGGGTTAGAAGATGCTGAAATCGTGCGATATGGTGTGATGCATAAGAACACCTATATCAATTCACCAAAAGTACTAAGATCTACCTACCAGTCCAAGTTACGAGATGACTTGTTTTTCGCAGGTCAAATGACAGGGGTAGAAGGTTATGTTGAGTCGGCTGCTTCAGGATTGATTGCTGGAATTCAAATGGCTCGCTTATTACAAGGAAAAGATCTACTTGCTTTATCACCCGATACTGCAATTGGATCCTTAGGACATTATATTGCGCATTCATCGATTTCCAACTTTAATCCGATGAATGTAAACTATGGGATTATGAAACCACTCGAGTTGAAACACCATAAAAAAGATCGCAAACGTCTTTATTATGAACGATCTATGAATATATTTACTAAGATATTAGAAGAATTAGGTGATTGAAATCAAAAATCAAGAGGCTCTCCAACGGTTTGAAGATTATTTAAGGGTTGAAAAAAACTACTCTCCACTTACGATTGAGCACTATCTTCACGATATTCAAGATTTTGCTCATTTTTTGACGAGTGAGAAATTCGGAGATTTAACGGGTACCCTAAAACCCAACATTAGCAGATTCTATTTGTCATCACTGAGTAGTAAGAAATATGCAAAGCGAAGCATAGCTCGAAAAATTTCTAGTTTGAGAAGTTTCTATAAGTTTTTACTCAAGGAAAATATTGTTACAACGAGTATTTTTGACGAGTTAGAAACACCAAAGCCAGATCGGTCTTTGCCAAAATTCTTATATCACCAAGAGATTGAATTAATTTTTGATAGTATAGATCAAAGTACTCCGATTGGAAAACGCGACATAGTCATATTAGAGTTACTATATGGATCTGGTCTACGAGTGAGTGAGCTTTGTGGGATATGCGTCGGTGATATTGATTATGACAATGAGATGGTGAAAGTGTTTGGAAAAGGACATAAAGAACGGCTTGTGCCAATTAATGGTAGGACCATTACGGCATTAGATGCTTATCTATTAAATGGACGTCCTGATTTGTTGGTGAAAAGCAAAGACATAACAACAAAGCACCTACTCCTAAATCACCATGGAACAGAACTAACAGCACGAGGTGTGAGAGTTGTTTTGAACAATATCATTGAGCGAACTTCTGAAAAAATTAAGATACACCCCCATATGTTTCGCCATACATTTGCAACTCACTTGCTTGACAATGGTGCAGACTTAAGAAGTGTACAAGAATTATTAGGCCACTCACACTTATCTAGCACACAAATCTATACCCATGTATCCAAAGAACAATTGCGAAAGGCATATATGGAAAATCACCCAAGAGCGAAAAAGAAGGAGTAAATGTATGAAACGAGGATTTGAGAAAATTGATTTTAAGACTTTTGATGGAAAACTAAAAGATAAAGTCACAAATACCAAAGATGCGTACGATCAAATGATCATGCCTTCAAGAGCTACATCACATTCAGCTGGATATGATATATATAGTTTGTATCATTTTGTGCTAGCACCAGGAAAAAGTATGGTGGTACCGACTGGAATCAAAGCCTATATGCAAAAAGACGAATATGTATCGATTCATGTTAGAAGCAGTGCAGGATTTAAGTTTGGAATTGCTTTGAAGAATCAAGTAGGAATCATTGATTCTGATTATTATAACAATCCAGAAAATGATGGTCATATTATGATCGCATTTACCAATTTGTCAACCGATCGAGAGTGGGTTGTGAAAAAAGGCGATGCGATTGCTCAAGCAATATTTCACAACTACTTATTAGTTGATAACGATAATTTTAACCAAAAGAAGAAACGAACTGGTGGAATAGGCAGTACCAGTCAAAAATAGAAGCCTTTGGAGTCATTATGATACGATTGGTGAAAGCAAAAATAAAAGATGCATATCAACTATTACAAATCCAACACAAATGTTTTTTGCCATTACTTGAAAAGTATGGTGATTATGAAAACAATCCAGCAACCATGAAACTAGACCGAATGGTATTTAAGATTAAATATCAATATGGTGGGTATTATAAAATACTTGATGGTAAGACCTTGGTTGGTGGAATCTTTGTGTATTGGCATGATGATGACGAAACAACTTTTCGACTTGCTCAAGTGTATGTGCTTCCAGAATATAGTAATCGCAAAATTGCTCAATACGCAATTAATGAAGTCGAAAGTTTCTATCCAAAAGCAAAATTGTGGACATTAGACACACCAATCACAGAACCCAAAAACTGCCATTTATATGAAAAAATGGGTTATATTCGAACAGAAGAATATGAAGTTGTAAATGAATCATTGATTTTAGTGACATACGAAAAACGGACATTAGGGAGAAAATAGTAACATATTATGTTTAAAAAAATTATAGGAAGCAAACAATTTTATGTAACAGTGATTGCAATTACATTGCCGATCATGTTACAACAAGCAATAACGAGTATCGTAGGATTACTTGATAATATTATGGTAGGAAGTCTGAACCAGGATGCAATTGCGGGAGTCGCGGTTGCCAATCAGATTATGTTTGTTGCCTACATTGGGTTGATTGGAGGAATGGCAGGACCAGGAATCTACATTGCACAATTCAATGGTGCAAACAACAAAGAAGGATTAAGACAAACGTTTCGAGTGAAAGTGCAATTTGCGATTATACTAACGTTTGTTGCGATCGCTATTTATTTATTATTTGGTAATCGTATGATTGCATCCTTTCTTACTACCGATGGCATTACAAGTACAGAAGCTGTCAAACAAGGGGTTATTTACTTATATACTATGTTAGTAGCATTGGTTCCGTTTGCGATTTCTCAAGTATTTGCCTCAACCTTCCGTGAGATTGGGAAAACAAAAGTACCAATGATTGCTGGAATCATTGCGGTGTTGATTAATCTATTCTTAAACTACGCACTAATCTTAGGTAACTTTGGATTTCCACGATTAGAAGTATTAGGGGCTGGGATTGCCACCATCATCGCAAGAGTCATTGAAATGGGATTTTTAATTGTGACAGCCTATTACTATAAGTATCAGTTTGCAGTTGGTCAAGCACCAAAACTCACAATCAAAAGCAATCTATTTCGCTCGATTATAAAAAAGGGAACACCACTATTGATCAATGAGTTATTGTGGGCAACCGGAATGGCCTTGTTATTGCTAGCATATTCATATCGAGGTGATATTGTACCAGCAGCATTTAGTATCTCTAATGCAACTGCGAATTTGTTTTATATCATATTTGGTGCGTTAGCAACAGGGATTTCAATTATGGTTGGAAATGAACTTGGTGCGAACCGTCTCCAAGAAGCTAGAGATAATGCATATAAGTTACTTGCATTTGCTGTCTTCATTTGCTTGGTTTCCGGAATATTCTTGTTAGGACTATCGTATGTAATGCCAATGATTTACAACGTACCACAAGAAACAAGAGATTTGGCATCGTCATTTATGAGGGTTATCGCATTGTGTTTGCCAATCTTTGCCTTTAACGCTGGATGCTTCTTTATCTTAAGAGCTGGTGGAGCAACAAAAACAACACTAATATTTGATGCAGTTTACGTTTGGGCAATTGCGATACCACTTGCATTTGGTCTTAGTTATTTAACTGGATTGCCAATCATACTTGTTTACTTAATTGTGCAACTTGCAGAAATTATTAAATCATTCTTTGGTTCTTATCTGATTCGAAAAGGAATTTGGATTAAAAATTTAACAACAGATAAAGAGGAGACGATCACTTTAGCACAGTAAAGTATTGTACCGTTTATATTTAGGGGGATTACAATGTTATTAAGTCGAGATTTTTTGGTTTTGAAACAAATGAGCTTATCACCACAACTAATAGATGATAAGTTAAATTTGTATCAGTTCGAAAGCAACAACACCACTTTTTTGGTTAGTTTCTTGCAAACAGGAAGAAAAACAAAAATTATGCTTTATTCCAGTCGAAATTGGAAATCATTTTTAAATGAGGATATGGTATTGGTCAAGCTAAAATTAGTAAAACGATCTCGAATTTTGAAAAATTCAGTGTTTCAAAAGATGAAAGCAATCAATGGGCTTTATCAAATGCCTGTTGTAAAAATTATCATAACAGAACACATTTCCAAAACATATATTATGGATGAGCATGAAGCAGAATATATCAAACCAGAGGATACGGTTGATGGAATTCATATAATGAATGAAAAACGATTTAAGAAGTTTGTTGCGAATTATAATGCAGACAAAGTAAACAAAACCTCAATTGCATATCAATTGGGTGAATGAAAATTGATTGAAAAAGCAGGAAGTAGCAAACGATATTTCTTGCTTTTCATAGGAAACTATGCTATACTATGCAATGGCAAAAAAAATACACACAAAAGTGGAGATTGTCGTCAGGTGCACATGTTTACTCTGTGAGGCGGTAATTGTAGATCCTTTTGGAGGCCAAACGAAATAAAAATAGGAGGAATCACACACATGTCAGTAATTAGTATGAAACAATTACTAGAAGCTGGAGTTCATTTCGGTCATCATACTCGCCGTTGGAACCCAAAAATGAAAGAGTATATCTTTGGAGAAAGAAATGGTATTTATATCATCGATCTTCAAAAAACAGCAGAAAAAATTGAAGAAGCATATGCTGCTTTAAGAACTGTTGTACAAAACAACAATACTGTACTTTTTGTCGGTACAAGAAAACAAATCCAAGATGTTATCAAAGAAGAGGCTGTTCGCGCAGAACAATATTATGTTGATAAAAGATGGCTTGGTGGTACATTAACAAACTTTAAAACAATCCGTAAGTCAATTGCAAGATTATTCCAAATCGAAGAAATGGAAAAAGATGGAACATTTGACAAGTTGCCGAAAAAAGAAGTTATTGAAATCCGCAAAGAAAAAGAAAGATTAGACAAATTCTTTGGTGGAATCAAAGATATGAAAGGTTTACCAGGAGCTATTTTCGTGGTAGATCCAAAAAGTGAACATAACGCGGTAGCAGAAGCAAGAAAATTACACATTCCAATTTTTGGAATTGTTGATACAAACTGTGATCCAGATGATGTAGATTATGTTATTCCAGCTAATGATGATGGAATTCGTGCTGTTAAGTTGGTTGTTGGAGTTATGGCTAACGCTGTATTAGAAGGTAATGGTCACGCTGTTGAACCTTATGAATTACCAATTGAAGAGAAAACAGAACAACAAGATCGTAACCAAAGAAGACCATATCAAGGTGGATACCAAGGTAGAAATCAATACCAAGGTGGAGATCGTGATCGTCAACCGAGAAGAGAATACAAAAAACCTTATGAAAATAGAAATGCTGCTCCAGCAGCACAAACCGCTCCAGTAGCTCAAGCTGCTCCAGTAGTACAACCTGCAGCGCCAGTTGCACCTGTTGTAGCTGCTCCTGCACCAGTTGTTGAAGAAGCAAAAAAGCCACGTGTTAAAAAAGTTGAAGTAGCTGAAGAAGTAGTAGTAGCGACTCCTGCACCAGTTGTAGAAGAAGCACCAGCAAAAAAACCACGCGTGAAAAAAGCAGAAGTTGTTGCTGAAGAAACAGTTACACCTGTAGAAGAAAAACCAGTGAAAAAGCCACGTGCTAAAAAAGCCGAAGAAGAAGCCAAAGCTGAGTAATGAAAATTATGTGGTAGAGCTTCTCTACCACTTTTTATAAAAATAGGAGGATTAAAATGATTAGTGCATCATTAGTAAAAGAATTAAGAGATAAAACCGGTGCCGGAATGATGGATTGCAAAGCTGCTTTGGTAGCTACAAACGGAGACATCGAACAAGCAGTTGATTGGTTAAGAGAAAAAGGAATCGTGAAAGCAGCAAAGAAAGCAGATCGCATTGCAGCAGAAGGATTGTGCAGTATCGCAGTTAGTGGAAACACCTGCTTTATATATGAATTAAACTCTGAAACAGATTTCGTTGCGAAAAACGATATGTTTTTAGAATTGTTAAATAAAGTTGGAGAATTTGCAGTAGCAGCAAATGTAACAACAGTTGAAGAGTTATTAGCATTTGAACTAAATGGAACAACTTTAGAAAAGTTAATTGCAGATGCAACTTTTAAAATTGGTGAAAAACTAAGTTTAAGAAGAGTGTTGAAAATCGTCAAATCTGATACACAAAACTTTGGTATCTACAAACATATGGGAGGAAAAATTGCAACTGTTACTGTGGTAGAAGGTGCAAACGAAGAAGTTGCGAAAGATGTAGCAATGCATGTAGCAGCAATGAACCCTAAATATTTAGATCGTAACTCAGTAAGTCCTGAAGTTATTGAACACGAAAAACACATTTTCACTCAAGAAGCATTGGCAGAAGGAAAACCGATTGCAATTGTTGAAAAAATGGTTGTTGGACGCGTTCAAAAATACTTAAAAGAAATTTGCTTGGTAGATCAACCATTTGTTAAAAACCCAGATGTTATTGTTGCTGACTACGTAAAATCTAACAAAGGAGCAATTAGTTCTTTTGTTCGTTTTGAAGTTGGTGAAGGAATGGAAAAGAAAGTGGATGACTTCGTAGCAGAAGTTATGGCTGCTGTTAATAGTAAATAGGCATTTGATAGGCACAAGTTTTTTTGTGCCTTGTTTTATAGAAAAATATGGAGGTATTCATGGAAAAGAGAAGGGTCATTTTAAAATTAAGTGGCGAAGCCTTATCGGGGGATAAAGGCGTTGGAATTGATGCCCAGAGCGTAAAAGACATTGCTTGGGAAATCAAAAAACTCTATGATACTGGAATGGTAGAACTTGCCATTATCGTGGGTGGTGGAAACATTTGGAGAGGTCGCGATGCACAAGAAAATGGTATGGAGCGCGCAAGTGCAGACTACATGGGGATGCTTGGAACAATTTTAAATGCATTGGCATTGCAAAATGCACTCGAAGTAATTGGATGTGAAACAAGAACAATGACATCATTGACCATTCCGAGTGTGGCAGAACCTTACATTCGAAGAAAAGCAATTGGACATTTAGAAAAAGACATTATCGTCATCTTCGGTGGAGGTACAGGAAACCCATTCTTCTCAACCGACACAACAGCAGCACTAAGAGCAGCTGAAATTGGTGCAAAACAAATCTTGATGGCAAAAAATGGCGTTGATGGTGTTTACAACAAAGACCCAAGAAAATATGCAGATGCCAAACGATACGATCATTTGACATTCCGCGATTTAATCAACCAAAAGTTAGAAGTCATGGATTTAACCGCTGCAACGTTATGCAGTGAAAATCAAATCGAGATACTAGTGTTTGATATGAAAGTATCTGGAAACATCGCAAGAGCAGTTGCAGATGATGCAATTGGAACAAAAATAACAAATTAATTTAATTAATAGGAGGAAAAACATGCCAACATCAATTATTGAAAATGGAAAAATCAGAATGCAACAAACAGTGGAAGTAACAAAGAAAGAGTTCTCTCACGTTCGAACAGGTCGTGCTAATCCAGCGATTTTAGATCAAGTTATGATTGAGTATTATGGTGTTCCAACTCCACTCACACAAATTGCAGGTGTTAGTGCACCAGAAGCACAACTTATCGTCATTAAGCCTTATGATAAAACGATGTTAAATCAAATTGAAAAAGCGATTCATGCCGCAAACTTAGGATTCAATCCTTCTAGTGATGGTACTGTGATTCGTATTGCAATCCCTCCACTTACAGAAAACACAAGAAAAGATCTTGTGAAAAATGTTAAGAAAATGGCAGAAGAAAGCAAAATTGCTATTCGTAACATCCGTCGTGATGTAATAGATCACTTAAAAAAACTTGAAAAAGATAGTTTAATTAGTGAAGATGAGTTGAAACGTCATAATGAAAATGTTCAAAAAATGACTGACAAGTTCATCGAAAACATTGATGAATTAGCAAATGAAAAAGAAAAAATGATTATGACAATCTAGTACTTTTTAAAGGCAGTCTTGCGACTGCTTTTTATTTCAATTTATGTATTTTCATAAATTTCAATTTATGTATTTTCATAAAAGTATGGCAAAAAACCAAAAATAATAGTATAATAATTAGATGATAAGGGTGGGTATGATGAACCAAGCAATCTTGAATCAAGACAAAATACCAGCACACATAGCTATCATAATGGATGGCAATGGTAGATGGGCAAAGAAGCGAGGAATGCCTCGCAATTTTGGTCATCAAAAAGGAGCACTCAACTTAAGAAACATTATTGATGCTTGTATGGAATTTGGAGTTAAAGTACTCACGGTTTATGCATTTAGCACAGAAAATTGGAATCGTCCCGCACAAGAAGTGGATTTTCTAATGAAACTAGCGATTGACTTTTTTGAAAATCACCGAAAAGAAGCAGCTAAGCGAAACATTAAGATACGCATTATTGGTGAGCGTGACCATCTAAATCAAGAATTGGTTGATAAAATCGATCAACTCGAACGAGAAACCTCTATGAATACAGGATTTACATTTGTGGTAGCTTTGAATTACGGATCTCAAAAAGAATTGGTTCATGTCACCAAAGAAATAACAAAACAAGTTCAGTTAGGAATGTTATCAATTTTGGATATTGATGAAAAAACAATTACAAACAATTTATATACCAAAGATTTACCACCTGTCGACTTGTTAATTCGAACAAGCGGAGAAGAACGCATAAGTAATTTTATGTTATGGCAAATCGCTTATTCTGAAATTTACTTTACGACAAAACTATGGCCAGATTTTCATAAATCTGAGTTAAAGAAAGCAATCATATCATATCAATCGAGAGAACGAAGATTTGGAGGGTTGGGAGAATAATATGAAATCAAGAACTATTACAGCAATCGTACTGCTAGCGGTATTGGTCCCAGTCATCTGGATTGGAGGCATTCCTTTTTTAGTGGTAGCTACTCTACTTTCTATGATTGCAGCCTATGAACTAATAATGATGTTTCGATTGAAAAATGAAACCATTGGAAAGTATAAGTATATAATGCCAGTTGTATCAGGATTCGCAGTTGTGCTTCATTACTTAATTCATACTGCACAAATTATGAATCCAGTTTGGTATACGATATTTATTACAGGAGCATTTGTTGTATTTTTAGCACTACCAATCTTGTTCCATAAGCAAGAAGCTGAGGTCATGAACTATCTATTGTTCACGCTTTTTTATACAGGTATAAGTGTTGCTTATTTGTCATCGATTCGATTTATGCAAGGAACAGGTCTTGCATGGTTTCTATTTATGGTACTAGTTGTTATCGTGACAGACACCTTTGCTTATTTGGTTGGAATTAACTTTGGGAAAAAGAAACTATCACCTGATATCAGTCCGAAAAAATCCATAGAGGGTGCAATTGGAGGGTCAGTATTTGGAGCGCTTGTTGGAACGTTATTTGCTTTTATATTAAAGTTAGATATGTTTCCTGCAATTGAGTCAATTGGATTTACAGTTGTATTAACATTTCTAATGACGCTGCTTTTGACAGTGTTTGTTCAAATTGGTGACTTAGTAGCATCAAAATTAAAAAGAAATTATAAGATTAAAGATTTCGGTAATATTTTTCCAGGACATGGTGGAGTATTGGACCGTTTTGACAGCATGATTTTTACAGGAATGGTTTTTTATATATTATTTGTTCTAATTCGTCTTGTGTAGGTGGTTTATGAAAAAGATATATTTACTAGGAGCAACTGGTTCAATTGGAAGTCAAGTATTAGAAGTTATTTCATCTATGCCGGATGAGTTTCGTTTGGTAAGCATTACATGTGGGAAAAACATTGAAAAAGCAATTGATATTATCCATAAGTTTCAACCCAAATTTGTGTCGATGCAAGAAGAACGTGATGCATTACGCATCAAAGAACTTTTTCCAGATGTCGTAACAGGATTTGGCGAAGAAGGTTTGATTGAGGCAGTGGACTTTGGAACGTGCCGAGGGGTTTGTATCAATGCACTTGTTGGATCAGTTGGATTAAAGCCAACATTAGTTGCGATTGAGCGTTCAAGAGATATTTTATTGGCCAACAAGGAAACATTGGTTGTTGGAGGTGAGTTTGTTACAAAACTTGCAAAAGAATGCAATGTGAAGCTAATACCAATTGATAGTGAACATTCTGCGATTTTTCAGGTTCTTGTTGGGAGAAATAAAAACGAAGTAAAACAAATCGTCATTACAGCAAGCGGCGGGTCGTTTCGCGATTTGTCAAGAGAAGAACTCGAACACGTTACATTAAAAGAAGCATTAAACCATCCAAATTGGTCAATGGGTAGTAAAATAACCATTGATAGTGCAACCATGGTGAATAAGGGATTAGAAGTCATTGAAGCGCATTTCCTATTTGATATGCCTTATGATATGATTAAAACCATCCTTCACCATCAAAGCATCATTCATTCATACGTTGAATTTGTGGATAACAGTGTCATTGCACAATTAGGGAAAAGCGATATGCGACTTCCAATTCAGTATGCTCTCACATATCCTCAAAGAGCACCATATCTGTTAGACGAAGGATTGGAGTTATCCAAGATAGGGTCTTTAACATTCAAACCAATGGATTTTAATCGTTATCCGTGTTTAAAGATGGCTTATGAAGCAGGAATGGCTGGTGGGATTATGCCAACCGTGTTCAATGCAAGCAATGAAGCAGCGGTATCTTTGTTTTTACAAGAAAAGATTCGGTTTGTTGAAATTGAACAAATCATTGAAAACATGTTAAAAAAGACAACAAACATTAACAATCCAACCTTAGAAGATATTCTAAGCGTAGATAAACTCATTAAAGAAGAAGTATTGTCACAATACAAATAGGAGATTATATGGCAGAATTATTAAGTTCCATTATTGGTGTGATATCATTTGTTATCGTACTTGGTTTAATTGTACTAGTTCATGAATTTGGACATTTTTACTTTGCTAAAAAAGCAGGGATTTTGTGTCATGAGTTCGCAATTGGTATGGGACCAGTTATTTGGCAAAGAAAAAAAGGAGAAACAATGTACTCGATTCGAGCAATCCCAATTGGTGGATTCGTGTCTATGTCTGGTGAAGAGGTTGAAAGTAATCTCTTATCAAATATTAATGAAGTGCGTTTGTTAATCGAACGAAACATTGTAACTAAGATTATCACCGATTTAGACAATCCAAAATACATCACTTTACCACGCGTATCGATTCTATCTTATGATTTAATTGGTACTAAAAAAGCCTTGGCAAACGAATTGTTTTTAGAATATCGAGATGATGATGGCAAAGTTGAACTTATAACCATTGCTCGAAATGCGATGGTTGTCTTTGACAAAAACAAGGAAATTCAGATATCACCATACGATCGCTCATTTTCAAACAAAGGGGTTGGAGCTCGCTTTAAGACAATCTTAGCTGGTCCATCTATGAACTTTGTGTTAGCGATTGTGTTATTCTTTCTAATTGGTTTGATTACAGGGTTTCCTGTATTATCATCCAATCAGGTTAGAGATATCAATGATCAAAGTCCTATTGCACTTGCAGGATTAGAAGATTTTGATAAAATCAAACAAATAGGTACATTTGAAATTACGAAGTGGGAAGATATTTCTCAAGCAATGTTACACTACCGTGATCAATACACATATGATATCCCGGTCACATACGAACGTGATGGAGTGACATATCAAACAGCAGTTTCACCACAAATTTTAATTTATTCAAGTGGAATTGTGAGTGATTATACGAATGCATCGAAAGTAATTGTTGGAAACATCAACCCAAGAACGATTGCTGGAAACGCAGGGCTAATCAAAGGAGACGAAATCCTTGAAATCAAAGTTGGCGCTGTCATAACAATCATTTCTAATTGGCAAGATGTTATTGACGCATTTATGGAAAACCCTGCGGGGAATGAAGTTGAATTAAAAGTGCTAAGAGATGGAATGGAGGAGTCGATAACCTTCTTACCATATGATAACTCTATTTTAGAAATGCAAGGTTTACCAATCGCAAGACTTCAAATTGGAGTATCTCCAATTCGTGAATTCTCGTTTGGTCAATCACTAGGATATGCATTTACCGGAACAGCTAGTGCATTCACACTGATTTTTGATACATTAAGACTGCTGTTTACCAACAGTCGATTAGGAATCAAAGATTTAAGTGGACCACTTGGAATTTTAACAATGACAACCGATGTTGCGAAACAAGGATTTGTCGCTTTATTGAACTGGACGGCAATACTAAGCGTTAACGTTGGATTTATCAATCTATTACCAATTCCTGCTTTGGATGGAAGTAGATTGGCATTCTTAGGTGTGGAAGCAGTATCGAAGAAAACAATAAATAAAAAGATAGAAAATATTATCCATACAGTCGGATTGGTCGCACTGATGTTACTATTTGTGTTTGTGACATGGAATGACTTAGTAAGATGGATTTCAGGATTGATAGGAGTTAATTAAGATGTTACAAAGTTTATTATTTGTTCCAACACTAAGAGAAACACCAAAAGAAGCAGAAGTGATTAGTCATCAATTGCTTTTAAGAGGTGGATATATTCGTCAAAATGCAGCAGGGATTTATTCATATTTACCACTTGCTCATCGCGTGATTCAAAAAATTTCAACAATTATTCGAGAAGAATTAGATTCGATTGGATGTAGTGAACTGTTGATGCCTGCGATGCAACCAAAAGACATATGGGTAGAAAGTGGCAGATGGGATGTATATGGAAAAGAACTTGTTCGTTTACAAGATCGTCATGACCGTGAATTTTGCTTAGGTCCAACCCATGAAGAAGTCATCACGACGCTTGTTCGTGAATATGTGAATAGTTATAAAAAGTTACCACTGGCGTTATATCAAATTCAAACAAAATTTAGAGATGAGTTTCGTCCTCGCTTTGGACTCATGCGAGGAAGAGAGTTCATTATGAAGGATTTGTACACATTCCATTCGACGAATGAAGATTTGGATCTTTGGTACGAAAAGGTTCGTGTTGCATATAGAAATACTTTAGACCGTTTGCAACTCCATTATCGACCAGTGACTGCGAACAGCGGTCAAATTGGTGGATCCTCTAGTGAAGAGTTTATGGTGCTATGTGATATTGGAGAAGATACCATTGCATATAGTGATACCGGAACATTTGCGACTAATGTTGAGGTTGTTGATTTAAAAGATGGTGATCCATCCCCAGATGGAGTAGGAACCATCAAGTTAGCAAAAGGAATTGAAGCAGGACATGTATTCAAACTTGGAACCAAGTATTCTGAACCAATGAGTGCAATGTTTATTGATAAAGATCAAGTGAAGAAACCAATTATTATGGGATGTTATGGAATGGGGATTTCTAGATTGTTGATGGCAATCATTGAACAAAACAATCAAGGAACGAAGATTGTATGGCCAAAAAGCACAGCTCCATTTATGGTTCATGTCATTCCACTTGAAAAAGAAGGAACAGAGTCTTACCAAAAAGCATATGATTTATATCAACAATTATTAAAAGATAAAGTTGAAGTACTATTTGATAACCGTGATGAACGAGCAGGAGTTAAGTTTGGTGATGCCGATTTGATTGGATCGCCATACCGAATTATTGTATCGAAAAAAGCAGTTAGTGGTATTGTTGAAGTAAAAGAACTAGCAACCGATTTAGTGACAGAAGTTAACATAAGTGAGATAAACGCATCACTATTTCGTTTATAAATAAATGATTGTACCTATTGGAGGATAAAGATGAATGTATTTTTGCAAAATGTAAATGCATACTTATACGGACAAGGAATTAAGAAAACATCTATTCTTGTGAAGGATGGTAAGATTGCGAGCATTGGACAAGATATTACTGCACCAACCGGAGTTAATATCATTTCTGCACAAGAAGATTGGATTGTTGTCCCAGGATTTTTAGATCAACATGTTCATGGAGCAAGTGGTTATGATGCGATGGATGCTAGTTATGAAGCCATCCATTCGATTGCGACTACACTCGCAAAAGAAGGTGTCACAGGTTTTTTAGCAACAACAATCACGCATCACAAAGAAAAAATTATCAATGCTTTGACAGCGATTAAATCATATAAGGAACAAAATAGAATAGACGGAGCAGAAGTGCTTGGAGTTCACTTAGAAGGACCATTCTTATCCGCAGATTACAAAGGTGCACATTTACCAGAATATATTGTAAAACCAAGCGTACCACTATTTGAAGAGTACTTAGAAGCATCTGGGAACACGATTAAAATGGTAACACTAGCACCAGAGGAATCTGGAACTGAGTTTATTACATATTTAAAAGAAAAAGGAATCATATCGTCTTTGGGACATACATCTGGTAATTACGAGTGTATGAAGCAAGCAGTTCATGCTGGAGCATCCTGTATGACACATATTTATAATGCGATGAAAGGCTTTAATCACCGCGAGGTTGGTGCCGTTGGGGCAGGCTTATCAATAGATGAACTTGCGACAGAATTGATTGCAGATGGAATACACGTGTCAAAAGAAGCAATAAACATTGTTTATCGCGCGAAACCAAAGCATAAATTGATTCTTGTTACCGATGCCATGAGAGCAAAACATATGCCGGATGGACGTTACGAACTTGGTGGTCAGGAAGTCGTTGTGGAACATGGTTCAGCAAGATTACTAAATGGTGTGTTGGCTGGAAGTATCTTAAAATTAAACGATGCGGTTTACAATATGTCACAATTTGTTAACATTAAACTGATGGAAGCAATTGATATGGCATCCTATGCACCAGCACTCAACTTAGGCTTAGACAAGCATAAGGGAAAGATTCAAGTTGGATACGATGGTGATTTTGCCTTTATCGATACAAAGATGAATGTATATAAAACAATTCGAGCAGGAAATGTAATATACACAAAAGAATAAAAGGATAGCCGATGATTCAATCGGCTTTTCGTTTCTAAGGAGAATTTATGCAAAAAACAATCATTGTTACTGGAGCAACCTCTGGCATTGGATTTGAACTTGTTAAAACATATGCATTGGCAAATTATAAAGTCATTGGAATTGCTCGAAATGAAATGTTAATGAGTCAATGTGATCACGATATTAGGCAAATCAACCCAAACGTCGACTTAACGTTTGTGAAAGCGGACTTGTCTTCCCTTGAAGAGGTTCGCGTTGCATCAGATGCCATTAAGGAACTTGTCTCACAACATGGGGTTGATGTGTTGATTAATAATGCAGCAACCGTTCCTCATAAGAAGATAATGACTGGTGATGGATTTGAAATGCAATATCAAGTAAACCATTTATCCGGGGTGTATTTGTCTTATTTATTATATAATGAATTAAATAAGAAACACGGTATTGTGATTACGACGACATCACGTATGCATATACTTGCAAGATTTAATGCAAAAGATATTATGGCAACAAAGCATTACCACATGTTAAGATCGTATTGTAGAACTAAGTTATACAATCTACTATTTACAAAGGCATTTCGAGATGTATTAGCAAGTAGTAATGTTAAGACATTTGCAGTACACCCAGGTTTGGTAAAAACCGGAATTGGAACAAAATCAACAAATTCACTCTTTGCGAAAATATGGAATCTATCAGCACGAAGAGGAAAAGAGCCGAGTGAAGTTGTTGCAACCTATTCTTATATTATAGAAAACAAAGATACCTTAGATCAAGATTTGTTCTATTATCATGAAGAAAAAGTAGCAATTCCGCATAAACGGTTGGTCACAACAGACAACGCATTGACTTTATGGAACATCACAAACAAGCAACTTAAGTTAGATTGGGACGCTTTATTAAAGGAGTCAAATGTATCGTTGAGTTCCTAACTTGGCAATAATATTTTGAAAAAGATGAAAAAGATGTGCACTTTTGCTTGACACTAGCATCAAAAATATAGTATAATACGAAAGGTTAGTCCAAAAAAGATTAGCCTTTTATTTAACTCTTGGAAAAAGAAAAATGGTTAACAAAACCCTTGACTTTAAGAGCTAGATGAGATATAATTATCACTGCCCGCCTAAAAAGGGCATTGGCAAATAGGTCTTTGAAAACTGAACAGAACAGGTGGAGCAGGAAATT
>DAOSEC010000021.1:0-28786 GCA_035362935.1 Bacilli bacterium | reverse complement strand
TTATATCACAGAGGTTCCTTTTTGTATTTACCCAAAACTATTTTACACGAAGTTTTTTTATTGAATGGTTGTTATTTTAGGGAAAATATTGTATAATCATTTTAAGGATGTGATAATTTGTTTGATAAACTAATGAAACAATATGGTCAAAAAATCGTAACAAATGTTACTTTCTTTGATAGTGAGCGATATTTTTATTTTCGAAACGAGTTTGATGAACTCTTTGGAATTGAAAAAGGTATTGCTCAAAACGAGTATGAGTTAATTAAAATGATTTACGTTGAAAAGACATTTTATTCAAACGATGCTACCAATCAAGCAATGTATGAATATATATATGAATCCAAGAAGTTTCCACTCCCATATCAAAACTATAAGTTTATCATTGTAACTGACAAAGCACATAAACCAATCTCAAAGCCAGTAGAAGAAGAAATACTTAATATTCTAAAGGATGTGTTGGGAGAAATTATAGTACTTGATGTCAAAGGAAGCAAAGTGATTTTTTTCTTTGATCGTTATGATACTAATTTTGAAGATTTGTTTATGACAATTAGCAGCGACTTTTATCTCGATTTTATCGTTCACGAAGGAATCATTTTTCAATCAGAAGAACGGTTTATGCAGTCTTATATTGAAGCATATCAAAAACTATTTGTAAAACGCATGAAAAGCGTTACGAATGTTTGTGATTTGGTTATGATGGCACTTTCAACACTCGACATGAAAATCGTATTCTTCTTAAAAAAGGTTATCATTCGTGGAATCTTTGAGGAAGAAGGGGTTGTTCAGATTGTTCAGGCACTCTTCCAATCTAATCTAAATATTTCGCAAGCTTCAAAAGAATTATACATGCATCGAAACACTCTAATTTCAAAATTAGATCAAATAAAGAAGCAGACAGGGATTGATTTGCAAAACTTTAAACAGGCTAGTATTATCCATTTCATTATTCAATTGAAGGAAGATACAAATTAGTGAAAAAAGTGCACAATTTATGTGCACTTTTACTATGTTCAAAGACTCCTGTTTTAGGTATAATATAAGCAAATCTATTTAGGAGGATAATTATGGCAACTTTAAATCTGAAAAATATCAATAAGATTTATGACAATAACGTTCAAGCCGTGTTTGATTTTAACTTAACAATCAAAGACAAAGAATTTATCGTATTTGTTGGACCATCTGGATGTGGAAAAACAACAACTCTTCGTATGATCGCAGGATTAGAAGAAATTACAAGTGGACAATTATTCATTAACGAAGAATTGATGAATGATGTGGCTCCAAAAGACCGTAATATCGCGATGGTTTTCCAATCATATGCGTTATACCCACATATGTCAGTATATGACAATATGGCGTTTGGATTAAAATTAAGAAAGTTCTCACGCGATGAAATTGATCGTAGAGTTCAAAACGCAGCAGAAATTTTAGGATTACGTCCATACTTAGATCGTAAACCAAAAGCATTATCTGGAGGGCAACGTCAACGTGTTGCTTTAGGACGTGCCATCGTTCGTGATGCAAAAGTATTCTTAATGGATGAACCATTATCAAACCTAGATGCGAAATTACGTGTACAAATGCGTTCTGAGTTAATCAAATTACATGAGAACTTAGGTACAACGACTATTTATGTAACCCATGACCAAATTGAAGCGATGACAATGGCAACTCGTATTGTTGTTATGAAAGATGGATGGATTCAACAAATTGGAGCACCGAAAGAAATTTATGATTTTCCAAACAACATTTTCGTTGGTGGATTCATTGGAACACCTCCAATGAACTTCTTAGAAGGTAAAGTAACTGCCGAAGGATTCTTTGAAATTGGAAACCATAAATTAGGATTATCAAAATTACAATTAACTAAAGATATGTTCGATATGTTAAAAGAACAAAAATTTGTTGATAAACCAATCATTTTAGGTATTCGTCCAGAATACATTTATGATACAGTAGAAGAAATTGAAGCAAACAAAACAGGTAAAGTAAATTTAAAAGTAGATGTTGCCGAGTTGCTTGGGTCTGAAACATTAATTTATGCGAAAATGAATGGTCAAAATTTAATCGCTAAAGTCGATGCTCGTACGGATATTCATATGGGTGATGATATCACATTAGCTATCGATATGAAGAAAGCGCATTTCTTCAATCCTGAAACAGAATTAAGAATCAAAAAAGACTAAATGATGATAGGTCACCTGAAGAGGGTGACCTATTATTTCCTTGTGAAAGTGTTTACCAAATGTGGAAAAAAGATGTAATTTGTTGTAAAATAGAATTACCAAAATATTAGGAGGAAAACCATGGCAAAGAAGACCATTGTCGATTTATCACTTAAAGGAAAAAAGGTATTGATTCGTGTTGATTTCAACGTTCCAATTCATGACGGAGAAATTACTGATGACAATCGTATTGTCCAAGCATTACCAACCATTCGATACGCGATTGAACAAGGAGGGAAAGTCATTTTATTTTCACACCTTGGACGCGTTGAAAAACCAGAGGACAAAGAAAAAAATTCCTTGTTTGTAGTTGCTGAACGTTTGTCAGAATTACTAAACAAACAAGTGACATTTGTTCCATTTACAAGAGGAAAAGAATTAGAAGATGCGATTAAGAAAATGAATCAAGGGGATGTATTGATGTTTGAAAATACACGCTTTGAAGACATTGACGGTAAAAAAGAATCCAAAAACAACGAAGAACTCGGAAAATACTGGGCATCTTTAGGAGATGTATTTGTAAACGATGCATTTGGTACTGCTCATAGAGCACATGCATCCAACTCAGGAATTGCGAAAAATATGAAAGACGTTGCTGCTGGATTTTTAATGGAAAAAGAAATTAAGTTTATTGGCGAAGCTGTAGATGAACCAGTAAGACCTTTTGTTGCAATCCTTGGAGGAGCAAAAGTAAGCGATAAGATTAAAGTTATTGAAAACCTATTGTTAAAAGCAGATAAGATTTTAATTGGTGGGGCAATGGCTTATACATTCTTAAAAGCACAAGGGTATAACATCGGGAAATCAAGATGCGAAGCAGACTTTGTTGATTTCGCAAAAGGATTGCTTGAAAAAGCACAAGGTAAAATCGTACTTGGTGCAGATGCTGCTTTAGCAAAAAGTTTTTCCGCTGACACTGAGTTCAGATATGCTGATTTTAACGATATCGCAGATGATGAAATGGGATTAGACGTAGGACCAAAAACAATCGCAATGTTCAAAGATGCACTTGCAGGTGCAAGAACAGTTGTATGGAATGGACCTATGGGTGTATTCGAATTCGATCACTTTGCAAAAGGAACCGTTGCAGTATGTGAGTTACTTGCGAACTTAAAAGATGCAACAACAATCATTGGTGGTGGAGATTCTGCTGCCGCAGCAATTCAACTTGGATTTGCTGATAAGTTTACACACATTTCAACTGGTGGTGGAGCAAGCTTAGAGTATTTAGAAGGTAAAACTCTACCTGGTGTTGAATGCATTAACGACAAATAAGGAAAATTGTAGGAGATAGATATGAGAAAGCCAATCATTGCTGGTAACTGGAAAATGTTTAAAACACGAGATGAAGCGGTACAATTCGTTTTCGCAGTAAACCAACACGTACCATCAACAGATCTTGTTGATAGCGTTATATGTGCACAAGCACCTCTTCTTGAAACACTTGTAAAACGACAAGGAGATTTTTTGAGAATTGGCGCACAAAATATGCACTTTGAAGAAAGCGGAGCCTTTACAGGCGAAGTATCACCATTGTTATTAAAAAGTCTTGATGTAGCCTATGTTATCATCGGGCATAGCGAACGAAGAGCAATGTTTGGAGAAACAGATGCGTCTGTGAATAAGAAATTAATTGCTGCGTTCAAACACGAGATCACACCGATTTTATGTGTTGGAGAAGAATTATCACATCGAGAGAATAATCAAACAGAAGCAATCATCAAAGCACAACTTGAAGCAGATTTAGCTGGTTTAACCAAAGAACATGTGGAAACGTTAGTCATTGCTTATGAACCAATTTGGGCAATTGGAACTGGAAAAACCGCAACTGCCGCTATGGCAAATGAAACATGTGGTTTCATCCGTAGTCAAATAGGTGTTATGTTCGGTAGTGATGTTGCGAAGAAGGTTCGTATTCAATATGGTGGAAGCGTTAAAGTAAATAACATCGATGAGTTAATGGCCCAAGAACATATTGACGGAGCATTGATCGGCGGAGCAAGCTTAGTAGCAAATGATTTTATCACATTTACGAAGGCTGCTATTCAAAAGTAATCAACCAAAACTGGTCATAAATGACCAGTTTTTATCATAAGTCAGGTAGGAAGTATTTTGTAAATATCTTGACTTTTTATAGGAGTTAAGGTATAATAACCGAAGTGCGATAAATGCAGCATTCATTGATTGTAGCAATTAGATTATTCTATTTATATTTAAAGAAGCAAGTAGCCTCGCTGCAATAGGCGAAAGCACAATAATCTAACCTACAGTAGAGATGAATTTCTTATCCACAAATAATCAAAGAAGGAGGGAAAACAATGGCACGTTACACAGGTTCAACTTGGAAAAAATCAAGAAGATTAAAATTCTCGATTTTAGAAACAGGTGAAGAATTACAAAAACGTCCGTATGCACCAGGACAACATGGACAACGTCGTGGGAAAATCACAGAATATGGTAGTCAATTACAAGAAAAACAAAAAGTTCGTTTCTTGTATGGGATTAATGAAAAACAATTCAAAAACCTATTCGTGAAAGCAGCTAAACTAAGAGGGAAACAAGGTGAAAACTTCTTGTTCTTGTTAGAATCAAGATTAGATAACTTAGTATACCGTATGGGATTAGCAATGACTCGACGCCAATCTCGTCAATTAGTAACACACGGACACATTACTGTTGATGGTAAAAAAGTTGATATTGCATCATACTTAGTAAAACCAGGACAAGTAATCGTAGTAAAAGAATCAGCAAGAAAATTCGATATCATCAAAACTGCATTAGAATCAACTGTTACTAGATTAGAATTTGTAACTTTCGATGAAAACACAATGAGCGGAACATTCGTTCGTTATCCAGAAAGAAGCGAAATCTTACCAGATATTCGTGAAAATCTAATCGTTGAGTTCTACAACAGATAAACCATAAGAAGAGTCACTTCACGTGGCTCTTTTTGTTTTGAAGGAGAAACATATGAAAGCGGTACGTAAACGCTATATTTTTGCTAAAGTCGTGAAGACGTTGCTTCAACTATTGATACCGATGCTTTATAAAGTAAGATACGATAAATCAAAGTTGGTTGAAATCAAACCACCTTACTTTATCGTTGGAAACCATACTTCATTTCTAGATCCATTCATTATGGGAACAGGAAATCCTCATCACATTAATTTTGTTACAAACGATGAATACTTTCGGTTTCCGATTTTAAAATTTCTAATGAAGTTATTAGGGGCAGTTCCAAAGACTAAGTTTATGAGCGATTACCAAACAGTCAAAGAAATTATTCGTCTGCGCGATGAACAAGCAGTCATTGGGATTTATCCAGAAGGCGGAAGAACATGGCCAGGAAAAACACAACCGATTCTGTATGCAACTAGTAAACTGATCAAAAAAATGGAAATACCAGTGATTAGTGTTGTAACAAGTGGAGGATGTTTGGCATTTCCTCGATGGGGAAAACACAACCGAAAAGGATTGGTTGAAGTAACTTACCACAACCTATTATCGACCGAACAAATTAAAACAATGTCAACCGATGAAATTCAAGAGACGTTAGTTACAGGGTTAGCCAATGATGACATTTTGTGGCAAAAACAAAGAATGGAATCATATCGTGGAAAAAAACTAGCAGAACGCTTGGAATGGTTCATATACGCCTGTCCAAAATGTGGTTCGTTTGAGACAATGCATTCACATCAAGATCATTATAAATGTTCTTGTGGATATGATGTAATATACACCAAATATGGATTGTTTGAAACCAAAGAACATGAGTATCTATTTTATGATAATGTGAACGATTGGAATGAGTTTCAGTATCAACACATGGTTTCAAAGATTGAGGAATGGTACCACAATACAGAAAGCAAAGATTACTTCATTGGTAAAGAAAATGTAACTTTGTTCAAAGGAAAACGCGGAGATAAGAATTTAATAGCTGAACTTCATGGTACGCTTTACCTTACAAGACAAGGATACCGAGTCGCCGATGCAAACCACATCATTATATTTGATTCAGATTTGATATCTGGACTTATCATTAACCATAAAAATGTCATTGATTTTTATCATGATGGGCAAAAATACCGAATTAAACTAGCAAGTAAGAACACGTGTGGTTATCTTTGGGAAGATGCTTTGAAAGCACTAAAAGAAGTCAAACAAAAAACAGTAGTGTAAATAACTACTGTTTCTTTTTTGGATGAAGTGATTTATTAATTTCTTTTTCGAGGATGGTCACTGCCTTTTGTAAGTATTCTTCATCAATGTCATCAAAGCGATCTAGCTTTGGTGAATCGATATCGAGAAGACCCCAAACTTTTTTATCAATCATGATTGGAATGACGATTTCAGAATTGGTAGCAGAATCACAAGCGATGTGGTTTTTAAACAAGTGAACATTCGGTACAACAAGCATTGTTTGCATAGTGAAACTTGCTCCACAAACACCATTGTCTGGTTTGATTCGAATGCAAGCAGGTAACCCTTGAAAGGGTCCTAGTACAAGTTCTTTATCGGCTTCGTCGTAGATGTAAAATCCAACCCAGTTAATCTCAGGCAAGAAGTAACTAAACAAGCTCGATGCATTTGCTAAATTCGCATATATATTTTTTTCTCCTTGGATGAGCCCTTTGAGCATCATTAACATCGTTTCATAATTTTCTTTTTTACTGCCAGACAGTGGAACGGGATGAAACATAAATTTTGCCTCCTGTTTAAGATGTTGTAACAAATGTTACTTATAACCAACCTATTTTTATGTAGTTATATTATAATGGGAAAAGAGGGGTTTTGCAATTATATTTTACTTTTTGTATGATTCAATGATATAATTAATTAATGTAAGGAATTAGAAACAAAGGACGTGAAACGATGATTTATTTCGATTACGCAGCTACAACTCCGGTTGATCCGGATATATTAAAAACGTATAACAAAATCGCAAAAGAATACTGGGGCAATTCAAGCAGTTTACACCGCTTTGGCTTACGTAGCAATGAATTGTTAAACCATAGTTATAAAGAATTCCAAGAATGTTTAAATTTATCTGGAAAAAGAATCATTTACACATCTGGTTCTACGGAAGCAAACAATCTTGCTATCTATGGAATTGTAAACAAATATCATGGAAAAAAAAGACATATTATTACAACGTCGGTTGAACATCCTGCCGTTTCAGAAGTGTTTCGTAGCATGGAACACCACGGAGTACGCGTAAGCTTTTTAAGTGTTGACCAAAATGGCCTCATCAATTTAGAGGAATTAAGGGAACTTATGAACAAAGATACGGTTCTAGTATCGGTAATGTGGGTAAACAACGTGATTGGAACGATTCAACCAATCAAAGAAGTTATGGAGATTGTAAAGCAATATCCGAAATGTAGTTTGCTAGTAGATGCGGTTCAAGGATTAACAAAAGTGAAACCAGACTTTGATTTAAATGATGTGGATATGTTTACACTTAGCACGCACAAAATTTATGGAACCAAAGGATCTGGTGCTCTAGTTTATAAAACAGATTTGGATTTAGAACAACATTTATATGGTTCTAAACAACAATTTGGAATCAAACCAGGCACAGTTGATTTAGCGAATGCTGTTGCTACCACAAAAGCAGTGAAAAAGTATAACGCAGTGTTAGAAGAACATTATCAAGATGTGCTTAAAAAATACAACCAATTGAGAAGCGGATTAGAGAGTAATCCTAAAATATTAATCAACTCGCCAAAAATGAATACATCACCATATATTCTAAACATATCCATCCCTTCCATTAATGGTGAGGTATTGGTTCGTCATCTCGAACAAAAAGATATCATGGTGTCAACAGGGGCTGCATGTAGTTCAAAAGATAAGCGACTAGAAAAAACAGTGTTTGCGACATTCCATGATGAAAATCGTGCCATGTCAAGCATACGTATCAGTTTATCGCACCTTAATACCGAAGAAGAAATTCAGATCTTAATCGAAGCTTTACAAGAAATTACAGGAGAATAAGAATGTTATACGATTGCATATTGATTCGTTATGGAGAATTTGTATTAAAAGGTGATAATAAAAAGCAATTCACCAAACGAATTCAAGAACATATCAAAAGAAAGTTAAAAAAATATAAATCACTACAATATAAGTCAGCAGGACTAAGATTTTACATTTTGACAAATGAAGAAAATATCGAAGAAATCTGCGAATTACTAACAGAAATTCCAGGGATTTATTCCTTCTCTTTGGTTGCTAGATGTGAAAACGAGTTAGATCAAATCAAGCAAACCGCAGAACATGTGTTAATAAATGATTCAATGAATCAAGGATTTACCTTTAAGGTAGAGACCAACCGTGCAGACAAACTGTTTCCTATGAAATCATTGGAAGTAACACAAGAAGTGTCAAGACACTTGTTTCAAAGAATTCCAGGGTTAAAAGCGGATGTTCATAATCCGAATATGATATTAGACATTGACATCAGGGTAGAAGGCACGTTTATATATACCAAGGTGATCAAAGGTATGGGTGGGTTCCCATCTGGTACAACAGGAAAAGCGCTACTAATGATGAGTGGAGGAATTGATAGTGTCGTTGCAGGATACTTATCAATCAAACGAGGGATGGAAGTTGAAGCAATTCACTTTGCTTCTTACCCACACACCTCAAAACTTTCCGAACAAAAGGTAATTGACTTAACCAAGCAAATCGCAAAGTACACGTACGCAAATAAGATTAAACTACACATTGTTCACTTTACACCTTTACAAGAGGCTATTTTTCGCGCTGTCGATGAGGATTATATAATCACGATTATGCGTAGAATGATGTACCGCATAGCTGAGGCATACGGATTAAAACATAATATACGTGCTTTGGTAACAGGAGAAAGTGTTGGGCAAGTTGCTTCCCAAACTTTAGAAAGTTTAGCAACAATCAACGAGCCAATTAAGTTGCCAGTTTTACGACCGCTTGTTACGATGGACAAAGAAGATATTGTGGATTTATCAAAAGAAATCAACACCTATAATATATCAATTAGACCATATGACGATTGTTGCACGGTATTTGTTCCAAAGCACCCAAGCATTCGACCAAGAGTTAAGTTTGCAAAAATGCAAGAGTATAAGTTTGACTATGAACCACTGATTACAGAAGCCATTGATACGATTAAAACACTCGAGATTGATTCTAGTCAATATCATTCTTCGTTAGAAGAAAATACCTTACACGAACTCTTTGAAATATAATATTTCTTTTAAAACTCTACAATTTATGGTAGTATATAGTATAAAAAGTTACGAAAGGAGTAGCAAGCTTTGCTTGCGAAGTTGATTATGATTGAAACACCAGAAGAAAACGTAACAAATGTGGAAGAAACCGAAGCAAAAAAATCAAGAAGGCAATTGAGACGAGAAGTTGGTCTTGCCAGAAAACAAGAAGTTCTTAAGCTAATTAATCAATACAATGAAGAAATGTTAGTGGATGGTAGTTCATCGATTACACTAGAAGAACTAGCAGAGTTAGAAGATGAATATTCGATTTTAGAGGATCGATACCCCGAAAAATTGTTTGAAGAAACAAAAGATACAAGTTGGATTTCAAAGGTTAGTTGGTGGATGTTTGTTTATCCGTTCTTTGTAGTATTCCTAAACATCCCAGCTTTAATTAAAGTGATAGGATTAGAAGTACTTTATTTTATAAGTTACAAGCTACCAAATATGGCAAATACAGCACCGGTTTGGTTACTGCTTGGACTCACACTGTATACAATACCAATTGTATTATTGGTGATAACCTGGACTATTTATGGTCTTATTCAAAACAAAGATAACAAACGTATGTTTGGATATATTTTTATCTTACATGGTGTTTTATTTTTAGCTGCGAATTTATTCTTATTGTTTGATTTTGTTCTACCAATTGTCAATTATTAAGAGATGATACCTATGACAAAGATTACATCTGTTCAAAATGAAAAAATAAAACAGGTTATCAAATTAAAAGATAAAAAGTATCGTGACCACGAACAAAAATTCTTAGTAGAAGGATATCATCTCATAGAAGAGGCATATAAAGCAGAATTATTAGATATGGTATTTACCACTTCGGAAGATGCTCCATACCAAGACATTACAACCCATCAAGTTAGTTATGAAGTCATTGAAAAATTGTCGTCTACAAAAACACCTCAAGATATCGTTGGTGTTGTCTCGATGAAACCATCCGCCGAGTATAACAAAAATCGTTATTTGTTGTTAGATGGGATTCAAGACCCAGGAAATCTTGGAACGATTATTCGAAGTGCACTCGGATTTGGAATAGAAGTTATCTTGCTAGGGTCAGATTGTGTTGACATCTATAACGAAAAAGTTGTTAGGGCAACTCAAGGATCATTGTTTCATATGGGCTTTATTCGCGGAAACATTGTAGAAATGATTCACCACTTGAGACAGTCAAAGATTACACTTTACGTTACAACGCTTGACAAAGCCATTGAGATTAGCCAAATACAATTAAAAACACCATATGCAATTTGCTTAGGTAATGAAGGTAGCGGCATTAAACAAGAAGTGCTAGAGTTAGCCGATGAACGAATCTATATTAAAACAAATACTCAACTAGAATCGTTAAATGTTGGCATCGCCGCCAGCATTATAATGTACGAATTTGATAAAAAAATGAAAGGGTAGTGTTTCACTACAAGGGTATCTACAATGCATAGATATCATGCAAAATGGTATAAACTTGATAATGCTGCAAAGGTGTTTCCTGCTGTGGCTAGTATCAAACGCACATATATGTTTCGAGTTGGAGCGGTAATGAAAGAAGACATCAACAAAGAGGTGTTACAACAAGCACTCGTTGATATCATCAAACGATTTCCAAGTTTCAATGTCAGAATCCGAAAAGGATTGTTTTGGTATTATTTTGAGGAAAATCATAAATTACCATTTATCCAAGAGGAAGACCCATTTATTGGTAAATATTTAGAGTTTAAGACAAACAATGACTTTTTGTTTCGAACACTGTATTATGGGAAACGCCTTTCATTAGAAGTGTTTCACTCGATTACAGATGGAACGGGAGCAATGGAATTCTTAAAAGCTCTAATGTATCAATACTTAAAACTACTTGGCAATAAAGTGTCATCGGATGGATTAGTGATCACAGATGAAATTGAAATTTTAAAGGCGGAAGAACAAGATAGTTTCCTAAAAAATTATGATAAGTCAGTTAAGGTCAACCGAAAAGAAACAAAAGCATACCATTTAAAAGGAACCAACTACGATGAGTATTGGCAAGGAATCATTCACGGTATCATCGATATAGATGATTTAAAACGATTGTCAAAAGAAAAGAACGTTACGATTACCGAATATCTATGTGGTGTCATTACTTATTGTGCTTACATCACAGAACTAAAGTATGCAAAAACAAAACGAGCATTTCGCTTTTTTGTCCCAGTTAATTTAAGAAAAGTATTCGACTCAAAAACATTGCGAAACTTTGCATTGTTTGTAAGAACCACACAATACTTAAGTGGAAAAGATTTGACTTTTGATGAGATTTTACAAGACACCGCAAAACAAATAAGAGAAGGTGTTGATAAAAATAGACTCCTTGCTTATTTGGTATCGAATGTTAAATTTGAGAAAAACTTCTTTATGAGAATTACACCACTATTTATTAAGGTTGTGGCGATGAGAATTGGATACAAGTTATTAGGTGAAGATCTCAACTCCTATGCATTATCCAATCTAGGTGTAGTAGAATTGCCAGAATCCATGAAAAATCATGTTAGTCACTTCGAATTCTCAATTGGAGCAAGTAGCATTTGTAAGAAGAACGCAGCTGTTGCAACGTATAACAATAAGCTAATCATTTCATTTTCTACGCTGGCAGTTGAGCGTGATTTAGAACGCGAATTTTTCCGATTCTTGACAAGCCAAAACGTAAACATCACGGTTGAATCAAATGAGTTGGAGGTGTAGATATGAAGTATTGTAAAAAATGTAATATCACGCTAAACACACAGCGCATGACTTGTCCTCTATGTTTCACGGTGTTAGAAAAAAATGAACATGTGAGCCAGACAACATATGCTCCTTATCCCGGATATCAACCAAAAAGTTATAAAGATGGAGTGCTTGTTAAGATTTTCATATTCTTATCCATTGTAGCCATTTTCGTTTCTGCGATTGTAAATATAATGACATGGCAAGCCAATCGTAGTCCATGGTCAATCATTGTGATAGGCTGTGTACTTTACGGATGGATTTTAATCAAGAATACAGTCATTGCGAAAATCAACATCGGTAGAAAACTTGTGTTTCAAACAATAGCACTGCCAATTCTACTTGTGATTATTGAAAAATACACGTATTCACCAGAACCGTGGGCACTGGATTATGTTACCCCATTTCTAACTGTGATAGCGACGGTGGCAATTTTAATGCTTGTTTTTATCAAAAGTTCTAAATATGGTGAATATGTTATCTATTTGTTAAATATCAATTTTTTAGGATTGATTCCACTTATTTTGTATTTTGTTTTCCCAGGTATCATATCCATCATGTGGCCAAGTGTTGTTGCTGCAAGTATTGGATTTTTAACTTTCTTAGGAATGTGGGTATTTGCAGGTAGGGCAACCAAACAAGAACTCAAAAAAAGATTTCATATATAAGAAAAAATGTTTCCGATTTCTCGGAAACATTTTTATTTAGACATTAAAGCAACTATCGCCAATAAATTCTCTTAATAATGAGTTACATGGAACAACTTTATCGTCAATTTCTTCAAAGTACTTTAAGAACTTAATGAGTCGGTTTGCTGCGATGAAATATTCACTATTGCGATCTATTTCTAATAGGGTTGGCATAGCATATTTTTTCATTACACATAGTTCATATGCAAGCCCAGAATTAAAGATGTAATCTGCACCTTCTTGATGCGGATAAATCCATCTAAATTCACCTCTTCTGACTGAAGGCCACATGGATATGGTTTTGATTGCAGGTGAGTTTCTAAATTTCTTATCGCGCACAATTCTTCGTAAGAGTCGTAAATCCGTTATGCTAATTGGATTATGGTTGTCAATATTCATTTGTAATTGAGGGCTAATGAAAATTTTAAATTTTTGATGTTTTGGAATATTTGAGGTAAGTGCGTCATTCAATGCATGAATTCCTTCAATAATGATCGGGCTATCTTCTCCGATTCGCAGTTTCTTGTATCCGCTTCTACGCCCAACCTTGAAATCGAAATGTGGTATTTCTACCTCTTCACCACGAATTAGTGAGAGCATATTTTGACTAAATAGATCAATATCCAGTGTATTAATGTTTTCTAAATCAACTTCACCGTTTTCATCTGGCTGGATTTGTTCTCTATCCAAATAATAGTCGTCCAAAGAAATCATAACGGGTTTAAGACCCTTGGTCATAAGTTCAATTTTTAAACGTGTTGAGAATGTTGTTTTTCCTGAAGAAGAAGGCCCAGCAATTGCAATTAATCTAATGTTTTCAATATCCGATTTAATCCTATTTCCAAGTTCAGCAAGCATTGCATTATGATGAGACTCGTTCATGTGTACCACTTCTACTGTTTTTCCAGCCTTGATTTGCTTGTTGAGGGAAGCTATATTGCTTGCATCACAAATATCCGCCCATTTTGATGCATCTTTTAGCGTTCTACCGTAAACAGGAGCATCTTCAAAAATTGGAATCGTTCCGTTAGATTCTGCTCTTGGATATTGAATTAAAATACCAGGGTGATAAGGTCTTAGAATATAATGTTTTAAGTATCCTGTTGATGGAACCATGTATCCGTACATATAGTTTGTATATCCATTGCATGTATAAAAATGGACATTTTTCTCAGGTCGATATGCAATAATATCTATTTTATCGCTATAATTGTTTTCCTTATAAAACTCGATTGCCTCTTCGTTTGGTACCACTTTGCGAACAAAAGGTAAGTCAAGATTAACCAATCTTGTCATTTCTTGCATGAGGTTATTAACTATGTTTTTCATATCAATTTGTGTCTCGAGATTTGTAATTCTACAAAAAATAGATCGAGAAATACTATAGTTGAATTTTAGACTAAAATCAGGATAAATGTTTTTAAACGCCATTGCGACCAAATATCGTAAACTCGTTTCATAAACAGATACCGCTTCTGGATGCTTTGTGTTAAGAAACTCAATGGTTGCATCGTAACTAACCTCATAACTAAGTTCGCGAATACGATTATTGACCAAAGCAACAAAGTATTCTTTTTCAGGATCGTTAATGAGATGGATTAATTTAACTTTTTCTTGGAATGTTTTTGTCTCTTGATTGACTTGTAGTTTGAACATAAACAATGCCCCTTTCGTTAATGAATCAATGTAGTATTATTTTATCAAAAAAATGTATATTTGCAAGTTAAATCCGTTGTTTCTTGTTCTATAGATAGGGATTGGCTGAAAACATTTTCAGTTTACGAAGCTGCCTACTCAATTCAGTTTACGAAGCTGCCTACTCAATTGCTTGACTTATGAAGGTTAGTATGATAGAATACTATGTGTATGATAGCAACTGACGAGTGAGATTGAAACAATCTCACTTGTTTTTATGGTAGGAGGGTCTATGAAAGACTTAGAAAAACTAATATTTGAAGAAGCCGTAAAACTTGCAACTCCGCTTGGTTTGACGATCGAAGAAGTGGAATATGTAAAAGAAAACGGAATAAAAATACTGAGAGTGGTGGCGGATAAAGATAGTGGTTTAGACATTGATGATTCTGCAAAACTGAATGAACTTCTTAGTGAGCGACTAGATGTTTTGGATCCCATTGAAGAAGAGTATTATTTAGAAGTATGCTCTCCTGGTATTGAAAAACCTCTCAAAACAAAACAAGCAATCATCGATCATATTGGAACCTATGTCTACATTAAGACATATGAAGCAGTAATGAAGCACAAAGAATGGTATGGAACAATCGTATCCTTTGAAGATAATATATTGACAATAAACGGTAAAGATAGACAGTTTATAAAAGAAGTAAACATTCCATATGAAAAAATAGCTGTCATTCGAACAGCCATTCAATTTTAGGAGGTATAATCAAAAATGATAAGTAAGAATTTTTTTGACGCGTTAGAGGCGATTGCATTTGAACGCGGGTTAAATATTGATGAAATCCTTGAAAAAGTAGAACTAGCCGTTGGGGCAGCTTGTCGTAACGCAGAACCTCCATTTACAGGAGAAATCATCGTAGATTTTCAAAACGATAAGAAAAAGATTAGAGTCTATGAAGAAAAAACAGTCGTAGAGGAAATTGATCCAACCGGCCCAAAAGGACAAATCTTGTTAGAAGACGCTAAATTACAAAAAGAACGAGTTCGAGTTGGTTCAGTTATTCGTAGAGAAATTAACCTAGACACAGAACTTGGAAGAAAACCGGCATCTATTTTTAAACAAGTATTCACTCAAGGGTTAAAAGACTTAGAACGTGAAAAATCTTATGAGTTCTTTAAAGAACGTGAAAATGAGATTATCACTGTAAAAGTAAATAAGGTAACCGACGATTATGTCACCTTTAATATGGGGATGAATACTGAGTCTTTTATGCCGGCAAAAGAATGCATTCCTGGTGAAAATCTATTTGAAGGTCAAGACGTAAAAGTTTATATCACTCGTGTAGAAAAAACTGGAAAAGGGCCAAAAGTATTTGTTTCAAGAGCAACTAGAGACATTGTGAAACGTTTGTTTGAATTGACAATTCCAGAAATCGCAAGCGGTGAAGTTGAAATCATGGCGATTGCAAGAGATGCTGGTTCTAGAACCAAGGTTGGAGTTATGTCAAATAGCGAAACCGTTGATCCAAAAGGAGCATGCGTTGGTATGCAAGGGTCTCGTATTAAGTTAATCAATGAGGCATTAAACAACGAACGTATTGATATCTTCACGTGGAAGATGAATGCGGTAGATTTGATTGCAGAAGCATTGACTCCTGCAAGAGCAATTTCGGTCATTGCGAATGAAAAAGAAAAGACATCCGTTGTCATTGTTCCAGATGATCAATTCTCACTCGCAATTGGACGCGGTGGACAAAATGCAAAATTGGCATCGTATGCAACCGGGTGGAAAATTGATATTAAAGATGAATCTACAGCAATAAGAGAAGGCATCAAGTTTACACCAAATGTGAATAGTTATTAATAAGGGGGTACACTTATGTTAAAACCCAAGAAAATCCCTTTAAGAAAATGTGTAGTCACAAACGAACAACATCCCAAATCTGAGATGTTTCGAGTTGTGCGCGACCCAGATGGAAATGTACTCGTGGATAAAACAGGAAAAGCCAAGGGCCGAGGAGCGTATGTAAGCAAAAACAAAACAGCAATTCTAGGCGCAAAAAAGAAAAAAGCACTTGACCGACATTTAGAAGTTGCTGTTCCAGATACCATATATGATGAATTGATAGGATTGATTGATAGTGCAAAACAAACAAAAAGTTCTGAATAGTCTTGGACTTGCTTTAAAAGCAGGAAAACTTGTATCTGGAGAAGATGCCGTAATTCATGCAATGCAAAACAATCAAACCAAATTAATCTTTTTAGCAAGTGATGCATCGATTCAAGCAAAAGATAAGTTTGAGAAGAAAGCATTCTTTTATGGTGTTCAAATCATCGAATTATTTAATGCGGAGGAATTGTCGAAATCAATCGGGAAACTTCATAGAAAAGCAATCGCAATCTGTGACGAAGGATTTACAAAATTGATTTTGGGCTATATAGAAAGAGGTGACCGATATGAAGGTTAAAGAGTTAGCAGTAATATTGAAAGAAGATGTCAATGTTTTAATCACATTGCTTAGCAATGTTGGAATTAAAGCAGATGAAGACACAGACATCGAAAAGGATGTCCAAAAAAAGTTAGCGAAAAGATATAATATACCTTTTCCTTTTAAGACTGCAAAACCAGCACCAACAAAACCGGTAAAAGAAGAAGTTGTTATCATTGAACAAGAAATTACCAAAGAACCCGTAACAGAAACCAAACCGGTTGTTGAGGTTTCGAAGCAAAAGATAGTAGTTGAAGCTGTTGAAAAAACGCCTTCATCCAAGACACAACCAGTGGCAGAACCAATCATATATAACGAAGACGATGACACCAAACCAATTGATTTAAGTGGAGAAGTCGAAGATGTCTACGAACAATATGTTGAAACTGCCAAAGTTAAGCGCAAAAAAAATATTAAGAAAGACAAGGAAAAGGAAATCGAACATCGTACAAGCAACATCCCAACCAAACAACAAGTGAAGATTGATGCATCCATCCTAGTTTTCGAACCAGGAATGACAGTGGCTCAAATCGCTGAATCACTCAAACAACCAGTTAAAGATGTCGTTAAGACATTGTTTGTTCAAATGAAAATTATGGCAGGTGCAACTAATGTGTTAGACCGTGATGTAGTTGAATTATTGGCCTTAGAATATGGATTTGAAGTCCAAGATAAAGTGTCAACTGACTTAACAAGATTTGAAGACATTGAGATTGTTGATACTGAAAAAGAGTTAGTAGAACGTCCACCAATTGTAACAATCATGGGACATGTTGACCACGGTAAAACAACATTACTCGATACGATTCGTAATTCAAAAGTTGTATCCGGAGAAGCAGGTGGAATTACTCAACATATTGGGGCATACCAAGTAGAGAAAAACGGAAAGAAAATAACATTCGTTGATACTCCAGGACATGCGGTATTTACTGAAATGAGAGCACGTGGTGCACAAATCACAGATATTGTAATTTTGGTTGTTGCTGCTGATGATGGTGTAATGCCTCAAACAAAAGAAGCAATTGAACATGCTCAAGCAGCAAAGGTTCCAATCATTGTAGCTGTTAATAAAATGGACAAACGAGATATCAATCTAGATCGCATTAAACAAGAGTTACTTGAATTTAGCCTTGTTCCAGAAGAATGGGGTGGAAGTACATTATTTGCTTATGTATCAGCATTAACTGGTAAGGGTGTCGATGATTTACTTGAAATGGTCTTATTCGTTAGTGAAATGGAAAACTATCGTGCAAATCCAAATCGTCTTGGTGTTGGTACTGTGGTCGAGGCAAAACTTGATAAGGGGCGCGGGCCAGTTGCTACTTTACTTGTTCAAAATGGAGCCATCCGTGTTGGAGATATTATCGTTGTTGGTAACACGTATGGTAAGATTCGTGCAATGCAGGATGAGACAGGTCGCTTAGTGACCGTTGCAGGACCATCAAAACCAGTTGAAATTACAGGGTTATCTGAGGTTCCGTTTGCGGGAGACCGATTTATGATTTTAAAAGATGAAAAATTAGCAAGAGAAACAGCAGCAACTCGTGCATATCGTAAATTTAGTGAAGACAAAGGCATTGGAAAACCGGTGTCTCTTGGAGATCTATTTGGTCAAATGAGCGATGATGCATTAAAAGAGTTAAACATCATTGTCAAAGGGGATGTGCAAGGATCGATTGAAGCTTTAAAAGGATCCATTGAAAAAATTGACATCAAAGGAACAAAGATTAACATCATCAGTGCTCGTGTAGGAGCAATCAATGAAACAGATATCAACCTTGCTCTTGCATCAAATGCTATCGTCATTGGATTTAATATCCGTCCTTCCGCAGCTGTAACTGAGTTTGCAGAAGAAAAAGGGGTAGAGATTCGTTTGTATGATATTATATACAAATTAATCGAAGATATTGAAGCAGCAACCAAAGGAATGCTTGACCCTGTATTTGCCGAAAAAGTATTAGGACAAGCAGAAGTAAGAGAACTATATAAGGTTTCGAAAGTGGGGACAATTGCAGGATGCTACGTCATTAGTGGTGTAATGCAACGTAACACAAGTATCCGTTTAATTAGACAAAATGTCGTTATTTTTAACGGTAAGATGTCTTCATTAAAGCGATTCAAAGATGATGCGAAGGAAGTTCGTACAGGGTTTGAATGTGGTATCACCATCGAAAACTATAACGACTTAAAAGTTGGGGACATCATTGAATGCTTCACTATGGTTGAAGTGGAACAAAAACTATAAAAGAAAGAGGTGTAACGTATGGCGTTTCGAATTGAACGAATTGAAAAGATTATAGAAAGAGAATTAAGTATGATTTTCTTACTTGAGTCTAGAGATGAACGATTAAAACACATTACAGTCACAAGAGTAAAACTAACAAACGATGGATCACTAGCTACGATTAGTTTTACAGTGAGAAAAGAACACTTAGAAGAAAAAGCAGCACAGACTGCACTTGAATCTGCAAAAGGATTCTTAAAAACAGAGTTAAGCAAAAAACTTGATATTAGAAAGATTCCGGACTTACGATTCAAATTAGATGATTCCTTAGAATATGGAAACAAAATTGAGTCTATTTTAACAGATATCAATAAATAGTAGATTAGAAGGGTGGTTTCGTCCACCCTTTTATGATTTGTTTTCGTCCACCCTTTTATGATTGTTGTTGAATTTGATTGTTATAAATGGTAAAATAGTGTATCAGTATAACGCTGCATGAGGTGAAAAAAATGTTTGAAACAAAAGGACTCGTTAAAGTATATAAGTCAAAAAAAGGAACGCTCGTACGGGCACTAGATGGCATCGATTTACGATTTGAAGAAAAAGGGGTTGTCTTTATTCTAGGTAAAAGTGGAAGCGGAAAATCTACTCTCCTAAACGTGCTTGGCGGACTAGATGCTTATGATGAAGGAGAAATCATCATCAAAGGGAAATCAAGCAAACACTTTAGAGCACAAGATTTCGACTCCTATCGTAATACATATGTTGGTTTTATTTTTCAAGACTATAATATTTTAGATGACTTTTCCGTAGCGAAGAATTTAGGGATTGCGCTGCAACTACAACGAAAAGAAGCTGATGAAAATGCAATCAACGCTTTATTAGAAAAAGTGGATCTGGGTGGGTTAGGAAATCGAAATCCGAATGAACTATCAGGTGGACAAAAGCAACGTGTTGCGATTGCAAGAGCATTGATAAAAAATCCTGATATCATTATGGCAGATGAACCAACTGGAAATCTTGACAGTAAAACCGGACAACAAGTATTTGAAACCCTACAAAAACTAGGGGAAGAGAAATTAGTCTTGATCGTCTCACATGACCGTGAATCAGCAGAAAAATACGCAACACGTATCATTGAATTATCCGATGGGAAAGTTATTAGTGATATCAAGAAAACCGATCACGGTATTGAAGGCGAACACAAAGGAATTAAAATCATTAACAATGAAATAGTTCACATTAAGCGAGGATATCAATTAACAACAGAAGATTTAGATATAATCAATAAGATGATAAAATCAAGCAAAAATGACATTGTGATTACAGCCGATTCAAACCTAACCTTAGAAATAGATAAACAACCTAAGAAGGTAGGTAAGGGTAGGTTTATTCAAACCGCCGAAGCAGCCAATCAGTACATTGATTATGGTCCAGATGACTTTAAGGTTATCAAGTCAAAACTACCATACAAAGACTCTTTAAAAATGGGGGCTGCAGGGCTTAGAGCGAAAAAATTTAGACTTGTGATGACAATTTTATTATCGGTTATTGCGTTTACATTTTTTACGTTATCCGATACGTTAGCAAGCTTTGATTACGCTGCTAACTCAGTTCAAACAATGTATGATAACAATTTTGAGATTGCTTCAATTTATCGTAGAAATGTGGTAAAAGATCAATATAGTGACTATACTTATGAGCGACCAGCAAGCTTTACCAGTGAGGATAAAGCGAATTTTGCGAGCAAGTTTCCACAACTTACGCTGTTTGAGTTTTATCAAAAACCAGTTTACCTAAGTGAATCCTACCACACGAGCGAACAAGGTTACAGTTACTACTATATGCAAAACACAACAGGGTTTATTGAACTTAATGATGAAAGTGATTTGAACTTATCGTTAATGCCACTCGAAAATAGTTACTACCCGAACCTATTTACAGAAATTGCAATCACAGATTTTGTGGCAGAACACTTTGTGAAGTATGGTCTTAAAAACTATGGTGCCATTACAACATTCCAACAATTGATTGGAAAGAATATGTTGGTTGGAGGGCAAACATTTAAAATTACTGCAGTTCTTGATACCAACACCAATCTTGAATTTTATAAAGAAAAGCTTGATGTCAATGAATTAAAAGATGATAGTTATCGTTACATTTCTAAATTTGATGAACTTAGGAGATACCTTCTTGGTCAAATCTTTGTAAAAGTGGGGTTTGCCGAACAATATTTTTTAATGTCAAATGAAATTGATATCGAACGACTTGGAGATTCGCTAAGTGCTAATGTTGGATCAGCGAACCGATATGCACAAATTATGAAGTTAAGATCGTTTTCTTCTTCTATGGATATCTATACGGGATCACTTCCAGCATTTACTACCCTAGAACGAAACGAAGTGGTTATTACATCAAGTTTTATGCGAATGATTGATTCGATGACATTTGATACTTCCTTCAATCAAGCGATGAGTGAGTATGAAACAACACATGGCAGTGAACCTACAGGCGCAGCATTACTAGCAATTTATAACAATGTCATTAAGAGTATGTTTGATACCTTGGTTGTTCAAACAAGTTCCAATATTCTGATGCAAACATTTAGTTGGATAGGCGGGTTTGAATACTTTCAAGATCGCACATTTGTAGTAAAAGGAATTGTAATTGATGATGTATTACCTGATTATACAAAATACGATAGTATGATCGTGATTGAAGAAGAACTTTATGATGAGCTATTTGAACAAGTTAACGCTCCATCAGCAGTATATTTCTTGATTACAAACAACCGATTGATTGATCTAGAATTATTCCGATACTTTGAAAAGAAAGACCTAGGTGGATATCGCTATACTGGTGTTACTCCATTTTCAGGAGAACTTAACAATGTTCGTTTTATTGTAGATATTGTTAGACCTATATTCTTTTGGATTAGTGTGGTGTTCGCTGCATTCTCAACCCTTTTAATGGCAAACTTTATTAGTTTGAGTATTACGTATAAGAAGAAAGAGATTGGAATCTTACGTGCCATAGGAGCAAGAAGTAGTGATGTGTTTGGAATCTTTTTCAATGAAAGTTTAATTATTTCAACCATTGATTTTGTAATTACTATGATTCTATCGATTACCATTGTGATTGTTGCGAATGTATCCTTGAAGGCTGAACTCGAAACGACAATTACGATATTTGCCTTTGGTATTCGTCAAATCTTCTTGCTTGCTTTGATTTGTGGCGGGGTAGCGTTTATTGCGAGTCTAATTCCGGTACGAAAGATTGCACGTATGAAACCAATTGATGCGATCAAAAACGTTTAGATAATAGATGAAAAGGCTTCTACAATAGAAGTCTTTTTCTTTGATATCACTTTATCAAATTAGCAGAATATGGTATAATACTCACATAAATGGGTGATTGATATGAAATTAGAGGAATTGAAAACAAAGCTTTTGCTTGTTCCAAAAAGTCCTGGTTGTTATTTAATGAAAGATGCTGACAAGGAAGTCATTTATGTTGGCAAAGCAAAAATATTACAAAATAGATTGCGAAGTTATTTCACAGGTAGTCATGATGCGAAAACCACAAAAATGCTATCCCTTGTTGATGACTTTGAATACATCATCACTTCAACAGAAATTGAAGCTTTGATTCTTGAACTTAACTTGATTAAGACTCATCGTCCGAAATATAACATTTTATTAATGGATGATAAAACATATCCATATCTATATATTACGAACGAAACTCACCCAAGATTACTGTATACAAGAGATATATCTAATAAAAAAGGCAAATACTTTGGACCTTATCCAAATTCAGGTGCCGCGAAAGAAACACAAAACTTACTGAATAAAGTATATCCACTTAGAAAATGTGTGCAATTACCAAAAAAAGCATGTTTGTATTATTTCATTGGCCAATGCCTTGCTCCATGTATTCACGAGGTCAAACAAGAAACATACGATGATATTATCAAAGACATTCAAAAATTCCTAAATGGAAATCAAAGAGATTTACTCTCTGACTTAAATCAAAAAATGAATCAAGCATCGGAAGAATTAGAGTTTGAACGAGCCATTGAATATCGTGAAATGATTCAAAATCTTAATGCAACTTTAGAAAAACAGAAGATGTCATCCAATGATTTGGTTGATCGTGATATTTTTGGTTACGCCATCAAAGATGATTTGTTGAGTATACAGGTTTTTCATATGAGACTTGGTAAAATGGTGATGCGAAACGGAGAACTATTCGAAACCACAGTAGACAAAGAAGAAGCAGTATATGATTATATTGCCCAATTTTATCAAATTAAAAACAATCCTGTTCCAAAAGAAATTATTGTCCCAAAATTACCCAATTTAGAAGTATTAGAAGAATTGCTAGATGCAAAAATAATCGTTCCACAAAAAGGGGATAAAAAGAAAATCCTCGATTTGGTGTGTGAAAATGCATATAATAAAATCGATGAACTAAGAAAGTTAAAAGAAATCGAATTATCAAAAACAGTAAAACCATTAATTGATTTGGGAGAACTTCTAGGAATTCCATATCCTAAGACAATTGAACTTTTTGATAACTCTTCACTACAAGGAGTGTCAAGTGTTAGTGCAATGGTCTCATTTATGGATGGAAAACCAAATAAGAAAAATTATCGTAAATTTAAGATATATCAGGTTACTGGGCAAGATGATTATTTAACAATGCAAGAAGTTATCACAAGAAGATATGCTAAATTAATCAAAGAAGAAAAAGCGTTACCGAATCTAATCATTGTAGATGGTGGTAAAGGACAAGTAAATGCATCCATGGAAGCATTAAAAAAGGTTGGTGGAAAAGACATTCCACTCATAGGTCTTGTGAAAGATGATCGTCATCGCACAAGAGGAATTGTTCGCGGAGATACGTTAGAAGAAATTACCATTGATAAAAGCAGTCAATTGTTTTTATTGTTAGAGCGAATGCAAGAAGAAGTTCATCGCTTTGCGATTACATTTCATAGGGATGTTCACACAAAGAGTGCTTTAGCAAGCGCACTTGATCAAATCGAAGGGATTGGAAAAGCAAGAAGAACACAACTCCTTACCCATTTTGGATCGATTGATGAAATAAAAAAAACAAGTGTTGAAAAACTCATGAGTTTAGGGTTTTCAAACAAAGTAGCAAGTAACGTCCTAGAACGTTTGAACAAAGAGAAAGATTTGTATTGAGGTAGTACCAGATGAGAAGGATTTATGGTCCAATAAGAACCATCCATTACAAAAAAAGAACCATAGAATTACTAGTGGGGAGTAAAGTTGAGCAATTTTCATTAACGCGTAAACAGATGAAGGACTTTGCACCATACTTCAAAGTTGGATTGTTTGTTGACTTTATGTGTGATAAAACACCAAAGAAGAAATCAGGAATGTATGCTTCGAATATTCAATATTTTTTGCGAATATTCAGAACAAGATTTCGTAGACCTGTTGTATTTTTTGATGTCAAAGCAATTCGAACAAGCCTAAAAAAACTGATTGAAAAAAAACAGAATAGAATGTTTTTGGATTTAGAGTTTACAATGCCATCCTATAATAACGATCCAAATTTCCCATTTAAGGCAGAAATTATTCAGTATGGAGCGATCATTGAAGATCCGGATGGAAAAATTATACATCAGGAAACCAACCTAGTTTGGCCAACAAACATTAAGAGTTTGAACGGAAGAGTCTTTAAATTTCTTAATATTGATATGGATGATTTTGACAAAGCTATTAGTTATTTGGATTTTTATGAAAACATCAAACATATGATGGAAACTTATCAACCTGCGATTTATGTGTGGGGAAAAAATGATTTTCTAGTCTTGGAAAACTCATATATCATGCATCATATGGAAAGCATTACGACACGAGATCAGTTTATTAACTTACTTCAGATTCTAAAGAATTACTTCAATTCAAAAAACGATATTGGTTTATTTAAAGCATTGGCTTTATTTAAAGATCATGTTGATATCGATGAACAAACTCACGATGCTTTGATTGATGCATCGGTACTTAGAGAAGTATTTTATGAATTTAAGAAACTAATCAATAATCCAATTCGATATACAATTAAAACAATATAAAAAAACAGTCGATTTTCACAATCGACTGTCTTTTATTATACGACCAAAATGATTGGAACAATCACAGGACGTCGTTCTGTTTTTTCATAAATGAAATTGGTTAGTTCACTTGTAATTTTTCCTTTGATTGATTGAATGTTTAAATTTTTTTGTTTTGACAACTCAGCATTAAATACCTCTGTTGCCTTATACTTGATGTCTGTAATCAATTTTTCCGAATCTTTCATATATATGAATCCTTTTGACACTAAAGATACGGGAGCAACCTCTTGCCTTAAACTGTTGATTGAAAACACAAGAGAAACCACACCATCGTCAGATAAAAACTTGCGTTCTTTTAAAATACTACTATCTACACCAGTTAAACTAGAATCAATAAAAGTATCTTCGGATGGTGCATAATTATGAACCACTCTAGCTCCTGCTTCATTGAATACTGCTGCATCTCCAGAATCTAAGATGTAGATGTTTTTTGGATCTACCCCTGTATCGATTGCTAAATCGGAGTGCATTTTTAGCATATAGTATTCTCCATGAATAGGAATGAAATATTTCGGTTTTGTTAGTGCCAACATTAGTTTTAATTCATCTTGTGATGCATGACCAGTGGTATGCGTGTCAGTCAAATCACTATTAATAATGACGTCTGCACCCGCTTTGTAAAGGCGATTGATGGTACGATTGATACTTTGTTCATTGCCTGGAATGGCTGAACTTGAAAACACAATGGTATCGTTTGGCTGCAACTTAATTTGTTTATGCGTTCCATCCGCAATACGTGATAGTGCAGCAAGTGGTTCGCCTTGTGTTCCCGTGCTTAAAATGGTTAGTTTTTCAGCAGGAACATTTGCCATATCGCGAGCAGTAATAAAGGTTCCGCGCGGTGCGTTAATGTATTTCATACGCTCAGCAACTTGAATTGCTTTTTCCATGCTTCGACCAAATACAATGATTTTTCTTCCGGCTGCAACACAAGCTTCCACAATTTGTTGAACACGATACACATTTGAAGCAAAGGTTGCGATAATCACACGCCCTTTGATTTGAAACATAATGTTTTTAATTGTTTGACTTATCTTTTTTTCAGAAGATGCAAACTTAGCAACCTCAGCATTGGTGCTATCTGATAGCAAACATAATACACCATCGTGTCCCAGTTTTGCGATCTTGTAGTAATCTGCTGGTTCTCCAAGTGGAGTAAAGTCAAATTTAAAATCTCCAGTATGGACGATATATCCAAGTCTTGTTTTTATTGCGAACCCAAACGAATCAGGAACGCTATGGTTGGTTCTAAAAAACGAAATTTCAAAATGTTTGAATTTATATACCGAATCTGGTGAGTATTCCACCATATTGGCTACTAGGCCTTTGTATTCGGATAGCTTATTATCTATTAATCCAACCGCAAGTCCACTTGCATAGATTTTTGGAATTCTTACCTTTTTTAGTAAAAATGGAATTCCTCCGATATGGTCTTCATGTCCATGGGTAATGAAGAGTCCTACTATTCGGTGTTCATTGTCAATTAAGTATTGGTAGTCAGGTATAATATAGTCTACTCCTAGATGAGAGTTATCAGCAAACAAAATTCCTGAGTCAATAATCATGATTTCGTCGCCGATTTCAACAATATACATATTCATACCAACGACGCCTAATCCACCCAAAGCAAATACTTTGATATCATTAGGGTTTACTTCACCTGTTTTCCAAACTGGTGTAGGGGAAGTGTTTTTCATATTATCACAGACCTTCTTTCTTTCAAATTTATTATGATTCATTATACATTATTTTTTAATCTTTGAAAAGGAAAAAGCGATGTTGTTTTCATAAAACAGTTGAAAAAAGATGAAAAAAGGATTACAATAGGTAAGATTGAGGTAGAAAACATGAAAAAAACAAAAATAATATTTTTAGATGTAGACGGAACTATTTTCGATAATAATTTAGGGAAAATCCATCAAAGCACAATTGATGCAATCAAAACCCTATATGATAAAGGAGACACACATATCATTATCGCAACAGGTAGGGCACCAAATATGATTGAACATTTGAATGTGATTAAGCCTTACGTGAGTGGTTACGTACTACTGAATGGTCAACATGTAACAATTCACGACCAAGTGGTATATGATACACCAATCGATGCATCGAGCATTCATGTATTGCAAGAGTTCGCAAGAAGTGAGCAAGTACCTCTTGGTGTTGTGGGGCTTACCAATGCAAATGTTACCTTTATTGATGAGAATGTCGATATTTCATTTCGTGATTATCGTATCAAACCTTTTACGGTGGGAGAATTTGGATTTGAATTTGATGTATATCAAGCATGGTTGTTTGGTCAACCAGAGTTAATTGACAAAGCAAGAATCATCGTTCCGAACTTTCAATTTCTTAATTGGGGAAATCATGGATGTGATATTATCATTAAAGGGACTTCAAAAGCGGTAGGAGTAGATGTGCTAATCAAACACTGCAACATCGACATTGCATGTACATACGCGATTGGAGATGCGAACAACGACATTGAAATGATTAAACATGTCGGGACTGGTGTTGCGATGGGGAACGCGACGCATGAGTTAAAACAAGTAAGCAAATACATTACAACTCCAATTGACCAAGACGGACTTTACAATGCGTTTAAATATTTGAAACTAATATAGAAAAAAGCTCTACCAAAAATTTGGTAGAGCTTTATCTTATTCTTTTTCGGATGCAAACGAGATTGGTGTTGAGTTTGGGATTTCAGCAAACGGATTGTCTTTGTTAATCCGATCATAAAACATAATTCCTTTTAAATGATCGTATTCGTGTTGAAATACGATTGCGACATAATTTTTTAAGCGAAGTTTAGTTTTTTTCACTTCTTTGGTTTCATAATCAAAAAGATGGGTATCCACCGTTACTTTTTTATATCTAGGAACATATCCTTCTACGATGCGATCAACCGATAAGCATCCTTCACCACCAGGAAGATATGTCATTTCATCACTATAACTCACAAGTTTTGGATTGATCATTAGGTATTGATGATCATTTCCTTCCTCATCGTATGTTAAGATGCCTAACATTTGTTTTGATATATTGATTTGAGGAGCTGCGAGTCCAACCCCGGGACGAAGTCCATATTTGGTTGCAATCTCATGGTCCTGTGAGTTACCTAAGTAATCAGCAATATTGATCAAGGTTTGTTCATCTTCTTTCGACAAAGGAAGGTCTACAGGCTGAGCAACCATCCGTAACACAGGATCATCTTCTCGAATAATATCTTTCATTAATAACATAAAATCACCCTATTGATATTATATAGGAAAAGATGGATTTATGCAAAATATTTGATTGTTAACTTCGTGTAAAATAGTTTTGGGTAAATACAAAAAGGAACCTCTGTGATATAAT
>DAOSEC010000020.1:0-31008 GCA_035362935.1 Bacilli bacterium | reverse complement strand
CGCCGAAGATAGTGAGCAATCGCAACAATAGGTCGTCGCCAACCTTCTTTCTATTAATTTGTGCCTCCGTAGCTCAGTTGGTTAGAGCACATGACTGTTAATCATGGGGTCCTAGGTTCAAGTCCTAGTGGGGGCGCCATTTTTAAATGGCCCGTTGGAGAAACGGTTAACTCACTTGCCTTTCACGCAAGCATTCACGGGTTCGAATCCCGTACGGGTCACCATTATTTAACTTGTGATTAACAAGTCTTACTCTTTTCTAAGCTACGTTGTAGCACAACATATAGCAAACTCCTTATGTAGACTGGATTAACCAGTTTTTTTGTTTTTTAGGGGATAAAAAAGCAAATCGCTTGAGTTATTCTTTCGATTCAAGCATAATAAAATAAAACAAAAACAGAAAATGAGTTGATGTACATGAAAATAGAGATTTGGTCTGATTTCTCTTGCCCATTTTGTTATGTATCAAAAGTAAGATTAGAACGAGCCCTTTCGAGAGTATCGTTTCACGATAAAGTTAAAGTAGTCTTTAAAAGTTATATATTAGATCCCTTAGCTCCGATTGAAACTAAGATTAGTTCTTATGAACTCTTCGCAAAAGCCAAACAAATGGAATTATCTGAAGTTCAAGAACTGTTTGATGACTCACAAAAGATTGCGAAAACGATTGGTGTGAGATTTGATTATGACCATATGAAGATGACATCTACGTTTGATGCTCACCGACTTGCGAAATGGTCAAATCAATTTGGATTAGAGAGTGCGTTAACCGAACGATTAATGAAAGCATACTTTGTGGATGGACTAAATATTTCGAATCACACTACTTTAATTGATCTGGCAAAAGAAGTAGGATTAGAAGAACTTGGTGCACGATATGTGCTCGAAAGCAACCTTTGTGAAGAAGAAGTAGTAGAAGATTTAAGACTAGCGGAAGCGATTCGAATTCATAGTGTTCCATTTTTTATATTAAACAACCAATTTACTTTAGTTGGGTTAAAAAGTGAAACGTATTATGAAAAAGTATTAAACCATCTCTATAACGAAGAACTAACACAACGTAAATTAAGATCAAGTAAAACAGAGGTTTGTACTGGGGAAGGTTGTAACCAACATTAAAAAAGCAAAGAGTTTAAAATCTCTTTGCTTTTTAATTTGGATTATATTTATTTCTTTCTTTTTAAGAAGAAGAATATCGCTCCACCAATTACAGCCGCTCCACCAGTCGTGGAAGCAATGATAATTGGAGTAGGGTTGTAATCTCCTAATAGTTCATCTTGGAATAGTACAACAGACGTATTCGCAGGAATTCGAAACGTTTGTCCTCCGAGATATTCATCAATCATTGTTGTACCGGCTTGTTCTTGATTAACAACCAACACCCATCCACCTTCGGTTGGTAACTTAATTCGAGTTGGTTTGGAGTTTGCATTATGGGCAACCAATATTGTCTTATAGTTCTTAGATTCATCCATATTATGAATGGTATACGCAATGACTCCTTTGGTATCTTCCTCAATAAAGGTTAAATTGTCTATGATATCAGATGCTTCCATCATACGGAAGGAATGATTGCTTTTTCTAAGTTCGATCAAACCTTTGTAATATTGGAACATATTTGTTTCTGCTTCTCGAATCTTATAGTCCCATCGGATTTGGTTAACAGAATCAGGTGACTCGTAACTATTGTGATCAAATCCTTTTCCATTTACGTTTGGTTTTGAACGTAAGATTTCATCACCAGCGTGTAAAAATGCAATTCCTTGAGAGGTTAGTACGATCGCATTTGCTTGCTTTTGTAAATGATTTAAGATGCTTAATCGGTTTTCAATTTCTAATGTTTGATAGAGCTTATCGTGAAGTGTATTATTGTCATGAGCAGTCACATAGTTGATGGTTTTATCTGGACTTGTGTGCCATATCTTCATATTAGATAATAAAGATCCACTAATTCCAGGGTATGCAATACCGCCAACGATTCCATATTTGACTCTTGTTGTCATAGTGTTTGAGGTATCGCCTTGAATCCAACCGCCTTGTTCTCGTGCGAAGACGCTTCCCTTGACACCATCACGTAGATCATCGTTAAATGCTCCTACATGAGGCATTAAGTGTAAGTTCGTTTTTCCTGCTTGCTCAGTTTCTGGTAGTGGACTCGACCCACCCATCCAAGGTTCACCATAAACCATAATGGTAGGATCGATTTCATGTAGCGCGGTAACGATTTGATTCATCGTTTCAATATCATGAAGTGCCATTAAGTCAAAACGGAATCCTGAAATATTGTATTCGGTTGCCCAGAACACCAACGACTCAATCATAAACTTACGCATCATAAAGCGTTCCGATGCGGTCTCATTTCCAGTTCCAGATCCATTTGAAAACGCACCAGTTGCTGTTTTTCGGTGGTAATATCCAGGAATTATTAAGTGGAAGTTTGAGTTCGCTGTCAAACCAGTATGGTTGTAAACAACATCCATATTGATTCTTAAATTGTCTTGTGTAAACGCAGTAACAACTTGCTTGAACTCTTGAATACGGTTTAAGCCATCATAAGGGTTCGTTGAGTAAGATCCCTCTAACACATTAAAATGCAATGGCATATATCCCCAGTTGAATGCATTGTAAGATTCATCGTCTAATTTTGTTTCATCTACGACACCAAAATCATAGAAAGGAAGAATTTGGATATGGGTCACTCCTAAATCTAAGATATGGTCATAACCAGTCGCAACTCCACCATATTTTGTTCCTTTTTGAATGAGACCAAGGAACTTACCACGGTGTGCATCTAGGCCATTCCAAGAAGAATGACTGCTTAAATCACGTACATGCAATTCATAAATGATGGCGTCGGTTGGGTTTACCATATTGTTTGCTCGGGTGTTGTAGGCAAACCCAGTTGGATTCACTTGTGAAAAGTCAACGACTTGTCCACGAATCCCATTGACACCAGTCGTTCTTGCATAAGGATCTACTACCTCATTGGTTGCATTTCCAGTCGTAACAGAATAAGTATAATAAGTTCCATGGAGATTTCCAGCTTCTTCGGCGTAGAAAGTACCTTTTTCACTTTTCGTCATGGTAACAGTCTTTATTGGAGTGTTGGTTCCACCTAAATTAGCAGGTGTACCAGTGTCATAAAGGTTTAAAACAACTTGACTCGATACTGGAGCCCATAGACGGAACGTTGTTTTTGTATTGGATGGAATTGCACCTAAATCGGTTCCTTCGTACCCAAATTCATCATTAAATCCAGGAGAATCGTAAATTCCATCAAATGTCACGTCATAACTATTCATTGATGCATTTCCAAATATACCATGAAGAACATATTTTTTGGAAAAATCAACTGGAGTAGGTAGTGTAATAGTTCCTTGACTCCCATTTATCACGATGCTTGTGGTAGGAATTAATACATCATCAACCTTAACGGTAATGTTAGTACTCACCATTGTTTCTGTTGCTTGGAATAAAATCGTTGTATCGGTCGTAAAATATGAAAATTTAAACTTAGGGTTTTTATCTGGTCCATTAGGGTCAGTTAAGGATGTTCCAATTCGTGCATCACCCTCTACCAAATAAATGTGATGAATGCCATTGATTGAAGTTGTTGGAATATCAACAAAGCGGTCAGCATCGTTGTCTTTTTCTAGCCATTCTCCTCGGCGAACGATTAACCCAACTTTCGTGGCACCAGCTAAGTCACCGGTAAGTGCAATTTTAGCAACCTTTCCACCATAATTAAAGGTTTCATCGGTATCATCATCAACAAATGAAAAACCAGATCCACCTTTACTTGTTGGTTCGTGTTGCCACATCCAAATGTTCCATGCTCCGTAATCACCACCATAACGATAATAATGTACGTAAACGTCTGTTGTAGGAACTGAGGCTTTTACACCAATGATAAAAGGGGTAAGTAATAAAAGTAATACAAGGGCTGTAAATATTCGTTTCATCATATACCTCCATATGGTTTATGTTCATATTATAACACAATTATTCTATAGTTTATAGCAGTATGTGCGAGAATTAAATAGAAAATAAATAAATAAGAAGCGATTGTTTCCCAAATGAAAACACTTGCATTTTTTTGGCTAAAATGATAAAATGAAATAAAGTTCATGTCAACAATGATCTATTTGCAAAGAAAAGGGGAGAATTATATGTTGAAGAAAAAACTAGTACTATTATTGATGATAGTTGTCGGTGCATTCACATTAGCGGGATGCCAAAACAAATCACCACTTACGATTTGGGTGGGTTCTGAGTCACAGGCGTTTTACGCAGAAAAGATGGTTGAGTATGTAACGCTCTACAATTCAACACACAGTGAGCCATTTCCATATGATATCGTAGTAAAGGCAGTTGATAGTGCATCTGCTGCAGCGACTTTCCTAGATGATACCGATGCAGGGGCAGATATTTTTACGATTCCTCACGATAACTTAGGGAAATTAATCACAGGATCAAGCAGCATCGCACCAATCACAAAACAAGCACTGTTAGACCAAATTGCCTCTGACAATCCTGCAATGTTTATTAATGTAACAAAAGGTGTTGTTGGTGGAACGGAATATACATTTGGAGTACCTTATGTTGCTCAATCGTTAGTATTGTATTACAACAAACAATATATTACACCAACACAAGCACAAACTTGGGAAGGTATATTAGAAGCAGCAGTAGCTGCAAATAAACAAGCATTGTCTTTAACAGGATCTGATGGATTTAATAATTCCTTCTTACTACTTGCAAGAGAAGCAGAAACAAAAGCAACAACATTACAATTATATGTTGATGCGAACTTAGAAAACAATTATGCAAGAGGAGATGACACCATTGCAAAATTAAAATGGGGTCAACGCTTCTTCAATCATCCGAATGGAGCAAGAATGCCAAGTGATTCTGGATGGGAAATTGAACTTAAAAATGAAATTTCACTTTCATTAATTGGTGGAGCTTGGAACTTTAAGGCAGCTCAAGCAGCACTTGGAAGCAATCTAGCAATAACAATTTTACCGTCATTTACGCTAACAGAGGCGGATGCTTATGGAACGATTGCTGCTGGAACTGTGTTCCAATCAGGATCATTTACCGATGCGAAAATGTTTGTAATGAAAAAGACGAGTGATAAGTTAGCTTATCTAGAAGACATCATCATGTACTTATCAAGCAAAGAAGTTCAAGAAGAATCCTATGTTGCAGCTGCAAACTTACCTGCTTATAAAAATGCGATTACTGAATTTGAAGCAATGCAACTAGATAACCTAGAAACTCAATTAGCCATCGCTCAAATCAATATGTTTGAACATGGAATTCCACAACCATTTGGTGCGAATAGTCGATTTAATGTGTACTATTACCAAAAAGGAGCACCAGATTTAATCGTTGAAATCTTAAGAAATACCAACAATGCTTTTTCAACCGATTCTGCTATAATGGCTCAAATGGTCATCGTAGAACGAGTTTGGAAAACAGGATTAAAAGAATAATCATAAAGGAATAGAAAACGGTTGTCACAAGCAACTGTTTTCTTCAAATAAGGAGAAAATATATGGATGATCAAATGCAAAAAAAAGTAAATGATTCGAATCCTCAAGACAATCTTCCTAATAAGAACAACCTCTTTAAACGTATTGTTGCATTTTTGGTCAATGGATTTCGTAAGATTGGACAAAGATTACAACATAATGTTCAAAAATCCTACTTTGTTTTTAAAGATGGTAGTATAGGAACAAAACTATCCCACATAATTATGGGATTTGGTAATATAAAAAACAAACAAATTATCAAAGGCTTGATGTACTTCATGATTCAAGTTGCATTCTTCTTATTTATGTTTACATCACCTCTTGTAAATAGCACACCTCTTGGAATCAAAGCTTTGGGTAACTTTATCACACTTGGGACCGAAGAGGGAGATATCTTTAATCCAACCGATAACTCGATGTTAATGCTTTTATTTGGGGTATTGACAATTGGCATTATTGTGATGTTTCTTTTTGCTTATTCAAGCAACATCAAAAGTGCATACAAATCTGATATATTGAAGCGCACAGGTAAAAAGTTACCATCATTTAAAGAAGATGTATTGGAATTATTTGATGGAAGATTTCATGTATTAATGTTAACGCCAGCCATCATTGGTATCACAGTATTCACAATATTACCTACAATATTTATGATTTTGATAGCGTTCACCAATTTTGATTCTCTACATCCTGCTGGACTAGTTTTGTTCGACTGGGTTGGATTAGATAACTTTAAAGCAATATTTGGTGGTACAGGAGAAATTGCAGTTCGATTTTGGCCAGTATTAGGCTGGACATTAGTATGGGCATTCTTTGCAACTTTTACAAATTATATCGGTGGAATACTACTAGCATTACTAATCAATAAAAAGCAAATTAAATTTAAAAAACTATGGCGTACGATATTTATACTAACGATTGCATTACCACAGTTCATCTCACTACTTGCAATGCGAAACTTATTATCTGAATATGGTCCGCTCAACACAATGTTAGTTAACTCAGGGATCATTGAAGCGCCAATTAAGTTTTTAGGTAACGCACTTAACCCCACTACCGCACGTATCACAGTTATCTTAATTAACATATGGGTTGGGGTACCTTATACAATGCTTATGACAAGTGGAATATTGATGAATATTCCTACCGATTTATACGAAGCAGCGATGATTGATGGAGCAAATAAACGTCAAGTATTTATAAATATCACAGTTCCATACATCCTATTTATCACAACTCCGTACTTAATCACTTCTTTCATAGGTAATATAACAAGTTTTAACATTATTTACTTGTTAACCGCAGGAGGTCCGACCGTTCCAGGCTATATTGCTGGTTCGACCGATTTGCTTGTTACTTGGTTATATAAATTAACGATTGATCAAGCAGAATACAATATTGGATCTGTTATTGCAATCTTTACATTTATTATTACTGCCTCTGCAACACTATTAACCTACAGACGTAGTAAAGCTTATAAGGAAGAGGATGCATTCCAATGATGAAAAAAACGGATAAACCTGTAAAGTATAAAAGTATGAAGGCTTCTGAAAATCTATCAACAGTGTTGTCTTATATTGGGTTGATTGGTTTATCAGTTATTTGGTTATATCCAATTGTTTGGATTGTATTAAATGCATTCCGTACAGAATATAACGATCAAAATCAATTGATAGGAATTGTAGTATCACACTATTTTCCAAAAGCATTTGGGTTTGATAATTTTGTAAATCTATTTACAAAAACACAGTTTCTTACTTGGTTTTTGAACACTTTACTTGTAGCAAGTGTATCATTCGTGTTATCAACGCTGTTAACACTAACTGTAGCATATGTTATGAGTAAGTTAAAATTTAAAATGCGAAAGAAGTTTTTGAACATCGCAATAATTTTAGGGCTATTCCCTGGATTCATGTCAATGATTGCGATATACTATATCTTGAAAGCACTCGGGTTAACACAAACACTATTTGCGTTAATGCTGGTTTATTCTGCTGGTGCAGGGCTTGGATTCTATGTTGCGAAAGGATTTTTCGACATTATTCCAAATGCTTTATTAGAATCCGCTCGATTAGACGGTGCAAGTAACTCAAAAATATTTACAAAAATTGTTTTGCCAATCAGCAAACCGATTATCATCTATACCGCATTACTTGCGTTTATTGGTCCATGGATGGACTTTATCTTCGCGAGAGTCATTTTGGGAGAAACCAATACCCATCTACATACCGTAGCAGTTGGTCTTTACTATATGATGTATGGAGAGCGAGCAGACTCTAATGTATTTACATTGTTTGCTGCTGGATGTTTTATTGTCGCGATACCAATTGTATCATTATTCTTATCGATGCAAAAATACTACATTGAGGGTGTTACAGCAGGATCCGTCAAAGGATAAGAAACGAAAGAAGATAGACTTGGTAGTAATCGAGTCTATTTTCTTATAAAGGAGTAAAACATGAAAAAAATTATTTTATTAATCAACGTAGTATTGTTGTCGGTATTGCTCACCGCATGTGCAAACAATAAAGAATATATAATAAGGAATGACGGATGGGAGGCGGTAAGAATGGACGACAATTATCAAGTGTATTATGAAATATTTGTTGGAGCATTTTCAGACAGTAACAAAGATGGAGTTGGAGATTTAAGAGGCATCATCAATCGCCTTGATTATTTAAATGATGGAGACCCAAATTCAGGGAAAAGTTTAGGAGTAACTGGACTTTGGTTAATGCCAATTATGTCATCTCCTAGTTATCATAAATACGATGTAAGAAACTATAAGTCAGTCGATTCTGTTTATGGGACGATTGATGATTTTAGAGAACTAGTTGAAAAAGCAGAAGAGCGTGGAATTGATATAATTATTGATTTGGTACTTAACCATACATCAAATCAACATACATGGTTCCGTCAAGCCCAAACAGCACTAAGAGATGGAGATTTGGATAATCCTTATTTAGAATACTACACGTTAGTAAAGGAAAACGAAAAGATTAGTGGAAGAACATACTATCCATTTCATGGAGAATATTTCTATGAAGGTAATTTTTCAAGTGCTATGCCTGAGCTTAATATGGATAGCGAACTAGTTCGAGCTGAAATTGTCGATATTTTGCAGTTTTGGTTTGATTTAGGAGTAAAAGGATTCCGCCTTGATGCGACAAAATACATCTACTTTAATGAGACACAGCGAAATGTTGCATTTTGGAACTGGTTTATGGATGAAGTAAGAGCGATTCGACCAGATGCGTATGTGGTTGGTGAAACATGGTCAGGTGATTCGTTGATATTACCATATTATGAAAGTTTTAGTAATTTCGATTTTGGTATGTCACAGTCAAATGGAGCAATTGCTTTGACTGCAAACCTACAAGACAGCGTTAACTCGTTTGTTGCATATAAAAACAGTTATAAAAACGCAGTGAAAAATGTGAATCCAAATGCAATCCTAACACCATTTATTTCGAATCATGATATGAACCGTGCAGCAGGATACTTATCCGTCCCAGATTACCGTATGCATATGGCTGCGAATCTTTATATTTGGAGCTATGGAACACCGTTTTTATATTATGGAGAAGAGATTGGACTAAAAGGGGTTAGAGGTACGGAAAACACAGATGCAAACCGTAGGCTAAAAATGCTTTGGGGAGACAAAGACACCGTAACTGATCCAATAGGTGCGAATTACTCCATTGATCGACAAACCAATGGTACGGTCAAAGACCAGCTAAATGATCCAAACAGTTTATATAACCACTATAAAAAAGTGATTATGCTCCGTAATGCCAATCCTGAAATTGGACGAGGGTCACTCACCCCAATCCACTTCACGAATCATTATTCCTTTGGCGGATTCTTATCTACGTATCAAAATTCAACTGTAGGAGTATTCCATAATACTTCAGAAGATGCCATTACAATTCAACTGAATTTATATACCACTCATTCATTTACCATCGTTAGAGGGTATGCTGGAAAGGGTAGCGCATCCTTAAACGGACAAACATTAACTCTTGATGGTCTTACTAGCGTTATCTTAAAATAAATAGTTGTAAAAATTGTAAAAACAGCAATTATAGTGTTTGACAACGCTTTCAGAAAGTGCTAAAATATAGGTAACTCTAAGGAAGAAAGGGAGAAAAGAATGAAAAAAATTGTATTTTTATTAGTTTTATTATTTGCAGCTGCAGGTTTAGTGGGATGCGCAAGTGAACCACTAGAAAACGTAGAGAAAGATTATTATGCAACAGGTCAATGGGGAGGATGGGGTGAAGGCATCGGTAAAGCCGAAAACAAAATGACTCCGATCGCATTGAATGATGCAAGAGTAAAATCTGTGAAAGACCAATTAAAAGGGGCTACAGCTCTTTACATTTTTGAATGGGTAGTTCCTACAACAGAAGCTGGTTGGACTGTAACATACAAAATCAATGGTACAGAAAAAACAGTGGATGGAAACTTCGCATTAAAAATTGTACGTACAGATGCAGGTGATGCAGATGCGGTTAACTGGTGGGCACAATCTCCAGAAAGTGGTAAGTTAAACAACTTAACACCATCAACATTATATGTTACTCCATTCGTGGAAGCAAATGTTGATCAAGCTGGTGGATGGAATGACAACCCTATTTTAATCGCTGCAGCAGGAACATACTATATCGTTTATGCTGAAGTTGGAACAACAAAATACTTAGGATTAATTGCAAAATAAGTAATTAAATAAAACTAAAATTTAACAAACGCACCTCAAGGGTTGAACATTGAAAGATGTGGTCAATGATTGAGGTGCTTTTATAAGTAAATATATTCTTATATGTAGGAGGACAAAAATGAGAGGTAGCGGAATTATTTTACACATCAGTAGTTTACCATCGCCATATGGGATAGGTACGCTAGGAAAAGAAGCATATACATTCGTAGATTATTTAAGAAAAGCAGGACAAAAATATTGGCAAGTCCTTCCTCTTGGACCAACAAGTTTTGGTGATTCCCCATATCAAACATTTTCTGCATTTGCTGGTAATCCATATTTTATTGATTTTCGAATCTTAACAGAAGAGGGATTACTATTTAAAAATGAATATGAAACGATTATTTGGGAAAGTGCACCAAACGTGGTTGACTATAAAATTCAATATGATAATCGCATCCATTTGCTAAAATTGGCATACCACCGGTTTAAAGCATCTAGTCAAGAAAAGTTCAATACATTTAAAAAAGACAATCACAACTGGTTAGACGACTATGCATTTTTCATGTCGTTAAAGTATGTGTTTGGTGGATCTGACTGGGCTAATTGGAATCAAGATATTAAGTTGCGTTTGCCAGAGGCAATGACAAGTTATCGCAATAAACTAGAAGGAGAAATTGACTTTTGGTCATTTACACAATACAAGTTTTATGAACAATGGCATGCATTGAAAAACTATGCAAATAAAAATGGAATTTCACTCATTGGTGATATGGCGATTTACGTTGCTTATGATTCTAGTGATGTATGGGCAAATAGTGAGTTTTTTCAATTAGATCAAAATAAAACACCAATTGAGGTAGCTGGTGTGCCAGGTGATGATTTCGCAAAAGAAGGTCAATTATGGGGAAATCCACTGTATGATTGGGATTACATGAAACACCAAAATTATAGTTGGTGGGTAGAACGAGTTCGATCTGCAAAAGAACTCTATGATGTCATACGCATAGACCACTTTAGAGGATTTGAAAGTTACTTCGCAGTGAAATTTGGGTCACCAAATGCAATCAATGGTGTATGGAAAAAAGGGCCTGATGTTGCTTTGTTTGATACGATAAAAACTGAGTTAGGGGATGTTCAAATTATCGCAGAGGATTTAGGATTCATCACACCCGAAGTCCATAACATGTTGGCAGGAGCGGGATATCCTGGAATGAAAGTAATGCAATTTGCGTTTGATGGTAGACCAGAAAACGAATACTTACCTCATAATTATTCGAATAACTGTGTTGTATATGTTAGTACACACGATAGTGATACCGTATTAGGATGGTTTAATGGATTGCATTCGGAACAAAAAATGTATGTAAATCGATATTTGCACATTACAAATGAAAAGGATCAAGTATGGAGAATGATTGAATCTGCTTGGGCAAGTGTAGCAAATCTCGCAATGTGCCAAATGCAAGATATCCTTGAACTTGACAACAGTGCTCGTATGAATACTCCATCAACAGTTGGTATTAACTGGATATGGCGAATGAAGGAGTCCGATTTGAGTGATCAGATTGCGGCTAGACTGAAAAGTCTAACTCGTTTTTATAATCGCTAAACATATAACATCAAGATCTAGTCTCCACTAGATCTTTTTTTGTTATGAAAACGGATGAAAATATTTCTACGAAAAAGATTGACAATAAAACATTGTTACGCTATAATATCTTTTGGTAAGCTCGCTTTAGAATCTCACTACCTGTTCTTAAAGAACACGACAACTAGGCTAGACTATCGACATAATTTATAGAAGAGGAGGTAAAAAAATGAAAAAAGTAGTAAAAAAACAGAACAACTTGAATCAATGGATAATTTCAATCGGAGGAGCTTTAGCGATTATTGGAATTGTCGTTTTAGCTTTTTTGCTTTTTGGAGAAAAATCTGAAGATAATATTCTTAAAGATCATTTTCCAAGTTTGAAACAAGAAGAAACAATTGTATTTGAATCAATTACGTATGACGAACTATATGGACTGTTAACATCAAGTGATCCGTTCTTTGTATTCTTAGGAGCAAAGGATTACAATAAGTCAGATGATGTTGCACTGCACATGAATCAACAATCAATCATATTAGGGGTGAGTAAAGTATATTACCTTGATATGAGAAAGGTGAGTGAAACTCAGTTTTCTACACTACGTACACAGTTTAACATTGCTATTGAAAATGTTCCAACTGTAGTATATGTAAGAAATGGGGTCGCTGTTGAAAAAAGTCATACTTATGCAACAGGGTATTCTAGTGTTGCGGAAGGGTTTAATTGGTTTATTAGAAACTCATTAGAATAAATTTAAAAATTAGGAGGATTACCATGAAAAGCGTAAAGCTTTTGTTTAATTGGACCAACAAATATTGGTTAAGAGTAACTGTAATCCTTTTGTTGACAATCTTTTTTCCTATTACATATTCGTATGTTCCTTTATTCACAAAATATGTAATTGACTTAATTGATCCAACGGTGACTGGAGAGATTACAACAAACTTACCAAGATTTTTGGTAAATATCTTCGAACGAGGAGAAACTGTTGTACAAACCATTCTGTATCTTGGTATTACGTTAGTAATTTATCAATTAATTCGAGCAATGTTAATGTTTTATAATGGATACTCTAAAGGAGTATTATCGGAAAATATAAGTCGTGATATGAGAGTTACGTTGTATGATCACATACAAGATCTATCTTATTCTTATCACAATAACGTTGATACTGGTGACTTAATTCAAAGATGTACATCAGATATCGACACAACAAGAGGATTTGTGAGTGCACAATTACCAGAAATATTGCATATCATTGCAATGGTAGGTGCATCATTATATCAAATGTTTAGCATCAATGTCACATTGACCTTTTACTCCATGATTATTGTTCCACTGACGTTTACTGCGTCATTGGTGTATTATCGTTATGTTCGTAAAACATTCCCTAAGATCGAAGAGTCAGAGGCAAAAATGACGACTGTCATTCAAGAAAATCTTGCGGGGGTAAGGGTGGTAAAAGCCTTTGCGAATGAAAAGTATGAACTAGACAAATTCACAAAACAAAATGAAGATTTCGCGAATCGAAATCTCAAATTTAATTCAGCCATCGCGTTATACTGGGGGGCAAGTGATGCCATTACGGTATTACAATATGTAATTACAATGTCTATTGCTATTTATCTATCACAAAGTGTGACTGTCAGTTCTTCTGACATCATCGCAATTATGATGTTACTAGGTTCATTCATATGGCCAATTCGTGGATTAGGCCGTATTATTGGTGAGTTTGGTAAAACATTAGTAGCAGTAGAACGTATTGATGAAATATTAAAACAGCCATCAGAGTTTAACAATGATGGAACACTTACACCTGACATTAAGGGTGATATTGAATTTAAGGATGTTCATTTCAAGTTTGATGATACGGATTCTCATTTACTAAATGGGGTAACATTCAGTATCAAAGCCGGAGAAACCGTGGCATTTATTGGTAGAACTGGTAGTGGTAAATCCACAATTGCAAACATCTTAACAAGACTTCTTGAATATACAAAAGGAAGTATTACAATTGATGGTGTAGAGCTAAAAGAAATTTCAAAAAGACATCTACGTAAGAAGATAGGTATGGTATTGCAAGATCCATTCTTATTCTCAAAAACAGTTTATGATAACATTGCGATAGCGAACAAAGGGATTGAAAAAGATAAAGTTTATCAAGCCGCAAAAGTAGCAGCAATGGAAAAAGACATCATGCAATTTGACAAGGGATATGACACCTTAGTAGGTGAAAAAGGAACAACATTATCTGGTGGTCAAAAGCAAAGAATGGCAATTGCTCGTATCTTAGTCGATGAAAAACCAGTTATTATTTTTGATGATTCGCTTAGTGCGGTTGACTCGGAAACAGACTTGGCGATTCGTCGTTCACTCAAAGACAAAACAAGTGGAATTACGACAATTATCATTACACATCGTATTACAACAGCCAAAGAAGCAGATAAAATCATTGTGCTTGAAAATGGTATTGTGACGGATATTGGAACACATAAGACACTTGCAAAAAAAGATGGATTATATGCAAAATTATGGAAAATTCAAGGCCAACTTGAGTCTGAGTTCTTAAAAATTCTAGACCAAGGAGGTGAGGCATAATGGATCAATGGGAAGAAAAAGATTATTCCGAGGATAAGATAAACTTTAAGACTTGGAGTAAAATTATTAAGGTAGTATTAAAAAGTTGGAAACCTCTTATTATGATGGTGATATCGGTTGTTGTATTAACAGCTTGTGATATCTTGTTTCCGATTATGAACCGATTCGCAGTTGACAATTTTTTCGTTAACCAAGATTACACGTATGCACAACCATACATTATAGCTGCAGTATTACTTGCAGTATTTCTCGGACTAAGTATTTGGTCATTCATTCTATTTGCTGGAAAAGTAGAAGTAAAAACAAGCTACGAACTAAGAAGACAAGCATTTGCAAAACTTCAAGAGTTACCGTTTTCTTACTATGATAAAACTCCTATGGGTTGGATTATGGCGAGAATGACATCAGATTCAAGACGTTTGGCAAGCATCATTGCATGGGGTCTTGTCGACTTTATTTGGAGTGGTCTGATTATGACTACAATTCTTATTATCATCTACGTGATTAACTGGAGATTGGCACTTATTATTACGGTGCTTGTGCCAGTGTTATCCGTAATTGCAATTTACATTCGTAAAAAATTATTAAAATCATATCGTGATGTGCGTAAGGTAAATTCACAAATTACAGCATCATATAACGAAGGTTTTATGGGAGCGAAAACAACAAAGAGTTTGGTGTTAGAACAACACAATCGTGATGAGTTTCATGAATTAACATCAAAAATGAGAAGAAATTCGATTAAGGCTGCCATTTACTCGTCCCTATTTTGGCCACTTATCCTATTACTTGGGTATATTGGTGTAGCAACGACGCTATATCAAGGTGGTATTATGGTTCTTGAAGATGTCATATTGGTAGGTACACTATACTTATTTATTGATTTCACGTTAAAATTCTTTGAACCAATTATGCAAATTGCGAGATTGCTTGCTGAGTTCCAACAAGCACAAGCATCAGCAGAGCGTATCGTTGCTTTGATCGAGACAGATCCTGACATCTACGACACACCTGAAGTCAAAGAAAAATATGGAACAATTTTTGAGCCGAAGAAAGAAAACTGGGAAGAGATCGTTGGGAAAGTACAATTTGACAATGTTACATTCAAGTATGATAAAGGTCAGACGGTACTCAACAACTTTAACTTAACGATTGAAGCAGGGCAAAATGTGGCAATTGTTGGTGAAACGGGATCTGGAAAATCAACCATTGTTAACTTGATTTGTCGTTTCTATGAACCTACAGATGGGAAAATTTACATTGACAACAAAGATTATAAAGAACGTTCTATCAGTTGGTTACATTCGAAATTAGGATATGTTTTACAAAGTCCACACTTATTTAGTGGTACGATTATGGAAAACATTCGTTATGGTAGACTAGATGCAACCGATGATGAAGTGATTGAAGCAAGCAAAGTAGTAAATGCTCATAGCTTTATTACTGGATTAGACAACGGGTATAACACTGAAGTTGGTGAAGGTGGTAACAAGTTATCCGTTGGTCAAAAGCAATTGGTTTCCTTTGCGCGTGCAGTATTAGCCGATCCAAAAATATTAATTTTGGATGAGGCTACTTCATCCATTGATACCGAAAGCGAACAAATCATTCAAAAAGCAATCGAAGTGATATTAAAAGATCGAACCAGCGTTGTGATTGCACATCGCTTGTCGACAATTATCAATGCTGATAAGATATTGGTGCTAAAACAAGGTGACGTAATTGAAGCAGGAACACACCATGAATTATTAAGCAAACGTGGTGCTTATTTTGATTTGTATAAAAATCAATTTATGCGTGAAATGGAAGAAAAACTTTCGCACGCTTAAGACGGGATTTATCCCGTCTTTTTTCTAGTCAAAAAATCTTGTGATTCTATGAAAAAAATGGTAAAATATAGTGTAATTTTAGGAGGGTACTAAAAACATGGATAAAGACAAAGCTTTGGTGATTTGGAATCATGAATTTGGTGACAAAGAATATGCTTATGACTTTGCTGGTAGAAAAATCAAACGAGATGATTATCTAGAAAGCAATCAAGTTGGATGGGTCGTTACCTATATGCGACCGTTATCTAGTGGTGGTACAACCGATACAGGAAACATTATCATAATGCATCATAGATCAGAAGACGAAAAGGGGATTTCTTACCCTCAATTTATTGTGGATGGGTCTGATTTTATCGTGAAACACGAGAAAAAGGGAGACTATTACTATATTGAAAAAGTCTTAGATATTGATGATGAAGACGATGATTATTACGAAACCGATGAAGAATAAAATATGAAAATAGTAGCAGGCAAGTATCGAACAAGACAATTACACACATTAGAAGGCTTAGCAACAAGACCAACAATTACAAGAACTAGAGAAGCTATTTTCAATAGTATGGGTCAATTTTTTCGTAACGGGGAAACGGTCCTAGATGTATTTGGTGGCAGTGGTGCCTTATCGTTTGAATCAATTTCTCGAGGCGCAAAAAAAGCCATCATCCTAGACAGCAGTTTAGAAGCTATTAGTATAATCAAAAAAAATGCAATGATGCTCCGGTGCATGGATCAAGTAGAAATCATACGGGGAGAATATAAGGATGTTCTCCCAACTTTAGTAGGAAAATATCGATTTGATATTATTTTCTTAGATCCACCATTTCGCATGAAAGTCATTGATGAATTAGTGGAATACATCTTAAAAAACGATTTACTCGCTTCTCAAGGTATGATTATGGCAGAATATCCAAAAGAAGATATTGTACAAAAGCAGTACTCGGAATTACGTGTACACAAATGTGCTATGTATGCAAGTAGTGAAGTCACTATTTTTAAAAAACACACATAGATTTATCAAAAAACTCTCATGATAAAAATAGTAGATATTTTTGAGTAAATGTGTTATAATATGATATATTAAAATGAAGTAAAGGGGTACGAAAAAACGATGAATGGTAAATATCAATTAACCGAATCGGGGTTTCATAAGTTACAAGAGGAATTAGAGTTTCTAAAAAATACCGAACGAGCGGAAATCATCGAGCAACTAAAAGAAGCAAGAGCTCAAGGGGATTTATCTGAAAATGCGGATTACGATTCAGCAAGAGATAGACAAGCTCAAATAGAAGCAAAAATCAAAGAAATTGAAGCAATTTTAAAAAATGCCGAGATTATTACTGATAATGTATTAACAAATCTAGGAAAAAAAGTTACCATACGTTTTGAAGATGATGGTACTATTGAGGAATTTAAAATTGTAGGTGGTCTAGAAGCAGATCCGCTAAAAGGATTAATTTCATATGAGTCACCACTTGGTCATGCTATATTACACAAAAAGGTAAAGGAAACTGCATACGTTCGTCCTGAGAACAATATGCCTGAGTTTACTGTGACCATACTCGCAATAAATGACTAATAGCATATATTAGTCATTTTTGTTAAGGAGGAGAAATTATGATTGCAATTATTGCCGCAATGGATTTAGAGGTAGCATACATCAAAGAAAAAATGACAAATGTTGTCACAAGAAAAATAATGAAAACGGAATTTTTCGTTGGAAATTTAGCAAAAAAGGTTATCGTGTTAGTGAAGTGTGGGATTGGAAAAGTCATGTCAAGCCACACGACAACATTGCTTGTGGAACATTTTAAACCATCTCTGATAATTAACATTGGAGTGGCTGGAGGAATCTTAGAAGAAGCAAATGTTTTGGATTTGGTCATTTCAGATAAAGTTGGTTATTATGATGTTGATATCACACATTTTGGAGATTTGGCATATGGTCAAATGGCAAATATGCCAACCCATTTTCAAACCAACCAAGAGTTTGTTTCAAAAGCAACCGATGTTGCGAAAAAGCTTAAAATCCCATACCACATTGGGGATATCTTAAGTGGTGACAGCTTTGTTACCAACGAATCATATATGAAACAATTGATAGAAAATCATTTTGATAAATGGAATATTGTTGCCGTTGATATGGAGAGTGTTAGTATTGCTCAAGTAGCATATATATTAAGTGTTCCTTGCTTGATTCTTAGGGCACTAAGCGATAAAGTTGGGGCAACTTCTCAAGCAATGTTATATCAAGATTTTGTTAACCAAGCAGCAATGAATGCAAGTTTGGTTGTAGAAGAATTTATCAAAGAAATACCATATTTATAAGTAAAGAAAGAAGCAATGGTGAACTAGTTGAACAAGAAGAAAAGCATATATCATAAGATGATACCAACAAGTTGTGCTAATACTGTATTTGATATCGACTATGAAATGTTATACTCCAAGGGAAAACGATACATTTTAACCGATGTAGATAACACTTTAATTACCTATCAAGAAATGCTTCCAAGTGAAGAACTATTACAATTACGAAAAAAACTTTCACAAATAGGGTTTGAAGTACATGTCATATCAAACAATCATGGCAAGCGCATTGCTAATTTTGCTTTGGCATTCGAAGCAAAAAGTTATGTCAGTTCTGCACACAAACCATTAAAATGGGGATTTAAGAAATCACTTAAACACATGGGGCATCCTAAGAAGTCAAAAGTTATTGTGATTGGTGATCAATTAATGACTGATGTGTTTGGAGCAACCAGAGTAGGATTAGATGTCATTTTGGTAAAACCTCTAAAATTAAAAACAGAAAAATGGTATACCAAGATGAACCGAAAACTAGAAGAACACGCATTAAGGGGAATAAAAAAAATAAATTCAGAAGCGTACATAGAGATTATGAATCTAAAGGAGTCTAAGAATGATTAAATGCGTTGGTTGTGGTGCTACCATTCAAACCAGTGATCCAACCAAAATTGGATACACACCTAAAAAGTCAGTCGATGAGCGAACCGATGATTTGTATTGTCATAGATGTTACAGGTTACGTCACTATGGTGAGTATAAAAGTGTCGCACTAGAAGAAAATGATTATTTCCAAAAGGTTCAAACGATTGAGCACCAAGATTGTCTTGTCATTTACATCGTGGATATCATGGATGTGTATGGAAGTTTTATTAGTGGAATTTCGCGTATTGTTGGCGGAAATGATATCGTTTTGGTGGCAAATAAAATTGATCTATTGCCAAAAGGAATAAAAACTGGTAAAATCATACATTGGTTGAAGAAGTACATTGCAGATCAAGGATTGAAAGTTAAAGATGTCATAGCGATGTCAGCAAAACAAGGGACAATGATTGAAACTGGACTTGATACGATTCGACGATACGCTAACGGGCGAGATGTATATGTCGTAGGTGCAACCAATACAGGTAAATCAACGTTTATCAATCAATTGATTAAGTCTTATACAGAACACAAAGATGACGTTATAACCGTAAGTAAGTTTGCCGGAACAACACTTGATTTCATTGAAATTCCGTTGGGGAAAAAGAATGTCATTATAGATACTCCAGGATTAATCAACAAGCGTCAAATCGGACATTATTTAAGCAAGGAATCGTTGGATGTTATCACAATGAATTCAACCATCAAACCACGCAATTATCAACTATCAAATGGACAAACCTTATTTTTAGGTGGACTAGCCCGTGTTGATTTTGTCAGTGGAGACGATGCTTCGTTTGTGTGTTATGTTGGAAATAAACTATATATCCACCGAACGAAATTAGAAAAAGCAGTTGAAGTGTACCAAAAAGGGCTCGCAAAAACCTTAGTACCACCTACGATTGATGAGGTAAAGGCATTAGGGAAATTTGTGAAACGAAGCTTTAAGGTACCCGCAACAGGTGAGTATGACATTGTATTTAGCGGATTAGGATTTATTCACATCAAAGGAAACAATCAACAGATTGAAGTGTATTTATATGAAAAGATGGATGTTATGATACGGCCATCTCTGATCTAAGGAGACAACATGGTACCATTTGAAACAATACACCGAGTAATCAAAGAGCTATCGACCAAATCGTTACGAAATCAAGAGCGTTATCTACATTCGTTAAGGGTACTAGAAATGGCGATTTATTTGAATAATCTTCACCACTTTAATCTTGATGAAGAAAAAATTAAAATTGCAGCCTTGGTACATGACTACGGAAAGATGATGGATCAACACCGGTTTCAGGAATATTTAAATCAATATGATTTCAGTCAAAATCCATCGGTTAAGGATGCAACAGACACACATCATGCATTGCTGATTCCTTTCTTCTTACGTGAAGACTTAGGAATTGATGATGAAGAAATTATCGATGCTGCTCAATTTCACTGCACAGGAAAAGAACATATGAGTCTTTTAACAAAACTAATCCTTTTGAGTGATTATACTGAAATGAGTAGAACATATCCAAACTGTATCGCAGTTCGCGAAATATCATATACCGATTTTGAAAAAGCAGTATATGAATCGTTAAAAAGAACCGTGGAATGTATTGTTGATCGCAACAAACCGATGTGTGATGTTACAATGCAAGCACTAAATGAATATAATAAAAAATACAACGAATGAAGGAGGAACCGTTGGAACTATTAAAAAAAGTTATTCCGATTATCGATGATGTCCGAGTTAAGGATATTGTCATTTATGACATGAGAGAAGTAACGCCTCTATATGATTACGCAGTGATTTGTACTGCATCTTCAAATAGGCAAGTAGTTTCTACCATAGATCATCTTAAAGATGGTGCGATGAAGCATCATTATGACATCCGAAATGTCGAAGGTGCTAGCGGAGGTGTTTGGGTATTGGTAGATTTGCAAAGCATTATTGTTCACATATTTACCGAGGAAGAACGTAATGTGTATGGACTTGATAAGCTTTATTCAAACATGCCAAAAATCAATACGGAACATTTTTTAACCAATACTAAATGAGGGATATAAAATGAAGGTAACAAAGTTAGGAAATAATCAATATTTGGTTCGTCTAGTCATAGGCGAAGAAGTGATACAATCATTAAAAGAGTTTGCGACAAAATATTTAAACAATCAATTTGCATCAATTACAGGCATTGGCGCAGTTAAGAATTTATTAATTGGTTATTATAAAGATTTTGTTTACTTGAATCAAGAGTTTAACGACGAATATGAGGTATTAAGTTTAAACGGAAACATCTCAATTCGTGAAAACGAACGATTTTCACACGTGCATATTGTCTTTGCTGGAAAAGACTATATTGCGCATGGTGGACATTTGTTTAAAGCGACTGTTTCAGCAACGCTAGAAATTGTCGTACAAGCATTCGATGTTGAGATTCATAGAAACTATGATGATACATCAAAATTATACTTATTAGATTAATTGATAGGAGTGAAACAACGTGACTATGAACTTAACAAGACTTGATAAAACATTTGAACCAATGATATTGGTTTTAAGACAATTTCAACAAGAGGTTGAAGCGTCCAAAGGAAAAGAGCCTTTTGCATTTTCAGTAGAACGCAACGAAGGTTATACCTACACATTTCATTTGGATATTTTTTCTAACTCAAATCAAGTTGATCGAAATTTTGGAATACTAGAACGTTTGATCAAAAGTGTTTTATGGGTTGTAGGAGGTTACAAGATTTACTTAGGTGGTAACAAAGCCGTTTCTCAAAAACTAAAAGATGCATTCTCACATGGTGGACTTAGAAAATTTGATGTGCACTTTATGGAGCGTGTCTATGAACGACCATTTGAAGTTGTAATGGTGGATTACAATCAAGTTCCCCAAACAAAAGCATGTTCTATCCCAGTTGGTGGAAACTTAGATGGATGCCGTATTGGGTTTGATGCAGGCGGGTCTGACCGTAAGGTAAGTGCCGTAATTGATGGACAAGTTGTCTATAGTGAAGAAGTGGTATGGTTGCCAAAAGTCAACTCGGATCCTAGATATCACTATGAAGGTATCTTAGATAGTTTCAAACGTGCAGCAAGCAAAATGCCAAGAGTGGATGCGATTGGTATTAGCAGTGCAGGTATTTATATTGATAACCGTGTTCGAGTTGCATCCCTATTCTTAAAAGTCGATGAAAAGGACTTTGATCGTGATGTGAAAGATATTTATATACGTGCAGCAAAAGAAATTGGAGATGTACCACTTGAAGCTGCGAACGATGGTGATGTAACTGCATTAGCAGGTGCAATGGAATTAAAAGACAACAAGGTGCTTGGAATCGCAATGGGTACCAGTGAAGCGGTTGGTTATATTAACGCCGAAGGTACTCTAAATGGATGGTTAAGTGAACTTGCATTTGTTCCCGTTGATTTTAATCCAAACTCTATGGAAGATGAGTGGAGCGGAGATTATGGATGCGGTGTAAAATACTTTAGCCAAGATTCCGTCATAAAATTAGCACCTCTTGCGGGGATAACCATTGATGAATCATTAACCCCAGCCGAAAAATTAAAAGTAGTTCAAAAACTGATGGCGAATAACGATGAGCGCGCAAGAGCGATTTTTGAAACGATTGGGGAATACTTAGGGTATAGCATTCCTTATTATGGGTTGTTCTATGATATCAAACATATGTTAATATTAGGGCGTGTCACAAGTGGAGAAGCGGGTAACATCATTATTGACAAGGCAAAAGAGGTGTTAAACACACACTTTAAAGAATTTGCTTCGATTAACATTATAATTCCAGATGAAGAAAATAGACGTGTTGGGCAAAGTATCGCCGCTGCGAGCTTGCCAAAATTAAGAAAATAATAAACTAGGAACAGATGGATGAACGTCTGTTCTTTCTTTTCGAAAAGATAGGCTTCTTTTGTCATTAAAACTTGAAAAAAGCACAAAAATATGTTATAATATTTCAACAAATGTTCATCGGGGGAAAACTATGAGAATAGAAACATTGGAGGGGAATTTACTTGCATCGAACACCTACATTGTAGGAAATGATGACGAAGTATATATTGTAGACCCTGCTGCATCGCTTCTAGAAATTCAAAATACAATAAGAGACAGAAAGGTCTTAGCTGTTTTGCTTACTCATGGTCATTTTGATCATTTTTTGAGTTTAGATGATTGTGTGAATAAATATGATGTAAAATGTTACCTTCATAAAAATGCCTTGTTAAAGATTAGAGAGCGCAAACTCAATTGTTCGATTGAAGTTGGAGACCCGATAGAGTCCACTCTTGGTGATGAAAGTTTTGAGTTTGTATCAGAAGGTACTCGCATTCAACTTTCGCAAGAAATGATTGTAAAAGCACTATATACTCCTGGACATTCAAATTGCGGAATTACATTTGATATCAACACAGTTTTGTTTACGGGAGATACTTTATTTCGTAATGGTGTCGGTAGAACAGATTTGCCAACAGGAAATACATCCCATTTGATTAGCAGTATCAAGCGACTTGTAGAAACAAGAAACGATCAACAAATTTATGCAGGTCATTATATACCTACCACAACACATACAGAACGTAGAACCAATGGGTTTTATTTAAAAACAAGCGGGAACCGAAAATAATATGAATATTATTCAAGTGAAGTCCGGTCCCTATCAAACCAATACCTACATTATTGAGTTTGAATCATTTGTAGTGGTCGTTGATCCATCCGATGATATTGTAAACATCAAAGAACATTTTAAGAATAAGGATTTGTATGGAATATTGCTGACACATGGTCATTTTGATCACATAAGTTCTCTCGAAATATTACTGATAGAACACCCTAAGTCTAACCTTTATTTACATAAAAATGCCAAAGATAAACTGAGTAATCCTACTTTAAATGCATCTAACTTTACAAGACATCCGTTTATAGTAAATTATGAGGAATCCTATGTTCGCGAAGTTGGGGATGGAAGCATCATTGAATTACCAAATAAGGCTAAGATAAAGGTATTATTTACACCAGGGCACACAAACTGCAGTGTATGTTATTTGCTAGATCAACATGCATTTGTTGGAGATACCATTTTTAAAGATTATATCGGTGCATACCATTTTAAAACTGGAAATCGAGTAGAACTGCGAAACAGTTGTTATCGGTTGATTGAACAAAGTGGCAATTTGATGTGTTATCCGGGTCATTATGATATCGCTCCTACAAGTTACATCAAAGAACATAACAAAGAATACCTAAAATTAATAAAGGATTTGTCTTAGCGACAAATCCTTTTTGTTATTTGTGTAGAAGTTTATTAATTTTTGTGACTAAAATGTCGATTGCTACTTCATTGTGGCCACCTTCTGGGACAATTAAATCTGCATATTTTTTAGAGGGTTCGACAAACTGTAGATGCATTGGGCGGACTGTTGTTAAATATTGATCGATGACATGTTCCACACTGCGACCACGTTCTTTGATGTCACGTTTTAATCTACGAATGAACCGAATATCATCAGGGGTGTCAACAAAAATTTTGATATCAAGTTCAGCAAGTAATTCTGGAACGGCGAAAATCATAATTCCTTCAATGATAATGACCGAAGCTGGTTCGATTCGTTCTACAATACTAGAACGATTGTGTTCGATAAAATCATAGGTTGGTTTATCAATGGATTCGTTATTCTTTAACATCGATATGTGTTTTACAAGTAGGGAAGAATCGTAGGAATTTGGATGATCATAGTTGACCATTTTTCGTTCCTCTAAGGTTAGGTGAGATAAATTGTTATAGTAGTCATCATGACGTATCATGACAACAGAACCATAGCTTTTTGTTGCATTAAATAGTTTATTCGCCACCGTTGTTTTTCCAGATGCTGTTCCACCTGCAATACCAATAATAATCGGTTTCATAGATTCCTCCATTTGTTTTTTCCTATTATAACATAGAATGACTTGTATGAAAAGATGAAATTGAATAGGTTAAAATAGGTTAAAAAAGTTAGCACTTTTTACTTGACATTGCTAAAATGATGAGGTATAATGCTCTTAGCAATCAAATGATATGAGTGCTAAGGAGGGATGATATGTTATCGTCGAGACAAAAACTTGTGTTAATGGCTATCATAGAAGAATATGTTCGTACCACAGAACCAGTTGGGTCAAAAGCATTGACACAACGTGATGAACTAGCATTTTCATCTGCTACCTTGCGTAATGATATGGCTGAATTAGAGGAAATGGGCTACTTAGAAAAAGTGCACACTTCAAGTGGACGTGTTCCTTCTGAGGCAGGTTATAAAATTTATGTAGAAGAAATATTAAAATCAAAGCATCAATATCCCGATAACTTTCCACTCATTGATGAAATCTTTGAGCGAGAAGCAATCGGTAAAGACGAAGCAATCAAAGAGTCGATGATGATTGTTAGTGAACTGACCAATTATGCATCATTAGTTCTTGGATCTTCTGCGATAGATTCTAAGATTCGAAAACTTCAGTTTGTTGCGTTAAATGATCGCCATGCGATTATATTAATGGTTACAGACAAAGGACACGTAGAAAGCAAACGGATCATTGTTCCAGACTCAGTGAGCATTCATGAAATTGAAAAAGTGGTTACGGTCTTAAATGATATTTTATATGATTGCCCAATCATAGAAATAGATTCTAGAATCAAAAAGGGCGTTACGAATGAAGATGTGTTAGAATTCGTAAAATATCACGAAGATATTATCAACGCATTTATTTTGGCATTTTCCGAAATGGCTACGGATAAGTATTTTATGGCTGGCCAGTCACGAATGTTTACACAACCTGAGTTTCATGATGTTGAAAAGGTAAGAGAGTTGCTTGATGTTATTGAACGTAAAGAAATTCTTAAAGTGTTATCAATTGGTGACAATGAAATATCGGTTCGTATTGGTCATGAAAATGAGATCAAAGCGATGCATGATTGCACGGTTATAACAATACCATATTTCTCTGCAACAGGAGAAAAAGGAGCAATCGCAGTATTTGGACCAAAACGGATGGAGTATCAAAAGGTGATTCCATTATTAGAATACATCGCAAAAAACATGAAAAAAATTACTTAGGAGGATTGTTGTGAAAAAGGAAAAAGAGGAAGTTCACAATCGCTATCGTGAAGAAGAATTACTAGAACAAGAAGAAAAAAATAGCGAAGAAATGAAAGAGAAAGTAGAACAGGAACAAAAAGTGGAAGAGATAAGCAAGGAACAATTACTAGAAAATCAAGTAGCACAGTTAAAAGATCAACTATTACGTAATCTTGCTGAACTTGAAAACTTTAAACGACGCAACAATGAAGAGCGTATTAAAGAGCGAAAATATGCATCTCAAGGTGTATTTTCACAATTAATTGAAGCAGTTGATGCATTTGATCAAGCATTCAAAGTGGAAGCAATTGACGAAACAACAAAATCGTATTTAAAAGGATTCGAACTCGTACGAGAAAAATTATCTAACTTGTTAGAAGCAAATGAAGTAAAACGAATTGAATCAATTGGAAAGCCGTTTGATCCAAACTATCACATGGCAGTGTCCAAGATGAAAGTAGAAGGAAAAGAACCTAACATTATTATAGAAGAATTAATGAGTGGTTACACATATAAAGATCGAATTTTAAGACCGAGCATGGTCATAGTAAGCGAATAAGGGAGGAATTTATTATGGGAAAAATGATTGGAATCGATTTAGGAACAACAAATTCATGTGTTGCTGTTATGGAAGGTGGGGAATCGAAAGTTATTGTTAATCCAGAAGGATTACGTACAACACCATCTGTAGTAGCATTTAAAGATGGAGAAATCCAAGTTGGTGAAATTGCAAAACGACAAATGGTTACGAATATCAATACAGTTTCGTCCATTAAACGTCATATGGGAACAAAACATACGGTTACCATTGAAGGTAAAACATATCGACCTGAAGAAATTTCAGCAATGATTTTAAAGAACCTAAAAGAAACAGCTGAAAAATACTTAGGTGAAAAAGTTACTGAAGCAGTTATTACTGTTCCAGCCTACTTTAATGACTCACAACGTCAAGCAACAAAGGATGCAGGTAAAATTGCTGGACTTGAAGTAAAACGTATCATCAATGAACCAACTGCAGCAGCATTGGCATACGGGATTGACAAAACAGAAAAAGAACAAACCGTTTTGGTGTATGACTTAGGTGGGGGAACATTTGACGTTTCCATCCTACATTTAGCAGATGGTACATTTGAAGTTATTTCAACAACAGGGGACAACTTGCTTGGTGGCGATGACTTTGATAAAATTGTAATGGACTACATGATTGCTGAATTTAAAAAACAAGAAGGTGTCGATTTAAGCAAGGACCGTATGGCATTACAACGCGTGAAAGACGCAGCTGAAAAAGCGAAAAAAGAACTAAGTGGAATTACAAAAGCAGATATTTCATTGCCATTCATTTCAATGAAGGATGGAGTTCCTCTTCACTTAACAATGAGTTTAACAAGAGCGAAATTTGATGAGTTAACACATCACTTAGTTGAAAAAACAACTGTATCTGTTAGACAAGCATTAAAAGATGCGAAAATGACTGCAAACGATATTCATCAAGTATTGTTAGTTGGTGGATCTACTCGTATTCCAGCTGTTCAAGAAATGGTAAAACGTGAATTAGGTAAAGAACCAAACCGTAGTATTAATCCAGATGAAGTGGTTGCAATGGGTGCAGCGATTCAAGCAGGGGTATTAAAAGGTGATGTTAAGGACGTATTGTTATTAGACGTTACTCCTCTCTCTTTAGGAATTGAAACCTTAGGTGGAGTATTTACAAAACTAATTGAACGTAATACAACTATTCCAACAGCTAAATCACAAGTGTTCTCCACTGCAGCAGATAACCAACCAGCTGTAGACATTCATGTTTTACAAGGAGAACGTCCAATGGCATCTGACAACAAAACATTAGGACGATTTGTATTAGGGGATATTCCACTCGCAAGACGTGGGGTTCCACAAATTGAAGTTAAATTTGACATCGATGCAAACGGAATCGTTCATGTGTCTGCGAAAGATTTAGGAACCAACAAATCACAAACAATTACCATTAGTGGTGGATCCGGATTATCCGATGATGAGATCAAGCGTATGGTTCGTGAAGCAGAAGAAAACGCAGAAGCAGATAAAAAACGTAAAGAAGAAGTAGATTTATTCAATGATTGTGATCAAATTTTATTCGCAGTGAAAAAATCACTAGAAGATTTAGGCGATGAAGTTACAGCCGATGAAAAGAAACAAGTAGAAGAAAAATCAGACAAATTGAAAAAAGCAATGGATTCAAAAAATATTGAATCAATGAAAAAAGCAAAAGAAGAACTTGAAAAAGTGTCTCAATCGATTGCAATGAAGGCATATGAAAAAGTTCAAAAAGAACAACAAGGAAGTCAAGCATCTGGAAACAAGACAAATGGTAAAGTAAACGAAGACGGTACAGTGGATGCTGACTTTGAAGATATCAAATAATCGTTTCCGACCAATTTCTATAAACGTAAGAAACAGTTAGGAGAACCAACATGGCAAAAAGAGATTATTATGAAGTGCTAGGGGTAAGTAAAACCGCTAGTGATGATGAGATAAAAAAAGCATACCGTCAACTAGCCAAAAAATACCACCCCGATGTAAGCAAAGAGCCGAATGCAACTGAAAAGTTCAAAGAAGTTCAAGAAGCCTATGACACTTTAAGTGACTCGCAAAAGCGCTCGAATTACGATCGCTTTGGCCATGAAGCTGCTAACTTCGGTCAAGGTGGAGGGTTCGAAGGATTTAGTGGATTTAATCAAGGATTTGGTGGATTCGAAGACATCTTTTCAACCTTCTTCGGTGGAGGGCGTACACAATCGAACCCAAATGCACCACGTCGTGGAGCAGACATGAAACGTAACGTCACGATTACGTTTGAAGAAGCCGCCTTTGGATTAAAGAAAGAAATTGAAGTCAACCGATTTGAAGAATGTACAACATGTGGTGGAACTGGTGCTTTTTCAAAAAGTGACATTGAAACATGTTCTACATGTAAGGGTCGTGGAAAAGTCATTGTAGAACAACAAACAATTCTAGGCCGTATCCAAACCGAAACAACTTGTTCTAAGTGTGGAGGAAAAGGAAAAACCATTAAGCACCGATGTGAAAAATGTAATGGCGATGGACGCACTCGCAAATTATCTAGAGTTAAGGTTAACATTCCAGCGGGAATTGATGACGGACAAACATTGCGTTTGTCTGAACAAGGAGAAGCAGGAGCAAATGGTGGACCAAATGGAGATTTGTTCATCAGTATTTCTGTAAAAGCTCATGAGATCTTTGAACGAGATGGAAACAATATTTATTTAGAAATTCCACTTACATTCAGTGAGGCAGCACTTGGAACTCAAGTTGAGGTGCCTACCCTTCATGGCGATGTTTCGATGAAGGTGCCAGCTGGTACGCAAACAAACACTAAGTTTAAACTAAGTGGTAAAGGGATATCAAATGCATTATCAGGTCGGGTCGGGGATCAATTTGTAACGGTTAAACTAATTACACCGACAAAATTAACCAATGAACAAAAAGACTTGTTTGAACGTTTGTCGAAAACCGATGAGTCCAATAACGAAACAGTGTTTGACAAGATCAAAAAGTGGTTTAAAAAATAACAACGAGGCTCACATTTGTGAGCCTTTTTAGTTATTTGGGTGTTTTCATTTGAGGAGAAAAATGGTATAATATGGGAAAAGCAGGAGGAACATTATGCGTAAACTAATAAGTTTTGGAGAATCAATTGTCGATATGATTTTCAATCCAGAAACAAACACGTACACCAAACAAGCAGGAGGAGCACCAGCGAATGTAGCAAGTTGTGCAGCGAAACTTGGATATGAATCCTATCTAATTTCAAAACTAGGAAAAGACTATTTTGGTGAATTTTTAGCACGTGAATATAAAAGCACAGGGTTAAAACTCGATTATACCTACTTTACATCAGCAGGCATGACGCCCCTTGCCTTTGTTCATCACGATAAAAATAAAAATCCTCAGTTTAGTTTTTATCGCAATATGACAGCAGATATGTTATTATCAAAGGATGAAATCAATCCAGCTTGGTTTTCAAATGCTATTTTTCATATGGGGACACTTAGTTTAGCAGATTCACCAATGAAATTTGCTCATATCAAAGCTGTTGATTTAGCAAAGAAAAACCAATGTATTATATCCTTTGACCCAAACATTCGTTTGTCTTGTTGGAAAAATGCAAATGAATGTATGTTCGCAGTAAAGAGTGTTTCTTCTCTTGCTGATATCATCAAGGTATCAACCGAAGACTTAGAATTTATCACACAAACCACTAACCACAAAGATGGAATTGATGCTTTGTTCCAGGGAACAGCAAAACTTGTCATCCATACGTTAGGAAAAGATGGAGCTATCATTCATACTCCATATTTTGAAGTAAGTCATCCAGGTTTTGTTGTGGATACCGTGGATACAACCGGTGCTGGAGATGCCTTTATGGGAGCATTTTTAGCAAAAGTTGCGGAATACGACAAACCACTCGATCAATTAACCAAAGAAGAGTTGTATGAAATGTTACGTTTTTCGAATGCCGTAGCAGCAATATCTACAACCCAAAAAGGTGCTATTTCATCGCTACCAACAAAAAATCAAGTTCTTTCCTTTTTAGAGGAACATAAGGAAGACTAAGATACACCACTTGGTGTATCTCAGACTGTAGACAAATACACATTTAAAAAGAGTCAAAGATCCGCTAGTGGAAA
>DAOSEC010000019.1:0-37944 GCA_035362935.1 Bacilli bacterium | reverse complement strand
CATCTAGAATGTCATAAATATTTTGTTCTGGACTCTTCGCCGGTTGGCTAGTAGGTTGTATGAAAGTAGGTTTTGATTCTTGGAATCGTCTTTCCACAACTGCTTTTGGCTGAATAGGATGATCAACTACACTCTCCTTCTCAAAATAGTGACTTTTATCTTCTCTCGGTTTATCAGCCTTAACTTTAGATTTAACTGGTTGTTTAGGCTTTTCATCTTCTAGACCCAAATCTAATGCAAAGAATGTTACGTTGTCATTTGGATTCGTATCATATTCATGAATAGATTTTTCCTCAATCATTTGATCCATTTGTACAATTTCATCCGTAGTTGGAACCAATACTACTGGATCAATCGTTTTTTGAGTAGGTTGTTGTGTTGGTTCAGGCTTACTTATACCACCGAAAAGACCCGATATACTGTGAACAGGTTCTGATGGAATCTCTTCATCAATTTCGTCAGCTTCTGATGGTTCTAATTCTTCTTCTTTTTCAATTTCCTTAACAGAGTTTATAGTAAGATCTTGAATTGCAACATGTTCTATAACATCTGTTGAAATAGGTTCGACTTCATCTATCGTTTCCTGAACTGTGGATACAGAATCTGCCAATTGTGGTGCTATCATAGTATCCATCGAAACAACACTATGAGTAGATTCCTCTTTGGAATCAACTACTTCTTGTTCTACCACAAGATTTTCGATAGGAACAATGATTTCATCTTGTTCAACTATATTTTCCTCTTGTTTTGGTTTCACATTTTCTTCATCAACTTGTTTTATAGCCAATGCTGCTTGCTTTTGAGCGAGGCGCTCTGCAACACGCTCTTTTTGAAGGCGAATCTTTTCTGCTTCTTTTTCTAATTGTCGAGCTAGTTTTTCTTTTTCGCGAATCAACTCTTTTTCCTTAGCAATTCGTGCTTTTTCTTTTTCTTTCTCTTTTTCTAAACGTGCTTTTTCTTTTTCACGTTCTTTTTGTTTTTGTAACTTCATCTTCTCGCGTTCTTTTTCTTTCGCCAACTTCGCCTTTTCAGCTGCTTTTGCCTTTTCTTCAGGAGTCATTGCCTTTTTAGGTGTCGTCGATTTTGGTTTTGTTGAAGATGATTTAGTTGTAGTTAATTTTTTCGGAGTTGTAGTAGCTTTTTGTTCTTTTGCAACTACCGCTTCTTTTTCTTTTGCTAATTTTGCTTTCTCTGCTTCTTTTTCTTTTGCTAATCTTGCTTTCTCTGCTTCTTTTTCTTTTGCAAGTTTTGCTTTTTCTGCTTCTTTTGCCTTTTGAGCAGCAAGTTTTGCCTTTTGAGCAGCAAGTTTTGCCTTCTCTTTTTCTTTTTCTTTGGCAAGACGAGCTTTCTCTTTTTCTTTTTCTTTCAACGCTGCAAGACGAGCTTTTTCCTTTTCTTTTTCCTTCGCAAGACGAGCTTTCTCTTTTTCTTTTTCTTTGAGTTTTTTCGCTTGTTCTTTTTCTTTTTCTTTCGCAAGACGTGCTTTTTCTGCCTCTTTTGCTTTTTGAGTAGCAATGCGTTCTTTTTCTTTGTCAATCTTCTTTTCAAGAACATCGCGTTGCTTATCGGTTAATTTTGCGATTTCTTCGACTTCTATGATTTCACCAAATTCATCACGAGCATACTTAAACTTCTTAGTCACTTTTGGTTTCGAAACTCGCTTACGTTCTTTGATCGATTGATAATTATCGAGTTTAAAGACACGTCGTTGATTATTTTTGATGGTAGCATACGCCAATAATATCGTATTATATATTTCTTGAATGTATTCATCTGAGAAATTTTCGATTTTTTCTTCGATATCTAATGTAAATCCGAGTGATTCATAGCTATCAATATATTGCCAAAGCTCAAAGCATTTTCGATAATTTGGTTCCATCATCATAATGTTTGTTTGCATAATTGGTGGAACAATGGTTTTGGCGTGTTTTACATTGTCCATAAATTTTGAACCGCGAAATGCAATAACCATTTGTCGTAACATTTCTAAACGTTCAAATAGAATCATATTCTCTGTTTCTACATCATCTTCAGAAACAGTATCACTCATATCAATTTCTAGACCGAATTTTACTTTCGAAGGTCCTGTTTGAATGTTAGAATCTACTCTAAAGTGACGTTCACTTGCAACATTCATTTGTTCTTTGATTAATTGATATCGTTTTTCGATAAATGTAAATAATTTTTCAATCAATGTTTTGATAAATCTATTTTCATATATTCCAAACTCATCCTCACTCATAACCGTTTGAATTTTTTTCGGTTGAATGACTCCTTGATCAAAGCTACGAACCAAATGAGAATTCGCAGCTAGATGGCGTACTGAGTTTTGATCTGTTTTTTTTGCTTTTTCAATATCTACGACATCATGGTATGTTTTAATGAAGCGTTTCGGATCACGTACTACTTGATCTAAATGAGGAAAAAAGCCCTCGAGGGTGTCGATGAATTTTCGATCAAATCTCTTAACAGCAATCTTGCTGGTTTGATAGAATTGATTCTCTCCCATTTTTATCGTTTCGACAAAAAGTTGAGCAAATTCATCGGTCTCGATGATGTTTTTGAATTTTGTATCTAGTTTCTTAAATAGCTTTTCGGTTTTATCTATCATCTAGATCACCTACCTATGTTATAATCTTTGTAGTTTTGCTAAATACTTTTTCGATTCGGAGAATGTATTTTTCCCAAATAATTTGTCAATTTCTAGCACTAAATTCTTAAGTTCTTCACGCATAAAGGCAATGTTTAGTGCCTCAAATTTACGAAGAATCTTGTGTGCTAACAAATAATCAAGTGCATCTAATTCGTTTCCTCCACATGCTACAAACACAGGAACGAAATCAGTAATTTGTTTGATGATGCGGTTACCAAATGCTAGTCTAAAATTATCCATTAAGTATACATCTAGCTTAGCGAATTTTTCCACTGTTTTTTGTGATAATTTATTTTCTTGATGTGCTTTTGTAAACAGTTGATCCAAATATTCATAGCTAAAAGTAATTGGATCCGCTTCTGGACAGTCAAAGTACTCTCCTTTATTGAAGAACTCTAAAGCAATCGCTCGGTCATACACTTTATCCGTGATGGTAAAGGTTGAGTCATCCTTATTGGCTGTTCCAATAAACCATAAATTTTGTGGAACTAATAATTTACCCTCTCTAATATTAACTGGGTCATTGTCTTGTGGATTAGGAACTAAGTCAATTTTCCATTCTGAATCATCAGGCATTTCCATAACAGATAAGAACTCTGCAAAATAATACTCTATACGAGCTAAGTTCATCTCATCAAGAACAATTAAGTTAACATCTTTACGGAATGTAGCTTGATAAACAGCTTTTAAAAACTCTGTTTCATTAAATTTCTTCGTAAATTCATTTAAATACCCAAGTAACTCTCCGCGATCACGCCAAGATGGCTGAACCGAAACCATAGATGCATTGTTTTTAAAAAATTTCCCAATTGCATAAGGCAAACTAGTCTTACCTGTACCACTGACCCCCTCTAAGATAACAACTTTGGTGGTGGCTAGTGAGGCAAAAAATAACTGTATCATTTTTTCTGTATAGTACAACTTTAGCCTTGATGCTGCATAGAATCTAAATCGATTGCAAAGTTCCTGCAATGTGATTTTGTCCTCATCATCCATGATAATTGCTAAATCTTGTGTTGATAATTCCTCATCTACCTGCATTAACTTGACGAATCGAGGTGGACCACTTGGCAATGCTTTTTTATCATCTTGTTTTTTATAAGACGATGGGTCGACATTTCCACCCATAGCAGACATTTTAAGTGATAATATCTTATTTTTTTCTTCAATGACATCCATTACTTTCATATTTAGTTCACGGATCTCATCAAGTAGTTTTTCTTTTTCAATTTCTGTTGCTGAAAACTTAATATATTTTGATAACCAATCGATGATTTTTCGTATCGACAGATAAATAAAAATTACAGCAAACAAGACGGATATGATAAACATAATCCAATCTAATGATGTAAAGTCTTGAGAGTATAGGGAAAAGTAAAAACCAATCCGATCCCAATTTTCGAATCGAATTTCCCAGTTTTCACCAATTCGTTTAAAGTAATTGACGATATTATTCCACGTCTCTTGAAAAAACTTGATGTAAAAACGTGAAAAAAATCTCATAAACCTTACCTCCTATTAAAATCAACTGAAGAAAAGGCTCACGAGACCAAATCAAAATTATTTATTTTTCCTCTTGGACTGTTTGAGTCCGCTTTTCTTCTTCTTCTTTCCTAATCTCTGCAAGCAATCGCTCTTTTTCTTCGGCGATGATTCTTGCTCTTTCTTCAGCTAATATACGTGCTTTTTCTTCCTCAGAAATAGATACGTTAATTGCACCAGCTGCAATAAGTTTTTCCTTTTCGTTGGCAGATACAACTTTAATCAAGTTAATTGTTTCTCCAACAAAAAGCACCAAGATAGGAAGTACAACGAATATACCAAACCCAATAAATGAGCTAATAAATGTTATGATATGACCTAAAAGAGGAATTTTACCCCCAGTATAAATACCAATAACTTTATCAGGTGATACAGAACCGATGTCTGGATTTGGATTGGTTTCAAGATTTGTTCCCTGGGTAATGTATAGTGGATCATCATAAGTGTCGTACTCAATTCCTACAATTTTATGGGTGTTTGGCACCTCAATTAATTGTCCTTCATTGTTTACTTGCTTCATCCAGTAGGTGATAATGTCACCTTCTTTTAAATCATAAGGATCTGTTTCTCTAACAAAAATGACATCACCTTTGTTAAAGGTTCCTTTCATAGAGTTAGAAAGCACTGAAAGTGGATAAACACCAAATATTTTAGGTATTCCACCGTTGTCCCTACTAGTGAGCCTTAAGACTGAGAATAATAGCACAAACAAAATAATAACACCAAAGAATACCTTCAGAACTTTCATTAATTTGTTTGGTATCTTAAATTTTAACTTCATAGCATACACCTATTTCATAATAAAATATTACTAATTTATTATATTATAATATAGATATTGCTTGTTTGCAAGTCTTATTTTTAAAAATGTAAAACGGGAACACAATTTTCATTGTTTGATACTCGTGATATCAACTTTACACTTTTAAAAAACTAAGATTGTTTCAGGTTATTATAGCAACCATAGCATATGCTATGGTTGCTATTTCTATAACCATGAGATCAAAAATGATTATTGTGGAATCCCTTTAAAGTTAAGACTAACTTTGAGTTGTCTGTGTAGCTCTGTTGTGTTTTGCCATAACTCATCTGTCGTTTTCGCATCCCATCCTTCTATCCAAATACGGATAGTGACAGTTTTTTCTTCTTCTGGAGCTAATTCAAATAAGAATGAATTTGCTTCTGCTTCTGATGTAAAGTCATATCTTGCACTTGTTGTGGTTTGGATAGGCAACGGTTTTTCTAAAGCAGTATATAACATATTTTCATCCGGATTAAAATATGTCCCGTATGTTGAGAATGTAGTTGTTTGTTGAACATAAACTCCATTACCCCATGGGTCAGTTAATGCTCTGAACAATAAGTCTAAATCAGGATTAAAATAATCACCCACTAATGGTGCAGTAGTAGCTTGAGGTATTAATTCCCCAGCATTCCATGATGAAACGCCATAGGTATATAGTTTACCTTCTATCTCGTCATACCAACGATCTCCTTCAGTTGGAGTTCCTGGTACTGTTGTAGGAATCGGAGTTCCTGTGTCGTGAGTTGTTCCAACAAACGTATATAGTCGACTATTTACTTTATTAAACCATTGGTCATCGATTGCCATACCTGTAGTAGGTTTCACAACTGCAATAGCAACACCATCATCCCATGCAGCTTGATAAGTATACAATTTTCCTTCTACGTCGTTATAATAATCTCCAAAAATTGGAGTTGTTGTTATTTCAATTGCAATACCAGTGTCCCACGCATCAGTTCCATATGTAAATAATAACTCATTAGTGACATCAACCCAGCGATCACCTGTTTCAGGATCTATCGGTTCGGAATCAGGAACAGCTACACCAGCATCCCAACCATTTAACACCCATTTAGGTTGAACTTTTGAATTTCCTGGTAATAGAGCGTTATTGAAACTATTTTTTTTGATGACATCCGCGTCTTGTTCATAAATCATTGATGTTTGTCCACCTACTATAAATGCCATTCTCATAGCTCCAGCCATATCCACAGCACTATTAGTATTTGACAACCAAGTAAAAGGATACTCAGGATCGCTTTCATTACCACCGTTATTCAAGAACACTTTCATATTCGTGGTGGCTGATTCCGATTTAAACGTTAGTTCTAACTCAAAGAATTTATATTGGTGTGTTGAGTTATGTGATGTTGTTGGTGGATTATACTGATAATTCGAATTCAAATATAACGATTCACCAAAAATATTTGCTAATTGTCGATTATAGAAAGTTTGGCCATCCAAACTAGTTAAGGGTTCTAGTCTCAAGTCACCAACATCGTAAGCATCACCTTCTGATAACCCTTGTTTAACTTTTATTTGTTCTCTAAATAAGTAATAAATGTCTGCTGCTGTAACAGCATTATCCCAAACTTCTGTCCATGTTCCTTCTACATTCCTAATTACCTTTACTTGAAGATTTTCACCAGTTGATATGTTCATATCGAAACCTTCAATTGCTACTTCGTCTGATAAATTAAACCAGGCAACAGTTGCTCCAGTGAAAGCAAGTAATGCGAATATGAATGTCGATATTGAAATTAATAATTTTCTTGACATACTATTCATTTTTCTCCTTTTTTCTATTTTATTCTTGAGGAATTCCTCTAAATCGTAAGAATGTTTTTACAACTGATGTAACTTTCCAAAAATCGTCGTTAGTTTGGTTATCCCAACCTTCCAACCATATTCGAATTGTCATAGTTTGTGTTTCATTTGGACCTATTGTAAACAATAGAGAGTTTAGTGCTCCTTCTAATGAACCATCATATTTGGCACTAGAGGTGAGTTGTACTCCATCAAGTCCATATCCTGGTTTAAAACTGTTTGATGGTTGAACGAGTGCATCTTCTTCATAGATCATGATTGTTACATCATCTACAATGAAAGCAATGCGGATTGTATTTGGTATGATAGGGTCTCCATGAAAATTAGATACCCTTGTGCCAGTGTTTAAATGAACATTCATTAATGATGTGCTTGATTCTGATTTAAACTTTAAGCTAAAATCAAAATAATTCAAGTACTGTCCATCCGGAACATGAAGATAATTATCGTCTAAATACGTTGTTCCTAATTGTCGTATATAAAACGTTTTTCCATCTAAAGATGTTAGAGGTTCTAATCGCACTCTATTTACTGTATATCCTTTTTGACTATAAAATAAGGCAGGAAATAGTATCTTGGGATTACCTGTACTTTCAGAACCATTTGAGTAGACACCTGGAGCAATTTCAATCTTTAGATTCTCCCCCGATGTGATTTCCATATCAAATCCACCAATACTCACTTCATCTGAAAGTTCAAACCAAGCTAGTGTTGCTCCTGTAAATGCAAACAATGCAAATAAGAAGGTAGATATTGACATCAGAATTTTTCTGTAGTTCCCCCTCATATAGTATACCCTAACTTACACTATATTAAATAGTTACTCCAATAAATCTTAAGTTCACTGCTAGTGAATCAGTTTTTAAATCATCAGTAGTAAGGATATCCCAACCTTCAATCCAAATGCGAACCGTAATTGTTTTATCATTAGCATGTGTACCAGTTGTTGGTGTTGTACCACTGTAAGCAGCCATGTTTTGTAATAATCTAGAGTTAACAGTTGAGTCAGCTGCAGCACTTTCGTAATTGTATAAAGCGCTAGTTGTAGTTTGTCCACCTAAGTCTAATCCTGCAGCTGGACCAGATGGAGTTATAAAGTTACCCGCTCTTTCTAAGCTGTCGTTAGCAGCAACCGGGGCATCAGATTCCCAAATTTTTAGCAATGTTGTATTATCATAGAATGATGCACGATATGCACCAGCTCTAGAAACAGTACTAACAAACATAGCTGTGGTACCTGAAAGTAAATGAACATCCATTGGAACTAAAGCTCTAATAGTGATATCTAAGTCTAAGTAAAACATACCTGCTGCACCAGGGGTATATCGACGTGCTGAATCAGCATACGTGGTAGTTTTTTGTTCTAGATAAAATGTTTCACCATCCTTTGATGTTAGTGGTGATAGTTTTACTTCATCTAAGTCTGTTAATGTGGTGGAGTGCTTGGCGTTATACAAAGCAAGTACATCTGCTGCGGTTAAATTAGTAACAAACGTTCCTGCTGAGTTTTTAATTAACAAGTTATCTCCCGAGTTAATTGATAAGTTGAATGATGTTACAGTCGCTGTATCAGCTGCGGTAAACCATGCAAACGTTGCTCCAAATAGAGTAACTAATGCAAAGATGAATGTTGATAAGGATAATAATAATTTTCTTGAAGTTGATCTCATTTTTTCTTTTCCTCCTAAAAATAAATTTCACTTCTATTTTCTAAATATATATACTAGCGAATGCTTAGTACCAATGTTATGAATTTTCTCTGCTAATCATAGCGAAGTTCATTCCAAATTTTATAGTTCCGCCTTTGATTGAATTTGGCCCTTCGTCTGTAGTGTCAATGTCATACCCTTCAATCCATATGATTACGGTATACTTGAGCACTTCTTCTTGAGCAAACCCTCGATACACTTGGGTCATAACCCTTGTCGAGGTATCAAATGGAACTGTTCCTTCTTCTGGTGAACCATCGTCTCTAGCTTTTGCGTAAATGGTTTCGAAATCATTGATCACCACTTTTACCCTAACTGCCGCATCAACGTTCTTTTGAACTTTGATGATATCAATTGTGGATACAAAGTCTATGATGTCCCGTCCACCATTTTGGACATAAAAGGTATACGCAAAGTAGTTTCTTCCGTTATCAGCACCATCATTCATGGTATCATGATGTGGTATTTCGGAATAGGTAATTGGGTATACATTTCGAATCGAGTTGGCTGAAAGTCTTGCTGTCGGATTCTGAAAATTTTGATTGTCCGCTGCAACAAATCCGTTGATGTATAACACGCGGTCTACATCAATGACATAATCTCCAACCGATTCTCCAAAATATGAGATGAATAATAGGGATGTTAGAACAGTGAGTGATATCCAAAATAACGCTGATGATATTTGTTTTGACATGCGTGAGACTTTTAATTTCCGTTCTTCAATCAGCAAGATATCGCCTCCTTCCCCACATAGTATATATTATACCATTTATTCGATGAATTGATAATAGGTAAATTGCAAATTTAATAAAAATTGTTTCACAGAAAATCCAACTGTATTAAAGTTTCCTTCGTGATAATCAACCCATATTATAATTTTTATAGAATATTCATCTTGTGGGTATAACACTATCGTTTCATTTAAATATTGTAAGCTACTGCTGTTGACAATTTCAAGACTCGACTTCAAAGTAGTGAAATTTGTGTTGTCAACCAGGGGTGAGATTTCATTTAGATAATCTTCTGAACTTACGTTTGATGTCTTAACATAATACAATAATCCTGGACTATTCCCGCTAAGTGGTTCCGATATTGATCCATCAATAACAATCGGTATTGTACCAGAATTGACAAATGCAATCTCTAACACTGTTACAACATCATTAAAGTGTACATCATCTCCAAGAACTGTGACACTTGAAGCATTGATGTTTGTTGTAAAGTTACTTGATGTTCCTTCGCTTACTGCTAAATCAATGGTTCCGACGATAATGGATTGTTCATGATCATCGGCGTATGTAAACCATGCACTTGACTGCGGGAGATTTACAGACAAATACAAGACACCTATAATCATAACAAGTAATGCAATGTGTATTAACTTTTGCTTTATTAGATTCTTCAATTTGTCCCCCCCCTTACACCGTTTTATAATCCGATTACTCCAATATCCTCCCAGTCTACGAAATAAAACTGTTTGGCTTCGAATCGAATGTAAATTCCTAACGTTTCCCCCATGTTAGGATTTGTAATCGTTAGAGCATTGTATGACATACTAGTAATCACACTTGTTAGTGTTTGATTAGGCTCTATCATAGTAGAATAGAAATAGTGATCGGTGGTATTGTACGTCCAACCACTATGAAAGATTGCTTGGAAATAAGTATCTGGAACTTGATATGTCATCTTTGTCACAACAGATTCGTTTGGCAAGATGATATCATACTCAATTTTAATTCTCACTTCAGTAGCAATCGTTGATAAGTTGTACATCTGTATCGGTGTTTCTAGCAGTTCTTCTCCTGGAACATATGGTGTTTGGCTAAAGTCAATGACATCTCCTGTCACAACAAACATCACATTTGCTGTGTTATTGACAACCGATGTTGACGATTGAGAAGTAACAAACCATGCTCCTGAACTAGGAGTAAGCAAAAGTAAAAATGTTACTCCAATCCACATCAATAAAAACAACGATGATCGTATCTTACTCATTATCGGTAACCTCTTGTTTTTTTTCTTCTAGCTTTAGAATGGAAGAATGTACAACAAGGTCAAATATGACATAAGCAACACCAAATGTTAGCAATACTACAATTCCGGTAATTGATTTCAGAAAGATAGGAATGTTCCCCATCCAAGGGATGTGGAGTTTCATGACTCCTACCATTTGTGAATAATGTGCTGCCGATGGGTCAACGCTATTGTTTGCATCCCCTTTGGTCACAAACAATAATTCATCTTCTAATATATCTACGATTCGATGGGTAAATGTCATACTCGAATCAAATTGTGAAGAAAATGTCGCAATATCGTCTACCTTAACTTCATCAAAATCAACTTTTTTAACATATACGATATCACCAATGTTTAATGTCGGTGCCATACTACCATTGTTGATGATATAGTAGCGTGAACCAAAGACATATGGTAATACCAAACTTAAAAATAGTAATAACAATACAACAAGGCCAATCGATTGGACAATTTTCAAACTTGTCTTAAGGTTTTTAATTTTTTTTAATTCCATCTATGCACCTCTTATTCAAATGGCAAACTTGTTTTATTCCAAATTGCTTGATAACGATTCACTTGAACCGCTTCTACAATAAATGCCATTGTAACTTGGTAGCTATGTGTGATATTTGGTCTATTGTTAACTGGTAATGGAAATTCACCTTCAGAATTATCAAATCCATTGATAAATGGGATGGTGAGCAAATAATCCTCTTGATCATAGGAGTTAACCGTCGTATTGTAGTACAAATAATTGTCATTGAGTCTGTTGTCGTACCAACCTTCTACAGATGGGGTTTCTGATAACTGAATGAGGTACGGAGCGTTAACGCTTCTTAGGATCGACCCCGTATTTAGGATAATCGGTTGACTGAATTCATCGTATCCGGCAAAGATTTCATAAGCAGAATACCACTCCTGATAGAACTTCACTCGAACATAGGAGTCGATTAATCCTTTAAACGTCACGTTTACTCTAAGTTTTGATATATAATTGATGGCACTAGGGTCGGTTACATCTACCTCTAACATCCCCCGAGGATCAATGCGATCACTTCCTAAGTATAGGTCTTGAGGAAAATATTTATCATCATTTGCTTGTAAAAAATAAATATCTGCACTCACAACAATGTTAGAAACCAAAAACTCTAATTCTTTTTCCTTTTGTCGAATCAATAACGCAACAGACGAAGTAACAATGAGCGATATCGCAATTATAACCCAAGTTGCAACCGATAATAGCATATGACGCTTCATAGATGCGTATTTTTGGGTATTATGTTCTATCATATTACCTTCTCCCATCCATAAAAGACTCTTAAGAAATAAAAAATACCATCATCAAAAAAATAGTTTTTGATCATGGCAACTGGCTACCTTTCAAAAGGCCCTATAGCTTTGCGTCACTAAGTTTCCCTAGTTTTGCCTTTTTCATAACATGTTCAAAATAAAGACTGCTGCTATAAAAAATAAAATGTTGCCATCACCATCTACAGATAACAGCAACTGGCTGCCTTCTTGTTACAGTAAGGCCCTATAGCTTTGCGTCACTAAGTTTCCTTAGTTTTGCCTTTTTTCTTTATTATAACATCATTATACACCCATCTTTTTATCTTGTCAATCGTTTTTACAAAATATTATTAATATTTTTATAATATTTCCTACTACGGCTGAATCACATAGGTGATTCAACCGCGCAAGAAAACGTTTTAATTAGAATAAATCCTTCCAAAAACGCCAAATATCTTTGATCCCCCATGGTTCTTCTGTTACAGTTGATGATGAGACATAGATTGTAAACTCATGGAAAGATCCCCTTGGTGAAGGAGGAATATAGTAGTGATATCCATAGTAATCACTAATTGGAAATGGCGACAAAAGGTTTGAATAATCTGGTTCAATTGGAATTGATGGACTTCCTTGTTTGACTATGAAATCAAATCCAGAAGGTAAATCTAGTGTGATTAAATAGTCTCCACTCGAGTTTGCATCAAACTGATAATAGACTTGATTGACACGATAAAATGCAATTAGCTGATTGTTAATCGCCTCTACGGAAGTAATAACCCTACCCCCTCCACTAGTGTCTACTATGGTTGCTAGGTTTTTAAATATGACAAAAATAGTATCATCAATCAGAGCTTGTTGATCAAGTGAGTCTTCAATCACAATGTGATATCGGAACAACACGTTATAAAAAATGTCTGTAACTTGAATGTAATAATAGGTTTCTAATGTGCCATCTTCTGATGTCACACGATATGAGACTTCTCGATTTCCTCTAAAATCATCGAACAGTTGAGTGGTATACTCTTGTTCTACTTCATCATAGCGTTCGATGATTGCACCTAGTGGCAACACAAATTCAGGAGCATAATAAATCAAGTTGGTTTGTTGAACGAACCCTTCCACAAAAATTTCATCATCTCTATTTGGTCCTGTCAGTGTGATACCATTGTAATAAATGCTACTTGCGAATATCGCAATCGTTGGTGGAAGCTCTTGTTCATATTGTGTTCGATTCTTTAATATTGGGTATTGAGGAATCACAGTATCCCCCATAAAAATAATATTTCTTAAGTACGTGTCTTTCCCTTCGAGTTTGGTAATCACTGCCTCACTTAAATCTAACACCCATGAAAGTGAACTTTCTGATGTTGTTTGTGATGTGAGTTGATTCACAACAGTTACATTATATGGTAGTGATATGTTTGTCCTTAAGTAACGGTACCCTATTTTGTAAGTTGCTGGATCTGTCGATTGGAAAAATTCGGCGTAAACTCCATCACCATCCACAAAACGCGCCAAGTAGGAGTCAAAGGAACCTGCAGTTTGTAATACATCATTCTTATATACGGTTGTTGGAACAATGTTGGTATATCCACCAAACAATGATGTCGACTGATATTCTAACCAAAAAGCAACGTTAAGTTCTTCTCGTTCGAAAGTAATCCCTTCTGCTAAATTGATTGGATTTCCGTTCTTATAAACATATGCAACATTTCGGTCGACTACTCGCTCTGTAATGTAATGTGTCCATGTTTGATCAAATCCGCTGCCTGCTTCTGGTCTGACAACCATTATGATTTGATAGGTTCGAATGCCATTTCCACTGCCATCATCAGAGATTGTAATTTGATTAAGTGATGAACTTACAACTCGTGCGAAAGGTACTAATTGAATACTACTTAAGTAGGAAGGAATCTCTCCAACAAGCAGTGTCGTTGATGAAAAATCAAGTAAGTTACCATATTGAATCGTAGATGTAATCATTCTTGTTCCGGTGTTAATGGTTGTATTTGAACCAATACTATCATAATCTATCGCTAATATGTTTGTAGATGTACTACCTTGCTTTGTGAAAATTGCCTGGTAAGTAATTCCATATGCTTGAAAACTAACACGATAGGTTCCCATCGGCAATGCTTGATTGACAATGATGCGATATGTTAGGGTTCCACTCCACACCCCTCCAGAATAGGTACTATTTACAACCCCATTTTCAATGATATATAAACCTGCATCCACTGGATTGTTTGAACTATCATATAGTGTGATTAAACTTTTTATATCAAATCCATTTGGTATGTTGATTGCAGAATATCTAATTTCTATTGAGCCATTGCTAAAAGCAACGGGATATGAACTATTCACCGTAATGGTATTTGATGTGTTCGTATAATTGCCTGATGCAAGTCCTACTCCGTTGATAAATACACCATTTGGAGCTGCATTTAGTGTTAGAGAAGAGTTGGGTGTAACCACAATATAAACTTGATACTGTCTATACACTAGTGGGTGCTCCGCAAGAACTGTAATGGTAAAAGGACCATTATTAGACCCTTGAGCCGCGTTGATTGGACTAAAGGTGTATGTATCTAAACTGATTTGATTCGCATACGTTCCACCTTTTAGTGTAGCCGCGATCGATAAATCAACTGTACTTTGGTCAACTTTATATGAGGTCCCAATGGTTGCATTCGCACTGATATAGTAAGTAATTGTATTATTCTGTAAATTAATCACAGGGTTAGATAACCTGCTACCTGAGGTTTGGTCATACAGCTCTAAATCAAATATCGTCGTTCCTACTTCATACTCTAATTGATACATTTGATTGAACTTATAGTTTGTTTTATTTGGGTTGGCAGGTGATCCTTCTGTTCTCCATAAATCATCTACCATATCAATCCCACTAAATGTATTTCGAATACCTATCAAATCCAGCGCTTCTAAATGTATATTTGCTGGCATGAATCCACCATTGGTTTGTCCGGTAGAATTTGCTAATACATACATACCACTCGCAAAAACAGATAGATTTCTTGTTGCGGGGGCTAAAAAACTATTTTCATAATAGGCGATGTACTCGGCGTAATTTTCAATTGGTACACCATTGACAAGTCCAGTTCGCATAAAGAAACTAGAGTGATAAATTCCACCATTATAGCTTTGAGTTCCTTCAGTAGCTGCAGGATTTGGTGCTACACCATTGTTAAAATAAGATTTGATATAACGATCATTGACAATTGGATTGGTGGGGTCACTAAATGGTACTGGTGAACGATCATCAATTTTGGTTGTAGCCATAGTCGTAATGTCTGCTTCACCCGGATTAGACCAGTTGGCATTTTGAATTGCTGGAACACGACCAATCATATTTGGTCCAGTATCTGTATTTAAAATATAACGATATGAAATAGCACTTGAAGCGGTTGCTGATCCACCTTGATAAATCATACCTATGATTGCTCCATGGGTAGGATGAACAACAGGACGCCATATACCAAAGAAGCAGTTCAATGTGGTCGTTGACGGGAGAGATGCAGCATAGGTAAATGTGGTTCCACTTCTGCTTGATATTCTTCGCACAGTTCCATAGTTGATTGAGTCCCACATTTTAGTACCTTGTGTCTCTTCAATTGTGACAAAGTCAACAACTCCATAAATTCCACCAGATACATCATTGCTTCCGATGACTCCTCTATTTACAACATTATTGAACCCTGATTTTCCAGTGCCAATAATTCCCCCACTTCGTGCACGAGGATATGGGCTAGTAGTACAAGTAATCCATGAACCACTTGGTGATAAAATCCCACCAACTGCGAAACTTGACACTTCTCCAAAATTCATAGAGTAGGCAATGATTGAATATTGATTGGTGCTTTCTGCAACAATTCCTCCTGCCCAAGCATCAAAACGCGTGATAGAGACAATGCGACCATAGTTGACTGAGTCATATATTTTACTCGTTGCAAGACCGTTGTTTGAGGCAATTCCACCTACTTTAACGAATCCATTGCTTGCAGACGATGCTGTTGTTGTGTTATTTGTAATTAACAAGTTGGCTAAATTTGCAGCATTTCTAACAAACCCATTGTTGTTTACTGTAATTCCTCCAACAGCGATTAAACCAGTTGTATTTGCTGTAACGGTAATCGCACCATTGTTGACTACATTATCTAGTAAGTTAGATCCTGCAATAGGTAGTAAGTTACTATCTAGGGTAACGTTATTATTATTGGTATTTACGATTCCTGCAACACTGATTTGATAGTTTGTTGTATTTGAAGGTGTTACAGAAAGTGCGCCTTCATTGAATGCATTGTTGATATATCTTCCATGATTTAATACTCTAGCAATACCGCTAACAAGAATGATTCCTGTTGTACTTTGCGTTCCAGTTACACTGATATTTCCGTAGTTATGAACACGATTGATCGAAACATATTGACTATTTGTAATACCTGACAATACGATTGGTGTCGTTCCCGTAGGTGAACTCGTAATGCTAATATCACCGTAATTGATAGACTCCTCAACCACCGGAAAGTATGTTCCAACCGTATCGTTAGAAAAGTGTATTGGACTAACCTGATAGGTTCTGCCTGGTGTAAAGGTAAAGCTTGCAAAATTATACCCTCTTAAGACACTCACACCTGTTAAATCATCATAAGCGATTCCACCAAAATCATAAGTTCCTAACACATTGGTTTGAACAAAGCTTCCATTGTTAGCTGCTTTGTATATGGTTGTAGGAGATGTTCCTTTGAATACGGCAATCCCTGATGCTTTTACATAACCCGTAGTTTGAATGTTATTAATATGGATTGATCCACTGTTATACAAATCATATCTAGTCGTATTCCCACCTAAGTGAGAATTGTATTGACCAACGATTCCACCAATGTTTACATGATTGATAAATGGTGATCCTGTTAATTGAGTTGCATAAATGTTAGCTCGGTTCGAAACTTTTATGAGTTTACTTGTCGATGCACGACCTATGATACCTCCGACATTGGTTCCAAGACTTGAGCCATAATTATTTGATGACCCCGTAAATCCAACACCAAATACAGCACCTGTGTTTTGTACTTCTTCTACGGATAACACCCCAGCACTCACACTGCTACCGATGATTCCACCAACAGCATTGTTGCTTGTTAAGTCACCTAAGACAAATGGGTGTACTCCACCAAACAAGGATCCACTATTTGATGCTACTTGTATGGTTCCATATCCACCACCGACAATACCACCAAAATTGACGTAACCGATTCGGTCACTGCCAAGGTTTATTTGCATACTAGAATGGACGCGGTCAATGGTACCTCCACTTAAATAACTCACAACCGATCCAATGTAAAAATTACGACCATAGTTGTCATCTGTATTTGTCAAAACAATTGATCCACCGATCATGTTCAGATTACGAATGGTTCCAGACAAGTTACCTACTAGTCCAGCATAATAACGATCCGCCGTCACAGATCCGGTTCTAATATTCAGGTTTATAATTGCATGATGGTTTGTTTTTGGATCACTTGATCCAGGGTAAGAAAATTGCATGACATCGCCTGAGCGTATTTCACCAGTTAGTGTTCCACTAAAGATTGCTCTTGGAGTGATGTATGCAGTTGGTGCTACTTCTAACATGTCAATATTTCGTGTAATTCGGTAAAATTTATTGCGGTAATACGCATTAAAATCGATTAATTTGGTAAACAGCACCATATCAATTGCATTATTGATTTCAAATGGGTTTGCTTCTGTTCCTAAACCACTGATTCCATGTAGATTTGGATACGTGTTAGACTCACTTGCGCCGATCGATGTATAGTCTCTTGATGCCCAAAGTTCTCCGGTTAACACTCCATTTTGCGTAATTAGATTTGATGTGGTTGCTCCTACAACATTAGGGATTGGTGTTAATATATTGTTTACCAAAGAAGTATTGTAGATTGTTAAATCATAGTAGATTTGTTGTAATGTGCCTGTGTTTTCAAACACAACTGGTTGTACTTGATAATCTTGTCCAGTATTTCTAGATGCGACACGAATCGATGAGTAATAGGCATGTCGGAAAATTCCTGTGTTTCTTGATAACAATCCAGATATTTTAAATCCACCCCAAGTATCATAACCAGCTTCTAACGTTGTTCGGTTGTCGATGACATATACGTACTCAACCAATCCTGCATTGTTCCCAATCATCGCTGCCGCATGAGTCATAATGGTTGGTCTGATGTATACTCTTAAAAACGGATTGATGATTCCAAGTCTTCGAACAACCCCTGCACTACCAACTTCACTAAACATAGCATAGTAGATATATCTTGAATCAATTGGACCTGTATCTATTCCGTGCTCAGCTGCTTGTTGGTCTAAATTCACATCATCGCCAAAGAAAAGATTCGTTATTTCAAATCCTTTTCCATCAAATTGACCAATAAATGGAGAACTAGGTGTTCCAATTGGCATGAATGGTCGATTTAATATAATTTGTGAAAAGTAATCAATGTGATTTCCAAGAACATAGTAAGCACTTAGATAAAAATTTCGTTCCGACACGGTCGTAGAGTTTGTTTTATTCGATAATTTCCATAATTCTTCAGCAGTATCAATTCTTATTCTATATGTTGATGGTGTTACATATCCAGCTTGAAGATTAAACGATGCTCCACTACCATTTATGGTTTCAAACTCACTTAAACTAATATACTGCATCCCGGTTGTAATGCTTGATGGCATTGCTTGCCACGAATATTCGCCTAACCATAAATTCTCATTTCCAAACCCAGATACCGATGCCATACTTTTTGGCGTCTGATGAATATGAATGTAGCTTGAAACGACAAAAATTGCCCCAATCAAAATGATGATTAACCATTTCTTGAGACTCGGATTACTTATGAACTTCTTCTTTTCAAGTTTTGTTTTCATAGAATACTCCTTCAAATAAAAATGCCATTACCAAAAAAGATAATGGCAACTGGCTACCTTACAAAATAAGGTCCTATAGCTTTGCGTCACTAGATCACTCTAGTTTTGCCTTTTTACATTTTATTTATCAAATGCTTGTATGAAATATATAAATAGTCTAGTTACAATTTCATTGTATACCATAATACAATAACTGTCAACCACTTTTATCTGACTATCCCAAAGATTTTGTGAATCTAGGAAAAAGAAAATACCAATCTACAAATAGATTGGTATTTTAACTGATTAGTTCGCTTGATATACATGAATGGTTTGTTGTCCCCAAGGAACGCTTTCAACTGCTTCAATAATATCAATTCGGATTGTATATTTCTTCGGAATAACCGATGCAACAATTTCAAATTGATTGGTTGTTTGCGTCACGTTATTGACTTTTAATGTGTATGAGTATCCATTTGGCAAAATAATTGACACATGGAAGATTCCACTCATCGTATTTCTGATTTGATAGTTTGTCCCTTTCTCAATACCTTCATCAAAAATTGAATATAATGAAAATGTTTGTTTGAGCTCTGAATCTCGGATTAGAACAAGGGTGGCAAAAATCCAATCAATTGGAAAATCTATATTCTTATAAATATCAAATTGGAAATAAACATTATTTGTAGTATCTTGTACAGCAATGTGATAATCGGTATAGTATTCCCCTTTTATAGGATCACTTTCTAAATACCCTTCAGCAAACACCCGGTATGTCACATACTTAAAATCATCATCAATTGGTGCAAAATCATCATATAAATCTTCATCAAGTCCACCAGGAGTTAAGCGGTAAATCCGCGCACCGAGTGGCAATGCGCCTTCAATAAATGTTGGAGCATAATATGATAGATCCGTATTTGCTACTTGACCAATAATCCAGTATTCACGTGCTGTTTCTGGCGTTCGATAAACAATTTGATCGGATAAGTTAAAGTAAAGTACTCTTGCGATTGGATTGTTGTACAAATATTCATACATTGTAATGTTTTCTGGCATTTTTATTATCGATAAACTTGAGTCATGAATAATCGTATTGATATTAATCGCCAATGCATCTGTTGTAAACTCGACTGTTGTGATTCGACTATCGATATTCCCCACTTTCTCAAATGTGACTGTAGTAAAATTTCTTAACCAATTGATTGTATGTGGATCTGGAATTGCTAGAGGATAAGGTGATTCATAGATGTGAGTACGTTGATAACTAAAGTTAACTGTATATTCCCCAACAGGAGCTGATGATAAAAATTCCAATCGATAACCGGTTGAATGAAGTGACAATAAATAATCTGTCCCCTCAACGGCTACAACTCCAGGAAAACCAACAAAATCTAGTGTAACAAACAAACCATCTACGGTTGCTCTATAGAAGTTCGTTGTAGTTATGTTACTAAAATTGTAGGTAAACACTGGTGTTTCTAATCGATTAAACAATTGTTTGTCCGCTGGAGTTAGAATCGTTTCTAATCCTTTTGTAGCTGAAGTCACAGCAGTTGATGCGTTGCGCTCAGTGATCCAATGATTATAAACATTCGTAGTTAGTCCATCTTCACTTTGTATTGTGTAAGTCACAATGTAACGATTTCTTAAATTAACTCCAGTATCAAAATCTTCTCTCGTAACTGAAACACTAACTAAGGTTGCACCACTTGAGATTGTAAGTGAGTTTAGGTATGTTGGTAAGTCAGAACCAGTTATTGCGCCAGTATTTGAATACACATTTGAAATTGAGCTAAGATTCAAGAAATTCAATATTCTTGTAGAAGTGTCAGATGGATTATAGTATAATCCATAAGCTATGTCTGATGTCATAAGTCTAGTTGTATGATTGATGCTCGGTGTATTGACTGCCGTTATCATAGCAACTACTCTAGCTTCTGTTGACATAATTTTCGTAAAGCGAACTTGATAAATTCGATCTGTTCCGATTGTAACTTCAAAGGTATAGTACTCATTTACTTTTGTTGATGGAAGTGATTCGTTTACTGCAAAAGTATAGTTCATTGTACCAGCAGCCCATGTCCCATTTGATTCATCATACCCATTTGGAGTTATCGTTGTAACAATATTAGTAGCAGGGGTAAAGGAATAAAAACTGGTAGAAAGTGTTGTTGTTCCATCTACATCAATCAAACGTTGTGTTGTGTGTGGTGTATGTCCGGTTGGAACATTGAGTGTATTAACATTGAAGATCAATTGACCTAACGATCCAATCACTCTAAAATGAATACCCTCTCCTTGAGTTAAATCAATGATTGTAGGATTGGTTGAAAAATTAGGTAAAGGACTTGGTATTGAACTATTACCATTCACTGTTAAAGTGTTAATCGATGTCCATTGTTGATCTTGTACTCTTACTATTTCGATGGAGTAATCTTCCCATGTAAGCGGATTGGCATCTGGATTCAATTCATCATGCACGTATGCCTCAGAAAACACACGAATTTTTCCAATGTGTTGCGTTGAACTATATATCAAATTATTGTTAATATCTCTTAATTCTCCATTTTCATCGAATGGTCCATAACTATGTAATATTTGTGATGGTAAATTGATTGTTGATGTTAATGGATTATCGGGGTCATATGAAAAACTTGCTCCATAACCTAAAGTATAGGTAGATGAATCCGTTGTGTTTACAATAAATTCCGTTGTTCCAGTAAAACTAAAGACTGTCACAGGAACTAAAACATGAGTTCCTTGTGCAGGTGATACATCGACATAACTTGTGCCATTCCATGAGTAGTTTCCATACCATACACCACCACTTTCATAAGCACCATATGGAGCAAGCAATGCACGAGCAGGCATATATGCATTATGAATTTGGCTTGTTTTTCCAATTCCTTCCGCAAGTGTTGTATTGTTTGAAACATAAAATGTAATTGTCGATTGTTCCATCGTTGTTTTTGCTAAATATATCTCAGGATTGTTAATGCGAAGTGATGGGTTTCCAACTCCGATGAGTTGAACATTATCAATATTTACAGCGATTGACTTACTTAATTGTTTCATACCATTGTTAACTTTGCTGCTTAAAGATTCACCACCAGAAACGATAGCGTTCATCCAAGATAACGTAGTTAAACCATATGGGGATAATCCTGAAAAATCATAGTTGTTTGGTAAATACATACCTCCCTCACCTGCTGCACCAATTCCACTAATTGGTCCTAAGGCAAACACACCATTAACGTCTTCAGATGGTACAAAATCGAGTACCATACGGTCCATTAATGTCGGATTGAAACGATCTGTTGGAATAAACTGAATATTATTCTCCAAACTAGGAGTGGTTGAAACAGGTTGCATAAATGGGAATGTTGAATGGAATACACCATTACTTGTGTCATCAAGCACATAACTTCCAACACTTGAATACGGTGCTGGAGACCCGTCTGGGTTTTTCGTTGTATAAGCAAGAGCAGATAATTCTGCTGCTCTTGTAGGATTGCTAATCACTGATGGTGAAGTTCCCAAAATGCTTACTTGATCGTCAAAATTTAACCAATGCCTTTTAGCAATTGTTCGAAACTCATAGTTGTTACTTCCAGCAAAGTTCCATGCTGATGAACCAACATAAACATTTCCTAATATACCACCAAGAGCTTGATTGTGATTCGCAACAAGTGTCGTTGTTGCTTGTGCTGGATTGGCTGTAATTCCATTATTATCAAAGTCAACTTGAAATGCAGATGTGGATTGCATTCTTCTTACTCGACCATAGTTGATTAAGTTAGCCATAATAGTTGCAGGAACTGATGAGTTACTAAATTGTGCAAAGGAGTGAAGATCTAAATGTCCAACAACTCCTCCAGCCAATGTTCTTGAATATACATTTCCGTAATTTAATGTATTGTCGATTCGGAGTAATCCATTTCCTAAAATTCCACCAGAAATACTGTTGTATAGTTTATGTGGGTCATTAGCCACACTACATGCTTCGTTCGTACAGTCAGATCGATCATTCCATGCAAACACACTACCATAATTGATACTATGTCTAATTTCCGCAAAATAATAATCGGTATTTACTGTTGTTGATAAGTGATTTTCAGTAATATTGTTTCTACTAGCGATACCACCAGCAACCACTTGACCATAATATGTAGAAATAGTGTTTGTACCATATGCAACCAAATCACCGTAATTTAACGCATTATGAATTCTTGATTGTGTGGCAGATGTACTTGTATTAACAATCAAGTTAACAATCCCTGCGGTATCAACGGTATAGTTATTAGCTTTTACATCATTTTTGTTATAAATATCTGCTGCATTAATTGCGTTTGTAATAGTTCCATAATTAACATTCGCTATTCCACTAGCTCTAGTGCTACCAGTAACAGATGCATCAATGATGACATATCCATCATTTATTAAATTATACGTAGAGGATGATGAACTATCAACATGTACCGTCTGGTTGTTGTTTCGGTGAATAATTCCACTTAAGTATAAATGAAATCGGACGTCCTTACTAGAATCATTTGTATACGAAATTGTACCACCATTATATAAATCAAATGCACGACGAGTCGCTGAAATTTCTTCTGCTACTCCTACGGCAATTATATTTTTTTGTTGTGGATTGAGCTTATCTGTCGTTGGAACACCACTATCAATCGATAAATTGGCGTTTTCAGTTATATTAATTGAAATATCACCAGTATTTCTAATTCTATTAAAGGTAATTAATCTTCCTAAGGCAACACCTGCTACTTTAATCTGATGTTTATAGATTGGATAGTTTGTAGTAAGTGTAATATTTCCAGAATTTTCAATATCTTGTAAATCATTCGCTCCCGCATCCGTAGTAGGGGCAACCGCATTGTTATTGTATATGTCTTCTGCTTCACCTGTAGTTGCTGATGTTAGTCTTGAATTATTTGCGATCATAATCCCTGCAACATTTTGAACCAATGCCAAGTCAAGTTCAAAGTCAGCATGGTTAAATGCTTGGTAAAATCTTCCTTCTCGGAAATAATAACCAATTGCGATACCTGCAACTTGAATGTTCATCCCCTCTAAATGTGTTTGAGTTAATGTCACTCCATCAGGTATTATTGTTTGAATATTACCATAATTTTCTACATTTGTAACTGTTCTAACAGATAGTGAACCAGTCAAATTACTTTTTGCTACTCCATACCCACCTGCCAAACTTGCTGTAACATTCTTATTAACGATGACACTTAAATTCCCATCATTTCGAATGTTAGAGGATGTATTATTTTTTCTGACTTGAAATCCAATCATTCCACCAATGAAAACACGATCAATGAATGAATTGGATTGATTTGGATGAGATTGAATGTTTCCAAAGTTTTGAATGTTTTGAAAACGTGTCATAAAACCTGTCCCGACAAATCCGCCTAAATACGTGGTGGAAAGTGCACCAGAGTTATTAAACCCTGGGCCAATAATGTTAATACTATTGGTAGCTCGATTAGATGTACTTGCACCTTGAACAGTTAAATACGTTGTTGTACCTGGAAAACCAGCAAAACCAACCCAACCGCCAAATGCACTTTTTTGTGTTTTTGCATCAAAGGTATACGTACCTAAATGCATATCACCTGAGGTTGTTAAATTTTGAATGGTACCTGTTGCAAGCCCAGAAATCCCACCCATATAGGTTAGGTTTGTCATAGGTTCTGTAATGGTATACACTGCTTCGTGAATGTTAATGTTCGTAATTGTAGAGGTTGATCTACCTGCGAGTAATCCAACTCCAATATAACTCTTCGAGCTAAACTGGCTTAAATTGCTTGGATTAATGACTGGATATATAAAATTAATATCTTGATGAGACCCACCAGCCAAAACTCCAAATATTCCATAACCTGCATAGTCTCCTAAATCTGCGCCATTGACAATATTTAGGTTGAATATGCTGAAAAATTGATTTTCTCCAGCAATTCTTGTATATAATCGATTTCCAGTTGGTGCATTCAATCCTCGGAATGTTCCAGTGAATGTATTAACTGGCGGAACATAAGCATTTCTAGCAACACTCGCCATGTCAATATCTGCTCGTATTCGAAATGTACCATTTTGAAAAGCAAATGGGGAATCGATAAGTCTAGCCATATAAACTAAATCGGTTGCTTTATGAATCCAAAGTTCATTGTTTGCAGGATTTTTTTGTATCCCTAATAATATTGGATATGTATTGTTTAATGTTGCGATTGTTCCATAGGAATTGTTAAAAAACCAAGTACTAGAAAAGTTACTTGATGTTTGAAATGCACTAGTCGCTAGCCCTACACCTACTCCAATTAATGGAGCAGAAAATAAATATATTGTTGAATCATAGTACAATCTTGGTGTGGAAGCGGGATTATAATCTTGTTTTAATATTACACTAACAGATGTCGGATTGAGGATGGCTTCGTTGTGAATACGTTCTGCTGCAACAAAGGAATCTGTAAACGATCCATAGTTAAACACCATTAGTCCAGACATATGAAGAGTTGACTCAATTCTCATCCCTCGATTGGTACCAGTTTTTGTGTCTCTCATATAAACATGGTTGACAATACCATAGTTCTCACCGACAAGTGGAGATGCTCCAACCATATTATCAAATTTCACAAGTAAGAATAACAACGGATTGATCAATCCTAAATTTTGTACTGTTCCGTTTTCTCCAACTACGGAAAACATGGAGTAGTATCTTAAATATCCTTGAAAGTTTGTATCATAGTAAGTTCCATCGGGGATTAACTCAAGGGAAAGGTTTCGTATTTCGAATCCTTGTCCGTCAAAGGTCCCTTGAAATGCTAGCGGATTATTCGCATGTGTTCCACCTGAATTTGGGTTAGCCTTAAATCCTAATGGTCTAAAATCTTTCCCAGAACCAACTGTACTATAATCAATATCGTTACCAAGTAGATAATGCAGGCTTAAAAATGCTGCACCATTCGAACCAGATGCTAATCTTGATAGTTGATACAAGTCTTCTGCTGACTCAATCACATACTTTGTAACTTCAATGATTGGGTCAGGATTAGATCCATATAGTACTGAAAACGGTTGATAAATTGGCCCGCATATGGTTTGACTAACATTACATACAACACCATATTCGTCATAGGAAGCAACTGGTGCGTATGGTTGATCTTGATCCTTTTCATTTTGATTGTATATTAACTCATTTAGTATGATTCCAAATGAAAACGAAGCGATGAATAAAAATAGTATAGATACGATTCGTTTTAGTTTAATCTTCTTATTCACACCAAGTTCTCCTTTCCTATTTTAATCAAATATTGTGTCACTAACATTCCAAACCTCAGCAAAACGATTTGCTTGTACGACATCTACATAGATTGAGAATCTAACATAAATGGTTTCGGTAAATGTGTCAGTGATTCTAATTGGGCGGTTAATCCCGCCATTTATAAAGATAACATTCAAAGGTTCTGATGTATTAACAATTCCATCATAATAATAATGAGGGTCACCATCTACTTGGAAAAAGTTTGAATGAATGTTGAATGGTTGGACCAATTGATTATCGATGACATTTCCAGGTATAATTCTTGTTGTTTGAAATTCACCTAGATAGTCTCTTATAACAATCCACTCGTCTTGAATTCTAACTCTAACTCTAGCACTGTTGTGTGTCTCTACTGCAATTTGAATTTTAAGTTTATTAATATAGTTTTCTGCATCTGTATCATATGCATTAATCGTCAATATTCTTGTTTCACTATCATAAAACTCATCTGTGGATACAACAGATACATCATTAAACAATACATCGATTGTTACTTCAAAAGACCCTGGCTCTAAATCAAGATCTTGCGTTTGTGTAATCTCAAACCAGGCATAAATCGATCCAGTTAATGCGATGATAAACACGATAAGGATTAAAATGCTTTGCTTTACTTGCTTCATATGCATCACCCTCTCTTTGCCTGTTTGATATTGAGTTGGATTTGCATTGAATATGTCGTTGTTAAATAGTCTTCTAATGCCACAGCAGAGATATCTCCCCAAAAAACAACTTGTATGATTAACTCATCATCTGGCATCAATACGGTTTCGCTTATGGTATTTATTGTTTCTATATTATACTGGCTAAGTCCACCGACTGGAGTCATCCCTAATATAATGGAATAGTAATCGGTCGTATAGTCAACTGGTAATTTGTTAACACCTTCAAATATAATCAAATAGTGTAGGGATGGTTGATCGATTGGAAATACAAAGGATATATCCGTTGTAACAGGTATGGAATCTTCACCAACAATCACTCTTACAAAGACACTACTCGCAATCACGTTCAGTGTACCTGTTTTGTTAGCTACGATATCATCATCATAATCGACATACATTAAGTTTTCTAGTTTGACTCCATTAATCAAAGCGTTTCCAAACAAGTTTGAATTCACACTTATTTCACCGCTTTCTACAGTGACAATTGGAAGAGAGCGATAGAAAACAAACCACGCAAAAACGGTTGCTGGCAAAAGCAACAAAAACATAACGATACTTACGATTAGTTTCGAAGAGCGTGATTGTAGTTTGTCCATAGTCGCTCCTTCTAGTGTGATAATTAATTATCTACACTTAAATCTATAATCAACTGATTGAGAGAAAATGTTTGATTTTGGAATGGATTTGAGTTTCCAGTGGGTTGTAATAATGCATCATATCCACTTACTGATGGATCAAAATATAGACTAAAGTATATGATAGCCACCTTGTATTCACCACTTGCATCCACTTTTATTTTTGACCCTAACTCGTAGAGTCCAGTATCATTTGTGCCAAAATAAGCTGTCGTTTCATCCATACCAGCATAAATCGTACCAAAAGAGTTCTTCATATCACTCGATTCAACACCATTATCTAAGTATGTGATTGCATCAACCGAATATGAAAAGGCAGTTTGAACTTTGTTTTGTACAATCGAACCATACCCTATAGAAGAAAGTTGTGTTAAAACGAGTGCCAACCTTCCTGGTATATTTCCTATGTTGGTAACCTTCAAAGCAAATGAAAACCTATCCGATGGGACTATTTTTCGTGAGCCTGAGACAACATGAGCAGAACTTGGATTTGGAATATAAAGATAACAATTCATCTCTTCTTCGTCTAAGCATACATTTGAAGTGATTGTTTGATTGGTTGCGCCTTCAAAATTACTATCTTGATATACAAAAAATTCATAGGATAAGTCTAAATTAGAAGTATCGAGTACAAAATCACCAGTTGTACTATCTGTAAAAGCAAACCAAGCAAGCGTCGCAACACCCAGCATAAAGAATACAGCAATCAAACTGATAAGACTTTTAGATAGTCTAGAAACGATCATTTTCATACCACATTCTCCTTCCGTTTATTTACAAAAAAATGCCATTATCAAAATCGATAATGGCAACTGGCTGCCTCTATTCAAGGCCCTTTAGCTTTGCGTCGCTAAATTTCTTTAACTTTGCTTTTTTCATTTGTTACTTATGCTTATATTTTAATATCTTTTTCTAACTTTGTCAACTTATAATGACTATTTTTAAAAAATTACTAATTATTTATTGATAAAAACAACTTTCCGCTTTCTTAAATTATACCATATAAAATAAGACCTAATATCGCAGATAAAACAATCATTCCAATTGGTGTCATTTTTTTCGACAACTTGGTTAGTCCCAGTATAACCGCCATTATAATTAAACCTTTGTAATCAAATTCCGTTAAGTTAAAGTGAAACGTCTTTAAGTCAACCATTGGTAAGACTTTACGGATAGCTAACATTAAGGCTACACTTAAGACTAGTCCAATCACCGCTGGTTTTAATCCGCGAAATGCATGTTTGACATATTTTGAATCAAGGAATCTTGATCCCAAACTCGCGATTAATAATATAATTAGAAACGATGGCAAAATGACACCAAGTGTAGTAAACATTGCTCCAATGAATCCGGCTTGATTCATTCCAATAAACGTTGCCATGTTAACAGCGAATGGTCCAGGAGTCGATTCTGATATCGCTATGAAATCAACAAAGAGTTCAGCATCAATCATACCACCACCAACGATTTCACTTTGCATCAGTGGTATCATTGCATATCCACCACCAAAGGTGAATAGTCCGATTTTAAAGAACAACCAAAATAGTTGTAACAACTCAAGCATGTGCTTCACCTCCATTTTTTACCAATAGCAGGCCATATATGATACCTATGACAGCACCTGCTAGTAAAATGTAGATTGCGCTAATGGATGTTAATAGGGCAACAAGTGTCACCAAGGCAATCGTCAAGTAGGTAAACCAGTTCTTCTTTATTTTTTTTGATAATTTAAATACCGCATTAAAAATGAGTACTGCTACTCCAGCACGGATTCCACTAAATGCGTATGCTACATATTCGTTATCTTTAAACTCAATGATGAAAAACGACAACAAACTAATGATGATGAAGGATGGCAATACAACACCTAAGGTTGCTATTAGCGATCCCCAAAACCCTCTTATTTTATATCCGATAAAGGTTGCTGAATTGACAGCTAACACTCCTGGAGTTGATTCCGAAATGACCAGTATTTTTAAGATGTCTTCATCTGATGCCCAGTTCTTCTTTTCGACTACTTCTTTGTGCATGACTGGCATCATGGCATAGCCACCACCAAAGGTAAATGCACCAATCTTGAAAAAACTTAAAAACAGTTCTAATAATGTTGTTTTATGCAAGTTAACACCTTCCTCAATTTCCTTATATTATTATACCATAATGAACAACTTTTATCAAAAGAAAAAAGGCTTATCGCCTTTTCTCCTACAAAAAAGGCTTATCGCCTTTTCTCCTATTGTTATACTTCTACGCCCCAAATTCCGTGCAAGTTACAATATGCATAAATCACCGCTGGTGATTGGTGTTTAAAGCTAACAACAGGGTTTTCACCTGGTTTTAAGAAAATACGTTTTGACTTATTTTCCCATACAAGTTCGATCCATTCAATATAATGCTCTTCAGTCATCGGGTGCAAAACGCTCCCAACTGCTACATTGATTTTTCCATCTTCTACTGTTACAGATGGAATGTGTTTTTCTTTGGACGCTTCTTTCGTACCAATTTCAAGACGAACCATTTTTTGGCCACAACAAACGAGCTTTCCTCCACCAAAATCTAAGATTTCGACCATGTTCCCACAGACTTCACAATAAAAAAAACGTTTTTCCATAAATTATATCTCCTTATAAAATAAATACAAGTTTATTATAACCTCTATTTGAAGAAATGCAAGTTGATTTTTACGTTTTTTGTTCCAAATGTTTGTTGAAAAAAGAAATCATTTTCTTGACGCTATCTGCACCTTCTTTTGTAATATTTCCTACTACTGTAAATGCATGAAATGTTTCGGTGTATTCATGATACTCGGTATCCACATTTGCTTCTTTTAATTTTTCATGAAGCATTCTTGAGTCATCAACCAAGATTTCATCGGTTGCTGCGAAGATAATCATTGGAGGAAACCCCTTAAAATCCCCAAACAGTGGTGATACATAAGGATGTGTTAAATCAACACCAGGGCTATTTTTGGTATAGTTATACGTAAACTTTTTCATATCTCCAAGGGTGAGTGAAATATCAACAACTTCATTTTCTACATGAGAAGTTAGTGAATACGTTTGATCCAAACAAGGTGATGAGACAAAGGTGACTTTTGGAAGTGGCAATCCTTCATCACGAAGCCGCATGAGAAGTGCTACGGTTAAATTTCCCCCAGCAGATTCTCCACCTAAGATGATGTTTTCCGGTTTATAGCGCTTGATTGCTTCACAATATACATGATAACAATCATCTAGACCAGCAGGATACGGATGTTCTGGTGCTAGGCGATATTCAATTGATATTGCACGGTAGTACGTTTTATGAATAACTGATTTAATCATAAAAGCATTGAGTAATGCTGATCCCCCTACAAATCCACCTCCGTGGATGGAAATGAATAATTTATCGCTTTTCGTATGTTTTCGTTTGATTCTAAGACAAGGTACACCTCCAAACGTTACGTTTGTAAACTCATACCCTCTTGTTAGAGGTTTCAGTGGAAGAGTTCTCTGTTTTTTCAGTTCCTCGGGTGTATAAAACTGTTCATAGTCTTCAATGCTTCCACCAATCTTGAACAATTTTGGTCCTAATGTTTTGATAATGCTATTTAATATACTCATGTTGTCCCCCCCCTTATGAATACAACGTTATCGCTTTTTTCCTATCAAAAATCTCACTTTGGATTGATATGCTTGATAGGTTTGTCCAAACTTGTAAATTAGATATTTTTCTTCTTCTGCTGCCATAAAGAACAAAGCAGCAATTGAAATGCTCCCAAACACAATCATAATGATTGATGCATAATGAAGCATGATTCCCGTAAACAACAAATAAAATCCAAGATATGCTGGATGTCTACTATATGCATACAGTCCATTTGTTACAAAATAGTCATTGTCCTCATAATCTATCCCAACGCGCCACTTGTTTCCTAACTGAAAGACACTTACTCCATACACAGTTACACCAATCGTCATAAGTAGGATACCTGCAACACTATAAAGTGTATGTTTTTCAAATAAGAGATGATCAAAGAATCCGATTGTTGTTAAAAACCATAAAACAATAAATGGATAGGTCGTAAAAAGCACTACTCCTTCTACCATCTTGGTCTTTTTCGGTTTTTTTCCCTTTAGTAAAAACTGAGCAGGCTTATGTATTTTCTTTAGTGATTGCTTTTTTCTGATTAGAATGACTGAAAAAATGACTAGTATGATACCTGATGCGATATGAAATAACATAATCTTACCTCTTGATGAATAAATCTACTTAAGTTCATTATACTTGAATCCAAACCAATTGTAAACCGATAATACCTTTATTTCATAACCAATAAAAAAATGGTAAGAGGAAACTCTTACCATCCATTTTTATGCTAAAAAGATTAATCCAGCACCAATAAAGAAAATGAGGGATAGCGCAGCTGCGATCAATCCATATGGCAACTGACTGGTCGCATGTTCGTAATTGTCACATCCTGCAGCACTACTTGAAAGAATGGTTGCATCGGAGTAGAAGCAAATATGGCTTCCCCAAACACCGGCTGATACAACAGCAGCAATACTCATTGCTGGGTTGATTCCCATTTCAAAGCTCAAGATTGTTACAAGTGGAATCGCGATTGCATACATTCCCCAAGATAGTCCCATAATGAATTCAGTAAATCCAAACACTAAGAAAATCAAGGCAGGTATCATCCACGGTTGAACATTGCTACTTACAACTTCAACAATGTATGTCATAAATCCTAATGCTTCAATTCCATCTGCGAACATATACGCTAAGATGACCATTAGAAGTGGCATTAACATGTTTTTGAATCCTTTGATTACTAACGTAAAGAATTCATCTGCGTCTACCAATCCTTGAATCAAATAGAATACAAACATAAATGCTAACGTGAAGATGATCCCGTATTGTAAATCAATATCAAATACAAGTGTTGAGACAATTAATGTAATGATAGGAATAAAGAAGTTCATTACTTTTGCGTCTTTTTTCTCTAACAACGCTTCACCAGCACGAATATCAATTTTCTCACTACCCGGAGGTGCTAAGACTCCTGTTTCTTGTGCACGTTTTTCTGCTTTTTTCATTTTTCCAAAGATTGGTACAATACCAAAGATGGTAAGTGGAACCATTAATAAGCAAAACCATGCATAAAAGTTAAATGGAATACTACTGATAAAGACTCTTAAACCTCCACCATAGGTGTCTGTTAAGCCATTTTCAGAAATTGTTTTCGCATAAAGCCCAGCAATAAACACTGCCCATGTAGATACAGGGATGAGTGTTGTATCTGGAGCTGCGGTAGAATCAACTACGTATGCCAAATACTCTCTTGATACTTTATGTTTATCGGTAAGTGGTGCCATACATGACCCCACGGTTAATGCATTTAAGTAATCATCCACAAAGATAATTAATCCAAGAATCCAGGTCCAAAGCAAGGTAGATTTTCTTGTTTTTGCACGTTTGGAAACCCAAGATCCAAATGCATAAACTCCACCAGCTTTTTCAATCAAAGCAACAAAGCTTCCCATAAGTCCGCACACAATGAATAGCCAAGCGGTATCCGCGTCTGCCACATTGTCAATTAATGATGTGTTGATTGCTTCAAAGAAGCCAACTCCATCAAAAGCACCAACACTTACTGCCATTAAAAATCCTAATACAATTCCAAGTGTTAATGATTCAAAAATCCGTTTTGTTAGAAAGATATAAACAAGTAAGAATAAAGCAGGTACGATTGAGTATAGTGGAAACACTGGTAAAATAATTGGTGTTAGTAATGCAAGCACAGCGAAGATTGCACCAATAATGAGATAACGTACCATATTTTGGATTCGAATTGCTTTCGTCTTATGATCAAATCGACTAGCAGTGTATTCTTGTGTAGCGTTAATGTCGTCAGCGACATTGGTTATGATGGGCGATTCGTAGCCATCCGGTTCTTGAGGTTCAAACTGATCCATGTGTGTTAAGTCTCCTTTTCTTATAATTTATGAGAGTATTATATCAAATATTTACAAAAAGAAAAGAGATTTTTAAAACTTTTTTTTACAATAAAAGTACAAGGATTAACCCTGTACTATAAGTAGGAAATAATCCTTTGAATACTATGAATAAGTAAACAATACTCCACTGATTATTGCTAGAATGACTATGATTGGTGCAGGTATTTTTCTTGTAAATAACAAGATGGATGCAACAAGAACCGCGATAACATTTGGAATAGAAAATCCAATTGATCGCATTAAAACGATGGCAGCTGATGCGATTAACCCACCAGCAATCGCAACAATTCCTGGTAGTGCATTCTTCACAGCTTTTACATGATTCAAACTTTCCCAAATTGGATAAACAAAATAAATGAGTAAAATCCCTGGTAAAAATATCGCAATTCCTGCTACGATTCCACCTAGAACTTGTAACAAACCACCTGAATCACGCATCGCAAGTGCACCAGCATACGCACTAAAGGAAAACATCGGTCCTGGGATTCCTTGAACAATCCCAAAGCCAGTTAAAAATTCAGACGTAGTCATCAACTGATTGATTTCAACTAAATCTACATACATATAAGGAATGACAACTTGCCCACCACCTATGACCAAATATCCATATCGATAAAAGTGATCGAATAAAAAGAGTAGTTTTGTCCCGATTACTTGGTATAGCACTATACTTGTCAACGCAAAAAAGAGAAACGCGATGAAATATCGCCATTTTGCCATTTAATGTTCCAAGTAGGAGCGTTCCATATTTGTTTTTCTCTGGATTGAAGGATACTGACAATAGCACCAAATAGTAACAAATCGGGAAATATCCATACCTCACGAATGAATATCGTGACACTCACTGCAATCAAAAACAGTATAATACTGATTGGTTTTTGAATTACTTTTTTTCCAATGCGAATGGAAGCTACAACAATAAATCCAACCGCCATCGGTCCTATAAAACGAAGCACATCGGCACTCGCATTCAAACTAGAAAACATGTAGTATAAAAACGACAAAGTTGTCATGATTAGTATTGCAGGAATGGCCCATACTAAAAATGTTAGTAGTCCTAAGAGTGGTCCCCCAAGCTTATATCCTATCGCGATGATTGTTTGAGTGCTACTTGGACCGGGTAACACTTGAGTTAACGCAATCAACTCAAGAAGCTCTTCTTCTGTGATATACTGCTTTTTTGTGATCAGTTGATCGGTAAATACCCCGTAATGTGCTTCTGGTCCACCATAGGCTCCTAAGGAACAAACTAGAACATCTTTTAGGAAGGACGACCATTTAACTATTTGATTCATACATCCAACTCCTTTGTCTTATGATTTTGTTGTTTACTGTGATAAATGAGTAAGAAGAAAATGGCTAATAGTTCCATTGCTGTAGTAAATACAACAATTGCTAAGATACTGATCTCATATAAATATCCAACTATCATAGATCCAAGAAACCAACTTACGCCAAATACCGTATAAAAAATACCATACGCGGTTCCACGAACTTCTTTTGATACTAGTTTCGAAATCACTGCTTTTAAAATAGACTCTTGAGCCCCCATTGCGATTCCCCACAACACAACTCCAATTACGATAGCTAAAGTATTGTTGAACAAAAAGAAAATGGGTACATAAAGAATTGCAAAAATAATAGAATATACAAGTGCAATCACACCAACTTTATCAAATAAATATCCAAAGATGAGTGCTGCGATCGCATCTACTCCCATCGCAATAGAGTACAAGAGTGGTACATAAGACATCGCAATCAAATGATTATTGCCCATGTGAAACGCTAAAATTGGATAATCAATAAAGCCTAACGCGATAAAAGAGATTGCAACCATATATAAGACAAACGATTTGTTACCTTTAAATCCCTTTGGTAGTGTTTTGGTTTCTAACATGTCTGGATTTGGATACTTCCATCTTGCAACAAATATCATTGAGATTGTCATAATCGCAAATATTCCCAATAGTCCAAAGGCTAGTTGATATCCACTTAGTTCATCACCAGTTTGTGTTTGTAACACAATGAAGACAAACAATGGACCTAAGAAGGCTCCGAATTGGTCCATCGCCTCTTGCAATGCAAATGCCTTGCCAGCACCTAAATGTGGTGTAGTAAAGGAGGTCAACGCACTTTTTGCTGGTGCTCTGATTCCTTTTCCAACACGTTCAAGCAAAATTAATACAATCGCAAGTTGCCATATATTTACATCTACAAACATCAAAAGTGGTATGACAAGTAAATTAATCGCATAACCAACAATCATTAAAGACCAATATTTTTTTGTTTTATCGGCGATAATTCCAGTTACAATCCGTAGTGTTTGACCAATAAACTCACCGAGTCCTGAAGTAAACGCAACTAAAAACGCCGATACTCCTAATACGGATAAAAACGGTCCATAGATGCTTCTTGCTCCTTCGTGCGTGAAATCGGATAACATACTAATGATTCCAATCAATAACAAGAATACCAATGCTTTTTTCTTCATGGTTTGTTGCTTCATATTTAATCTCCTAACGATTCCTCTGCAACAACTAAGATTTCGCTTGCAAGTTCCTTTAGTTTTTCAATCAAATCTCGCAAAACTTCAATTCCTAATTCTGTTGTTTGATAATACTTTCGGATCTTTCCTTGAATCAATTGTTCATTCATCGATAAGAGTCCATCTTGCGTCATTGTACTAAGCAATGGATAGATATGAGATGGTCCAATCTGATATCCATGATGATTGAGTTCTTCTATCATCCAAGCACCATAGATTGGTTCTTGTGATGCATGATGCAAGATATGCATTTGTAAAAATCCAAGATATAACTTTTTAGAGTGTGTTTTCATCTATTTCACCTTAAATCAAATATTGATATCGTTTTTTGATATCAATACCATTTTAAGTTATGTTTATCCTTTTGTCAAGAAAAAACACAAACCATTTGGTTTGTGTTTCGAACAAATTATATCGATTGTTTGTTTCGTTTAGCAAAGAGCTGTCTTCGAAATAACAAAGCATTGATTGCTAAAGCAAATACAATGATTAATCCTAATACAATTAACGTCCATAAATCGTTGCGGTAAGCAAATCCAACCAAAAGCAACAATGGGAATCCAAATACAATTGCTGTCGTTGACCCTAATACTAGATTGTTCGCAGCAGGAGTTTTAAACTCTGGATCGATTTCTCTTAACAATGCAATTCCGGTTGAAACCGTTCCTGTTAGGTTTCCATACATCGCAACAAAGGCTTCAAACTCATAGGTTGGGAATATTTTCTTACATACTTTTCGTAAATAAATCATCGTTAAGATTCCACCAACGGTAGTAATGAGCAAGAACGGAATCCATAAACGATTTAAATCAGCAATGTTAATCGATGTAATTGAAGCAATAATCATGAAGTCAAATGCAACTCCAGCGATTCGGTTTAACATAAAATCATTTGGATACTGGCGATTCATCCATTTGGTTTCTCGTAATTTCGCAATAATCTTCTTAAATAGCAATGCCATTAACGTTGCGAAAATGAAGTTAAATCCCCAAATAAGTGGGCGAACGGTTTTCATTCCAAATCCTTCTGGGTCACCACTTTTCAGTAAGAAGTCTATTCCAAACATTACTAAAAATGTCATAAAGTATACTAACATAACCAAAGCAATTTGAACGGTAAACTTATCAATCGCTTCTGCTAGAGGAATTTCATCTGCTTCTTGTATCATTTCTGAAGTAACTATTTTTTCACTTGTTACCTCTGATATTTTGGCTTTTTGTTTGCGAAGTTGAACGTTCATATAGATCACTCCACCAATACAAGCCCATAGAAATCCAAAGGATGCAATGCTTAATCCAAATGCTTTTCCACCAATGAATCCATTTAATTCATACACCGTTCCAATATTACCAGCTTGTCCTGGTCCTTGTCCAAATCCAAGAGGTAATAAAATACCAGATGCTTTAAACAAATCAGGAAATAAGGTGTATCCTAAAAATAATGTGATCGCAAGCCCGATAACCGCTTGTAATAGATACGTTCCTACGATGACAAGTCCAGCATCCAAAGCAACACCACGATCTGACTTTTTTTGATATTTTAATGTTTTTAATCCAAGTGCGATAAATCCAATCGCAATCATATGATAGGTAATGTTTTCCATAAATGCAGCATCAACAAAACCTGTTGGTAAAATGTTAAGTGACTTGATTCCAAGTGCTAAGAAACCACCAATCACCGCTGTTGGTAACAATGATTTTCTTAAAATGGAAATTTTACGTCTTAATACATTCGCAATGAGTAAAACCACACATAAATATGCGATTTGATTGATACTTTGCCATGTGCCATAATCCCAAAAATTCATACAATGTCTCCTTATGTGTATGTAGTCACAAAATATTTTTTTAATACTTTGATATACTAAATAATACCATATTTTTGGCTTTTAAGCAATTCATTCTTTTCACAAAACCAAAAAAAACACCTCAAAAGAGGTGTCAGACTGTCGACAAAGTCGATGGTCTTTTTTATTTTGGGTTTCAAGTTATCCAC
>DAOSEC010000018.1:0-40473 GCA_035362935.1 Bacilli bacterium | reverse complement strand
TTATGCAAACTATGATTATATCACTTTTATCCCAAAACTATTTGACACTACCTATCAATGAAAAACACTTCTACAAAAAGAAGTGTTTTTCATTATCTAACTTACTTGTTTAAAGTTTGTTACTAATTTTATATAATTCTCCATATCAAATTTACGGACAAGACCGGCTTCGTTCATATAACGAAGTTTGCCAAAAATTGGTCGCTCAGACCAAGCTCGATCGTGTTTTCCAAAACACCATGCAACTCCAGCAAAACTATTTGCATCCCTTCCGTCAATAAAATATTTATTGTTGAGATACTGAATGCGCTCATATGCTTCTTCGTAGGTTAAACTCCACTCTATTATCTTTTTCGCCCAATACATTCTCATGTAATTTTGCATAAACCCTGTGTGAGACATTTCCTCCATAGCAGCATTAAAATAGATATCATGTGTCAGTGCGTGTTCAAGCTCGTGCAAAGTGTAAATATATTGACGCTCATCACGTAAATGCTCACGCATTGTTTGATATGCCCACGGTTCTGTCATTCCATCGAATTGATCATATTGATCATTATAATAGATATAGTTGAAGGCTAGCTCTCTACGAACAAGGAGTTGTTCAACAAATGCATCATATGCTTCTTTCGAAACTTGACCCATGTCAAATGCAAGAGTAATACGCTCGAGAAGTTCTAGTGCAGAAATTTGCCCAAAGTGTAAGTACATAGACATTTTCGATGTTTGGTTTTTGGATGGATCTGAACTGTTTGGATAATCATTTGCAAAATCTAGTAGAAATTTAATAAAGTGGTTACTTGCCTCTTGATACCCACCATGATAAATAGTGGATGGCCCTACACTACGATCAAGTGATAATTGATTTAGTAATTCAACAAGGGTTACTTTAGCAAATTGGTTTGGGCATACTATGATTTCTTGGTTTTTTACTACAGTTAACTTGTGAAAATCACGATAGTGTTGATATTGTTTCATTATTTTTGGCCTGAGTGTATAAGCGCCATACTCGCACTTCTCAGATGCTTTCTGAATTGGAACAATTAGATCGGATTCGACTTGATCAATATTTAATCGGTATTCTCGATAAGTCAGTTTGTATAACTCCTGTCTCCACTTGCGTTGTAGTCTAGTATAACCCATATCACATACTAACAGGCTTGCATCGGCTAGGTATGTCTTGATTTTCTCGATTGGATTTCCTAATTCCATTACAAACGTAATTCCTAATTGCGATAATAAGTTTTTTATTTCATAAATTCCTTCAAGCATAAATTGAAAGTGCCTAAGATTTGCTTCTGGAAAGGAATCATCGATTCCAAAAAATACCAAAACAGGCAACTGTAGTTGATTCGCTAACTCAATTGCGTGATTCAAAGCATGGTTATAATGGACACGTTGTGATTGTTGCATCCAATACAGTATGTATTTTTTTCTTACGAGTGGAAATGTATCGATAATTTTTTTAATCCGGCCTGGATGCATCTAATATCACAACTCTTTCTATCTTATTTTTCAGTCGCTTGATGTACAACAATTTGAGGGAATGGAATTTGAATTTGATTTTCATCAAATATTAATTTCATTTGTCGGTTCAAATCTCGGACCACTTGATATTTCTTGGTTTCCATCGCTTTGGCATAGATACGAATGACAACGCTCGAATCAGATAAACTTTGTACTCCGCGATAAAATGGACCTTCTTGGATGTCTGGAATGTTTTCTTTAATGCGTGGTAAATTATCTTTTATGATTTGTTCAAGTCGTAATAAATCCTCACCATAACTGATTGACACATCACAAATAGCAGGAGACAAATGGCTTGAGGTATTTATCGCTCCACGAATATCTGAATTATTCAATATTTTTATATCCCCGTTAATGTCTTCAAACTTTGTGGCACGTATTCCAAGTTCAACAACTTGACCACGAAAATCACCAATTTGGACGATATCACCAATTTCAAATTGCGATTCGAAAATAATAAATAGACCTGAAATCACATCTTCAATCAAACTTTGAGCTCCGAAACTTAAGGCAAGACCAAGTATTCCAGCACTTGCCAAAAGCGTTGGTGTTTGCACACCCCAAGCACTCAAAATCAAAAAGATTGCAAGAATTACACTACTATATTTGATGATGCTTCTAAGCAAGTTACCGACGGTTTCACTTCGGTGACCTTTTTTTGTTGTAAGATGGATTAGGCCTTTGAGTAGTTGAACGATAATCCACATAAACACAATGATGGCGAAGCTTTCGATGATGTCAACATAGTGGTCTCCAAAAAATTTTAGCAAGTTAAAAAACTTTCCAATGCTACCTGCAATCACAGCTGCAAACGCAGTATTTGGAAATATAAGTTCAACAAAGATACCTAAAAACAAAAACATGACGATGATTGATGTAACAATCATAAATTTAATTTTTCCAGATTTACTTAATTCTCTAAATTTTGAAAATAATTTCATACATTGTTCTCCTTCATAATCCCTTATTGGACGATTTCATAGACTGGAACGTAGTAATATATTTGATCAGGCAAAACCTGTTTATCAACAAAAATTTGTATGCGATGGTGTTGTAATTGAGGGATTGAAATCATAATAGTTCCTTGATATAATCCATTTCCTAGTGAATCTAATACAATGCTAGCCGAATCATAATAATATTCAAACTCATCACTTGTATCATATATGATATATCTCATATTTTGAATGATGCTCGTTGAATCGCTTAACTCTATTTGTACTTGATATTCTGAGGTTAACTTCGTGTGAGAAATGGTTAGTTGGTAATGACTTGAAGTAGAAACCCTCTCATTAGCAAACTCATTTGTCACCACTTTTAAGGAAACTGGATCAATGTAGGAAGCAACAAGTATCACATGGTAATAAGATTGCATCATTAATCGATCAAATGACACCACATAACTATCATAATGATCAAACGCACTATTTTGCTTGATTTCCTTTTCTTCTATAATGGTGCCATTACGCACCAGACGAACATAATAACGAATGTCTGTTACAACCTCAAAGTCTAAATAGGTACTTGCTTGAATCATAGTGGGTCCGACATCATCAACATACAAGTATGATTCAATATGGATTGGGGTTTTAATTATTTGTTGATCTAACACCACGATTTCCTGACTGACAAGCAATGCTTTCATGCGAAGATATAGAACACCATTGAATCCTGGAACCTCATCAATTATGGTTGCTTGTTGGTAGGTTGTAATTGGATATATTTCAACTTCATCTATTGTTGGTTCCGTCGTTACACCTTCGATGTACTCAAACAAGTAAGCATATTCAAACCATACCTCCTCGATTTCATTTAGTCGGTCACTAATCGATGTATAGATGGTATATCGATATAACGATTCGTGCATCGATCCAGTATCTATGGTTTCATAACTTGTCGATACGATTCGCCCACCATAACTTGATTCAGTCACAACAGTTTCTTTAATCAGTACTTCTTCTCCAAATCCCCGCTTGGCTACAATCGACACTTGATATGCTGTTCCGGGGCGTAATCCATCAAAGGATCCACTGCTTACGCCAAGAGGAAGTTCGGCTTCAAATTGTCCAAGTGGATGATCTACCTTGATTTTTAAGGATCCTTCTAAAATCGTCTTCCCTTCATCAATCACTTGTACTTGATAGAATAAGTTCGAACCAAAAGGTTCAATTCTTAGGAAGGTAGCACTAACCTTTGGAGGAGCAAGAATAATAATTGCAACTACGATTGTCGTTACAACAAAGGAAGAAAACCAGTTTTGAACAATTTGTCTTTTCCGTTTATCCATCGAATCTTTGCGTTTTTCTTGATACGTATTCAAAAAAATCGCCTCCATTTATATTCATTATAGCACTATTTGTTCATACATACAATAATAGATAAAAGAAGGTAATAAAATAAAAAAGTCAAGAAAGTGACCTTTCTTGACAATCGATTATTATTGGTGTAATTGGCTGGTGTCAATGTTGTAGTGAAGAAAGTAATTGGCAAGATACATCATGTCAATATACTCATATTTTTTAAAGTAATCACTTGCGTGTTTACGAAACGCGATAACTTTGTTGTGCAGTTCCATCATTTGGTCTAAATTATCAATCAATTCCAATGCATATCCGTCTATAGAAGATAGCATCGATTCATCATACTTAAATGGAAGATTTTCAATTTTAATCCCATCAATTGAGTAAAATTCATTGTTGAATATTCCACCCCATCTTGAAAGAATAAGGGAAGTTTGTTCACTAAATAAATCGTAACCTAAGTAAAATGCTTCGTTGTATGATATTCCTAAAAGGTTAAGTAATGTTGGGACTAAATCCGTATTTGTGAAGAATTTACTAGAACCCATAAATGATAATCCTTCATATTCGTCTTCAAAAATATGGTAAGTTTCATAAACTTCAGCGTGTTGTCTCAACTGATTCATTAATTTTTGATCGTAAATCATAGCTGGGACTTTGTAAATCAGTGGATTTTTTTCGTTTGTTGTTGGTAATGATTTCGTTACATAAGCATAATCATGGTAATATGCATAATGATCGCTTATCAAAGCCACAGTTGTTGACTCTAACAGTTGTCGATCTTCTAATTCTTCAAATAAATAGCCGATTCCAATGTCTAAATCCATTAAGGCTGATATGTAAGTTTGTACATATTGATCGGTTAAATCCAGGGTATTTCCTAAATAACTTACAATTGGTTCTGAATAATTGGTCAAATATTCATAGTATGCATCAAATTCGCTACGATAAACAAATGGTCCGTGAGAAGCAAATGTTGTAACATAACTAAAGAATGGATTCGAAATGTCTTCTGGTATGATATATTGTGATGTAGTTCCTTTCTTAGAAAGCAATGCTGATGCAAACAACTCACTGTCCAAATTAATCCACAAATCATTAACGGTTAGTTCCATGGAGCTTGAATCGATATGCTCATCAAACCCAAAACGGACATGAGCATTGTTTCGATCGTAATAAGCCCCATCGTTATTGTGGAATGATATTACTGGTGAGTTTGGATACTGTGTTTTAAACATATTAGGCAGTGTAAATGGATAATTATTTTTCTCATAATTATAGTTTAGAATACCTGTTAAAGGGTAAGAACCAAAAATCGTTTTGGATTCCGAAATATTGGTTTGATCTTTACTATAGTATTCGCTCAGTAATAAACTCTCTCCAAGCAATCGATAAAGATTCGGGGTCAATACGGGGTGTATTCCTGAATAATCCCATGTCTCTATTAAAATTACGATCAAGTTGTTTCCTTCAGAGATTCCAGTAAATAAGTTTGGTTCATTTGTTTTCGATTGTTCTGCTAAATAATCATTAATTTTATCTAACATGCTTGTTATGTAATTGCTTTGTAATCGGTTCGATATGGTTCTCATTCCAGATAAGACATAATACCCCATCGTTCCAAGTTTTTTATAAGCTTCTTGCTTGACATAAAACGTATTAATCAAATAGGAATCATTGATAATCGAATGCTCATTTGGTTCTATTTGCTTTTGAATAAAATGTGTTTGGCTCTCGAATAAAACTGCAGAAAACGATGCAATCAACATCATTATTAAAACCGACATTAATTTTAAACGAGGAGATATAGGTTCAATTAAAGTTGTTGTTAATGATTTTTTTGTAACGATATATATAAATCCAATTAGTATTGGTAATACACTTAATAAGTACAAAAATGTGAATGATATACCTTTTCCTGCAGCTCTTGCCGCCTCATGTAAAATCGTAAGCATATCCCAAGAAAAGACCTCACCTGTAATTTTAAGTAAATTCACATTCGCAAACGATATCAAGATTTGAAGAAATAAAAATATGCTTGCAACCAAATGTAATTTTTTGGGCTTATTAAATAATACTAAAACAGAAACTACAAACATCATTCCAGCAAAAAAGAACATAAAGTATTTTGGTAAAATTCCATAGTTGTTAAACAAAAACGTAATGGATTCTATCAAAATACTACATGCCATGTAGAGTGCGATAACGATTAATTTGTGTTTGCTTACGATCGACATAGCTAGTACTCCTTTTTTGATATGAAATATTATAACACAATCTTAAAGCTTTTTCAATCCTTTATACATCCAAATGTTGTTTAACAAAGGCATATATTTCGTCGGTTGAATGTGATATGTTATAACTATACCCACCAACCTTTATTTTCCTAATCATTTCTTTACTCTTTAATTGGTGATGAATGATTTCTTTTAACATAAGACCACGCATCATTTTCGCTTCCATCGAAGGTGCTTTTCTCTTACACGTGCTATCTAAATAAAACACAATTGAAGTGGTATTCTTTAGTTCCTTTTGAAGCAATACACCATATTCATCACTACATAGGTTAATCACTTCTTGTGTGCCCAAATACTCCTTAATGGATAATTTCCAAAAGGTATATAAGGATTCTCCTTGAAAGGATAGATGCATCGGCATTCGGTATAACGATATTCCATCAAATGCGCGAAGTAGCCCATACATCCCACTCAGTATCATCACATTCTTCTCAATGTAAGTTAGTTCAGATTGAGAGTATGAATTCATATCAATGTAATGATATTGCGTGCCTTGATAACTATAAATTGCTGAATAGTTCATTGTACCAAACAACTTAATATGATTCATTGTGTTTGTAGCAAGATTTTCACTAATATTAAAATACTGCATAATATCTTGTGGAGATAACCCCTTCAACCATTCTTGAATTTGCTTTGATTGTACTTCAAAAATCGGTTTTGTTTTGGCTTTGATAATCGTTGGCTTCATCGTTTTTGATGGCGAAATAATGATAGTCATAGTAACCTGCTTTCTATATTTCCATTATATTACAAAATTTTTCAGAAATCAAACAGAAATAATCGAAATCAGGTTCCATTTGTTTGCTTAACTAATTTATATTTGTTATAATTAAAGAATAAAGGGGGAAATGAAATCAATGAAACCAGTAAAGAAAAAATTAACCAATGCCTCTGGTGCACCAGTCGTAAATAACGAAGACGTTATGACAGCTGGTCCAAGAGGTCCAATGATGATGCAAGATGCATGGTATTTGGAAAAAATGGCTAACTTCAATCGTGAAGTCATTCCAGAGCGAAGAATGCACGCCAAAGGTAGTGGTGCTTTCGGACATTTTACCGTTACTCACGACATCACGAAGTACACAAAGGCTAAAATTTTTAGTGAAATCGGAAAAAAGACAGAAGTATTTGTTCGCTTTTCAACCGTAGCTGGTGAACGTGGTGCAGCAGATGCTGAACGTGACATTCGTGGATTTGCGATGAAGTTCTACACAGAAGATGGAAACTGGGATTTGGCAGGAAACAACACACCTGTGTTTTTCTTAAGAGATCCACTACGCTTCCCAGACTTAAATCGTGCCGTAAAGCGTGATCCAAAAACGAACATGAGAAGTGCAACAAATAACTGGGATTTCTGGACAAGTTTACCTGAAGCGCTTCATCAAGTAACTATTACGATGAGTGATCGAGGAATTCCACTATCTTATCGTCATATGAATGGATATGGAAGTCACACCTTTAGTTTCATCAATGCGAAAAACGAGCGTTTTTGGGTTAAATTCCATTTCAAAACATTACAAGGAATTAAGACTTTGACTGACCAAGAAGCTGCAGCGATTATCGCAAATGATCGTGAAAGCCATCAAAAGGATTTATTCGAAGCTATTGAACGCAAGGAATATCCAAGATGGGAATTGTCCGTTCAAATCATGCCAGAAGCGGATGCTGCTAAGATGCCATATAATCCATTTGACTTAACCAAAGTTTGGTTTAAAAAAGATTATCCATTACATAAGGTAGGTATTCTAGAATTAAATCGAAATCCTGAAAATTACTATCAAGATGTCGAACAAGCAGCATTTAATCCTGCCAATGTGGTTCCAGGAATTGGATTTTCACCAGATAAAATGTTACAAGGACGTCTATTTGCTTATGGGGATGCACAACGATACCGCTTAGGTGTCAACCATCATCAAATTCCGGTGAACGCACCAAAAGTTCCAGTGAACTCAAATCACCGTGATGGGTTGATGCGAGTAGATGGAAATTATGGTGGACGTACCCATTACTTCCCAAATAGCTTTGGAGAATGGGATGATTCCAAAGAGTTAAGTGAACCGCCACTAAAATCAAATGGTGATATTGCTCATTGGGACTTTAGAAAAGATGACGATGATTATTTCACACAACCAGGACAATTATTCCGATTGATGAGTCCCGCTCAACAACAAGTCTTGTTTGACAATACAGCAAGAAATATGGATGGGGTTCCAGAATTTATTAAAATAAAACACATCAAACATTGTATGCAAGCAGATCCAAACTATGGAAAAGGTCTCGCAAAAGCAATGAACATTGATTTATCCAAACTAGGATAAAAGCATACACCCGTTTCAAGTTCGAAACGGGTGTTTTATTATTCAATATGTTTAATAAATACAGGCTGCTTGTTTTTCGCTTGGTAACTATTGTCTTCAACAAAACCTAAACTCAAATAAAAGTTTTTCGCTGTAGTTGTGGTTAATACAACCGAATGATAAGCATTTGCTTTTGCATAATCGAATATAGATTCCATCAACTGTTTTCCTATCCCATGTTTTCTATGACTTAACTTTACACTGAATTCGCGAATAAATATGGTGCTTTGCTTAAAAAAGTTACTGCTGCTTGTAAAAGTCTCTGGTTGAAACATCAAAAAGGCAACCATTTGATCACTATCTTTTGCGACTAGTGTCATCATTTTCTCATTGATTGCTGATAAGGCGATATCATCAAATACGTTATAGCCCTCTGGCAAAAAAACCCCAATTTCCTGAAAATATGCTAAAAACAGTGTTTGAAAGTTCAAATCTTTATAATCCGAGAACAATTCTATAATAATTTTCATTTCGCACCTCATGTTTTGGTATTTGGTTGTTTAATATATAATGTATGATGCTGATTTATTAACTCCATAACACCCATATAAGAACATACCCGACAGAAACTGCAGCTAGAGTAAACGGAACACCTAATTTCATAAATTGTTTCGCACTTACTTCGTAACCATCTCTTCTTAAGATTCCTATAGCAGCAATGTTGGCAGATGCTCCAATAGGTGTTAAATTACCACCTAACGTTGCACCAGATAACAATCCAAAGTATAACAAATATGGATTGATGTCAAGATGCATTGCGACTGCACCCACAACCGGAAGCATAGTAGCAACATATGGAATGTTATCAATAAAGGCAGATAATAATACAGATGCCCACACAATAATGGTATAAATTACAAAGACATTTCCGTTTCCAGCGCTACCTAATATTGAACTAATACTAGTTATTACTCCGCTTTCACTGATACCTTCTATCACTACGAATAAGCCTGCTAACAAAAGCAATGTAAAATAATCAATGTCCCTCAAAGTATTTAGTGTTTTAGAAATACTTTTAGTTTTGCTTATTTTCCAAATAAGACCCACAATAAATAATCCTATGCAAATATATCCATTTATCTCATTAGGCATATTTTTCAGAAAAGAAGCAATGATTAAAAGCACTACCATTCCAACTAGAAGGAATGACGGAAAATAATGGTTTACACTAGTTCTTTCAACAACATCAATCGGTTGCTTTTCTTTTCTAAACACATGTATTAAAACTAATGTAGATGCCATGGCTCCTAATTGTATAATCCAAAATATTCCAGGTTTCCCATCTAAAAAGAAAAAATCAAAGAAATTTAAGTCTGCATGTCCACCTAGCAGAATTGATGTCGTATCACCAACTAAGGTAGCGGCTCCTTGTAAGTTGGATGAGATTGCTATAGCGATGATACTTGGTACTGGTGAGGTATTTAACTTTTTTGATATTGTCATTGCAACTGGCGCAACTACCAATACAGTTGCTACATTATCAACAAATGCTGAAATAACACCAGCAAACAAAGCAAGAGAAATGATTGTCCATTTTATATTAGGCATCTTATTAATGATTAAGTCTGCCAATAATGATGGCATTTTTGATTCAATAAACAATGAAACAATACCCATTGTGCCTGCTATCATCATTATGACGTTCAAATCAATCGAACTGATTGCTTGATGAAACGGTAGACCTACAATTAGAAATGTGATTGCAGAAATTAAAGCAACATATGCTCTATGCTTCGGAAATAACAATAACAATATGTATGTAACAATAAAAATAATTAACGCAATTATCATTTAAAACCCTCACAATTTTGCTATCAACAATTATATTATACCTTTCTGCTGATGTAAATCAAGATAATGATGTGGAAGTTATATTTAAAAATTTTTTTTAACCAACAAGAGGAACATTAGCAATAAAATATTTTTTAGAATAATCTCTCTTTTATAATAAAAAAGATCCAATACTTAAGACGCGTAGTAAATCGCTTATGTGTCAGATCTATGATTCTTCAATGGTGCGGTTGATGGGATTTGAACCCACATGTCATTAAGACACCACCCCCTCAAGATGGCGCGTCTGCCGTTTCGCCACAACCGCAATATTATTTATTTACTGATATAGTTTACTACGAAATCAACTTAAATTCAAGTAGAATGTGATTAGAAAGGGGTGATGCATGAGCATCTCCCCTTTTGAACGACTATCTACTGTTTCCTACAAAAAATACAGAAATGGTTCCTGGTCCAGAATGAGCACCAATGATTGGTCCAATGTTATTATAAACAATATCTTTAATCTTAAATTCTGTTTGAATCATCGTACCAACTGCAGCAGCATCTTCCATTGAGTCTCCATGAGATATAAATATCGTTTGAGATTCTGGATTAACTATAAGTGATCTCATCAGTTCAACAATTGTTGTAAGTGAAGATTGTCTTCCTCTTGCTTTTTTGATTGGAACTAATTTACCCTCATTACTTACATGTAAGATTGGTTTTACTTTTAATAATGTACCTAAGAATGCTGCTGTTTCAGAAAGTCTTCCACCACGTTTTAGTGTTCCCAAATCGTCAACTGTAAATAGGTGACAAAGGTTAAGTTTATTTGTCTCAATCCATTTAGCAACTTCTTCGATTGATTTTCCAGATAGTTTCTCTTGATACGCGTGCCATACTAACAATCCTTGTCCCATGGAAGCAGATAAAGAATCAACCGTGATTATTTTTCGATCTGGATACGTTTCTGCGAGTTCTTGAGCGGCGATTTGTGAAGACTGAAACGTTCCACTCAGTGCAGAAGAAAATCCAATGTATAAAATATCATTTCCTTCTTTTAATATTGGTTCAAAGAACGCTAAAAACTCGCCAACATTAATCAAAGAAGTTTTCGCAACCTTCTTATTTCTTAACATATCATAAAATGCTTCTATACTTAATTCTCTTTCATCTGGATAATGAAAGTAAGTTTTGTTTTCAATAGTGACGGATAATGGAATCACTTTTAAGTTCATTGACTCTACCAATGAATTTGGCAAGTCTGAACAAGAATCCGTTGCTAATACCCATTTACTCATATTTATTCCTCCTTAGTTAAACTATGAACATTATATCATAGATATTTTCATTTATCAATTTTTCAAAAAATAATAAACTTGATAAACAATTTATTTATTGTTGGAAAGTGGATAAATGATATGTCGCTTTCGTTGATTCATGATGACAGTACCATAGACACCAACTATGATCATCGCACTTCCTATGTAATGATAATAATAAAGTTCTTCTTTCAAAATAAGAGCACCTGCCACAATCGCCACAATAGTTGATAAATTGGTATAAATGCTAGATACATGTGCTGGAAGCTTGCTTAAAGCATAATTCACAAAGAAAAACCCTCCGATGGATGCAACAAGTCCTAAATATAACAATGGTATAATCACATTCGGAGTAATCATTAGTGAAAAATATTGCTCCAAATTTCCATTGATTGAAAGTTCTATGAGGTAGATTACTTGGAAAACAATTGCCCCACTCATCATCATGTAGTAGGTCAGTTCGTATGGTTTCCAGGACTGTGATGCTTTTCTTGATGCTATGTTGAAGAGTGCTGCCGCTAATACTGCTCCAAGCAAAAGTAAAAAGCCGAAAATGTTCCCGTCAATTCCTTGATCAGATTTCATTACTTGGATAAATATAATTCCACCAACAGAAAGCAAGATAAAAAATACTTGGGATAAACTTGGTCTTTCCTTCAAAATTATGGTAGACATTACCGTAACAACAATCGGGATTAACGCAATCATCATCCCAGCTTCTCCACTTTGTGTGAGAGATACACCAAATGTTTCAAATAAAAAATAGAGAATGGGCTGAAACAATGCGACCATGAATATCGGAAGTACGTTCTTCTTTTGGTATCTAATTTTAATCACTTTGAATAATCTAAGCAATTCAAACGCAGCGAACGCAATTAAAAACCGATATGCAATTAATCCAATTGGGGATAACTCCACCAATGCTATTTTAGAAAACATAAATGTAAATCCAAAAATGGTTGAAAACAATACTCCAGCGATATGTGCTTTTTTCATTTTTTATCTATTGTTAGACTATATCCAGTCTATTACAATCTCCTATTATTTAAATTCTTGAATTATTATACCATAGCTACAAACGTTTGAAAAGAGATAGTTTCGGTACAAAAAATCAACCAGTTTCCTGGTTGATGGTCTTTTAAATTTGATCTGATGTTTTATTGAAATAGTATACGATTGCTACCATAGACATCCCCACAATCGTGAAGACATATAACGCAATTGGCGAGATTTGTGAGATTAATACCCCCGCAATGAGCGACGCAAATGGAATCAATGCTTGAGACAATACACCTGTTACTGCGTTTACTTTCCCTAATTGAGCTCGGTCAACTTTGCGCTGTATGACTATGCTAAATGGGACATTAAATAGAACAACACTAAAACCAATTCCAAGTTGCATGAGTGATACCCCGATTAACACAACACTAACATCAAGAAGTCTAGTATAATAACCTATCATAAATAATGCTGATATCGTTAAAAATAAGGATGCCGAAACAATAGAGCGTTTCATTTGTTTCCCATAACGTTCTTTGGTTTTGTGTTTTGATAACAAAAGCGACATAGTCATTGCTGCAATGGAAAACGTTACCGACATTACCGATAACCAGTTTTCGGGTCTTAACCATTGACTAAACAAATAAGATGTCTCACTGGATAAACCAAATTTGATGAAATATGGCATTCCATTTGAAAAGAAAGGGCTAACAAAAAAGTTAAGGGATAGAGCCATTAATAAAACAGCGAAAATAGCTTTTTCTTTGCGAATGTAGACAACTCCATCTTTGATGTCATGTAATACATCTTTGAATGTTAGGTTTGATGATTGTGTTTCACGTTTGTATTTGATAAACATCTCTGTGATAGCAGAAATGATATAAGCAACTCCGTTCATCACAAAGATCCAAAAAATTCCAAGTGTTACATACAAGATTCCGCCAAGAATAACACCTAGTATCGATTGAAGGTTTTGTGAACCATGTAAGTAGGAGGCTGCAGGTTGCAATTCCTCATCACTTACAATAAAGCGAAGCAAAGAGGATGCGGCTGGACCAAAAAAGGCTGAGTTTACACTGAGCACAACATTCATTAAAAACAAAGTAATAATCAAAATGATTGGGTCTTCGACCGTGAAAATTAGAAGAGCCACTCCTAAAATCGTAAGCCCCCTGATATAATCAGTAATATACATCGTTCTTACTTTGTTTAATTTATCAGCAAGAGATCCACCAAACGGCATCAGAATCACTAAAATAATACCAGCAACTGCCAAATACGCCGCTTGAATTAATGCTGCATTAGCCACACCAAATGCTTTGCTTGCAACATCTAGAACATATAAACTAATCGCAAAGTTAAAAAAGATATGGGCAACATTGCTAACAAGTACACCAAAAAAGACGAGTGAAAAATTGGGATTCTTAAATACATGTATTGCTTTTGTTTCCATTTGTTTACCTCTTTTTATACCTATCTATGTTGATCGATCAATATTTTGTTTCCATCCGGATCTTCAATGATAAAGTGACCCGGTCCACTTTGTTGATGAATGCCATCTTGTATAACTATTATGTCTGATTGCTCTAGTACCTTTTTAATCACACGTATATCCTCAAATGGATTCACCTCATTCGCATCTTGATTCCACCCTGGGTTAAAGGTTAAGATATTGTCTTTGATGATTCCTTGAAACAATCCGATAATTGCATCATGTTGTTTCATGATCAAATATCCATGATTGATGTCGCCTGCGAAGACGATGAATCCTAATTTCTCATAAAATACTTTTGAAACGTTAATGTCTTTTACATTTAAACTTATACTAAAAGCACCTAATTTCATACAATGACTCCTTAAACCGTGATTTCTATTCATATTGTATCATAAATAAACAAAACTTGAAACCAATTATTGTTGCTTTTGCATCTTTGCTTTGTTGAAAATGGGTATTTTGAAAATTATAATCTACACAATCATTTCTACTCGAAATAACTATTGCATATCTTACAAAGAATTGATATAATTCTTATGGGAATGAAGTGCTCCCTTCGTCTATCGAAAACCGCTTATGCTGATGACTTCTACGGACAAGACCGTAGTGTCATCTTTTTTTATCGAAAATCAGTCTTATATTGGAGGGCAGCTTATGATTTTAACATTATCTTTGATCATTGTAGTATCTTTTGTGCTTTCAGAACTTCTGAATAAACTTCGAATTCCAAGAATCATTGGAATGATTCTAACTGGAGTTTTGCTAGGTCCTTATGTGCTCAATCTAATCGCACCAGAAATGCTTGCAATATCAATTGATCTAAGACAAATTGCCTTGGTTATTATATTATTAAGAGCGGGTTTGTCTCTTGATATTAATGATCTTAAACGAATAGGAAGACCTGCCATATTGATGTCGTTTGTTCCAGCAACGTTTGAAATCATTGGTGTTCTTATCTTAGGCCCAATGTTGCTTGGTCTTACACTGCTCGAATCAGCAATTTTAGGAAGCATTTTAGCTGCTGTATCTCCTGCAGTTATCGTACCGAGAATGTTACATTTAATGGAACAACACCAAGGAACCAAAAAAAGAATCCCGCAGTTGATTATGGCTGGTGCCTCGGTTGATGACATCTATGTCGTAGTCCTATTTACTTCTTTGATCCAAATGGCACAAACGAATTCCGTTTCGATTGTTGGATTCTTATTACTACCGATTTCCATTGTTTTTGGGATTGGTGTTGGTATTGTGTTTGGTTTATTGTTTGTTCGATTTTTCAAACATTTCCACATGCGTGATACAGCGAAAGTACTACTGATTCTAAGTTTTTCTTTATTCTTTTTAACGATTGAACACGAGTATTCTCATATCGTTCCATATTCAGGATTGTTATCTGCTCTTTCGATGGGGGTAACCATTTTAGCCAAATATCAAACATTAGCGGGTAGGTTGGTCAAGAAATATGAAAAAATTTGGGTATTTACAGAGACACTTTTGTTTGTATTCGTAGGGGCGGCAGTGGATATCACCATTATTCCAAACATCGGGTTCATGGTTGTACTTCTAATATTTGGCTCTATGATTGTTCGAAGCATTGGGGTTATCCTCTCTACGATGAAATTTGGATTATCATTCAAAGAAAAAATGTTTGTGGTTGGATCTTATTTGCCAAAAGCAACTGTACAAGCATCGATAGGGTCGATTCCTTTATCACTAGGGATATCAAACGGAAATGTGATGTTAGCCGTAGCTGTTATGGCTATCTTAATAACCGCTCCACTAGGTGCTTTGTTCATTGATTTATCAAAAAATGTTTGCTTGGGCCTACCACTAGAACCAAATGCTCATCACCTGAATCGAAAGCAAGACGATACTAATATCTAAGAATAATACAAAAAGCTCAATGTTGTGGTGTTCACACAACATTGAGCTTTTTTTACTTTTTTATAGTTTTCCGATCAAATCCATATCTTCTTGGGTCAATGAAAAATCAAATATGTTTAGATTTTCTTCAATTCTACTTGGTGTCACGGATTTAGGCAAAGGTGAAAATCCCATTTGATAACTCCAACGAATGCATATTTGTGCTACTGTCTTATGATATTTAACAGCTATTGCATCAAAACGATCTGTTTGAAAAATTCTTCCCGTCGCAAGTGGTGAATATGCTTCGATCAATATATTGTGTTTTTGATTGAAAAGTATATTTTCTCTTGGAATCGCATTTGGATTCACTAAAATTTGATTGACCATTGGAACAATCGTTGTTTCTTTCATTAGCGCAGTTAAGTGGTTTGGACCAAAATTGGATACCCCAATTGAACGAATCAATCCTCTTTTGTATAATTCTTCAAATGCCTTCCAAGAAGCGATGTTTTGATCCATGTAATTCATCCCATCCCCCTCTACACCCCATGGTTTAGGTGCGTGAATCAAATATAGGTCTATATATTCTACCCCTAATCTATCTAATGAACTTTGAAATGCTTCTAATGTTTCATTGTATCCTTTGATGTATGCGGGTAGTTTTGTTGTGATAAAGACTTCTTCTCTTTTGATCCCGAAGTCCTTGATTGCTCGACCAACACTTTCCTCATTTTTATACGCCATTGCGGTATCGATGTGACGATACCCTGCTTTTAATGCGTGTAATACTGCGTTATAAGCAACTTCTCCATCTGGAATTTGCCATGTACCAAACCCAATTGCTGGAATCAATACACCATTTGCTAATTTAAAGTTTAACTGGTTCATAAAACCCTCCTTATTTCTTTTTGTTACAAAGTCATTATACGCCTTGATGACTAAGATTTCAAACCCTATACACTATAAACAAGATTTTTTATTGAGAAATATCACAAGATGTATTATAATGTGCGTGTAAAGGTAAAGGTGATGTCAACTTGTTTTACAATAATCCATACAACTATCCATACCCATCAAAACGCAATGTTGTCTATGCTAAAAATGGGGTAGTAGCAACCTCACAACCCCTTGCAGCACAAGCAGGACTTGAAATTTTAAAAAAAGGTGGAAATGCTATTGATGCCGCAATTGCTACTGCTGCTTGTTTAACTGTGGTCGAACCAACATCCAATGGGATTGGTGGAGATGCGTTTGCGATCATTTGGTTTAACAACCAACTTCACGGACTGAATGCAAGTGGAGTATCCCCCAAATCTATTTCTATTGAAAAACTCAAAGAACGAGGTTTAACTGAAATTCCTAAACATGGGTTAATCCCTGTTATGGTACCAGGAATCCCAGCGGCTTGGAAAGAACTATCCGAAAAATTTGGCAATCTTTCCCTCTTAGAAGTGCTTCAACCAGCAATTGAATATGCAAAACATGGTTATCCTCTATCTCCAACTCTAGCATACTATTGGAAAGGTGCATACCAACTCTATCAAAAACAATTCACAGCCGAAGAATTCAAACCTTGGTTTGATACATTTATTCCAAATGGCATATGCCCTGAAGTTGGTGAAATTTGGAAATCAGAAGCACATGCAAAAACCTTAGAGTTAATTGGGAAAACAAATGCATCTGCTTTTTATCAAGGAGAACTAGCAGTCCAAATTGATGCGTTTTCCAAAAAATACAACGGATTTATAACAAAATCAGATTTAGAACAATATAAACCTTCTTGGGTAACTCCAATCTCGATTGATTATAAAGGATATCGCGTTTGGGAAATTCCACCAAATGGCCAAGGAATCATCGCACTAGAAGCTCTTAATATCATAAAAGGATTCGAACTATCTGGAAAACCTTCCGTTGATTCAGTACATAAGCAAATTGAATCAATGAAGCTAGCTTTCGCCGATGGATTAAACTACATAACCGATCCTACAATGATGAAGGTAGCAAACGAGGACTTACTTTCGGAATCCTATGCATCAATTAGAAGAAATCTTATATCAAACCATGCACTTAATCCTGTATCTGGAAATCCTACAAGTAGTGGTACTGTTTATCTAGCAACAGCTGATAAAGATGGCAATATGGTTTCCTACATCCAAAGCAACTACATGGGATTTGGTTCTGGAATTGTAATTTCAAATACAGGGATTGCGTTACAAAATCGGGGACATAATTTTTCATTTGATTCTACACATGCAAATGCCTTAGGACCAAATAAAAAAACACTTCACACTATCATTCCAGGTTTTCTTACGAAAGGAAATGAAGCAATTGGCCCATTTGGGGTGATGGGTGGATTTATGCAACCTCAGGGACATATGCAGGTTATAATGAACTCCATTGATTACAAATTGAATCCACAAGCGGCACTTGATGCTCCAAGATGGCAGTGGATGGAAAAGAAAAAAGTGGTTGTTGAACCGAACTTTGATTTATCTATTGTTGATGGTCTAATGAAATTAGGTCATGAAATATCGATTGAACCAAACATTGGTTCATTTGGTAGGGGGCAAATCATATGGAGAAATCCAAAAAATGGCGTATATGTCGCCGGTACGGAATCAAGAACCGATGGTTCTATCGCATCATATTAAAAAGAAAGGAAAATTAAAGATGAAATTTTTTATCGACACAGCAAACATTGATGAAATTAAACACGCATGGGAGTTAGGAATTATTGATGGAGTTACTACGAACCCAAGTCTAATCTTAAAAAGTGGTCGAAATCTCACGGAAACTTTGATTGAAATAAGCAACATCGTTGATGATTGTATTTCAGGGGAAGTCATTTCGCTTGATAGCAAAGGAATGATTGAAGAAGCATTCGAACTTATGAAAATCTCTCCAAAGATTGTAATTAAAGTTCCTATGACCAAAGAAGGACTAAAAGCAGTGAAAGTTCTTTCTGCGAAGGGCATTCGCACGAACGTTACACTAATATTTTCTGCGAATCAAGCACTTCTTGCAGCGAAAGCTGGTGCTACTTATGTATCACCATTCTTAGGAAGATTAGACGACATTAGTCAAGAGAGTTTAATTTTGATTGAAGATATCAAACAAATTTATGACAATTATGGCATTACAACTCAAATCATTTGTGCAAGCATCCGATCACCTCTACATGTTGTAAATTGCGCAAAAATTGGAGCAGATGTTGCGACCATACCATACAAAATACTTATGGATATGTTCAATCACCCTTTGACAGATATCGGTATTGAAAAATTCTTACAAGATTACGCAAAATCAAACAAATAACAAAAACACGAAGAGGCTTCTCTTCGTGTTTTATTTGAGATTGTTAATTATTCGAAGACAGTGTGAAAATGCAGCAGGAACCGAATATTGGTCGTTTAACTCAATTTCCGAAGTTAATAGAAAACCATTGTCCAAATCTTCTAACAATCGACCTTCAACCAAGTATGTTTCCATATGCCACTCAATATGAGAAAAAATATGTTTTGCATCTTCTGATTTTGCGATTGATGCTACTTCAATATGGTGTTCTAATAAAAATCTTTTTAACTCCATAATGGATGGTTTTCCAATTAGGTTTGGAAATTCCCATAAATTAGCAAGCAACCCTTTACTTGGCCGTTTGCGTATTAGCCAGTTAGACCCAACTTTCGTAAGTAACACCGTTCTTGGTTCAATGACTCGATCTTTCTTCTTGCTTTTTACTGGAATTTCGTTAGTTGTTTGATTGATTGAAGCACTGCACCATTCGTTTAAAGGGCACTGTCGACATTTGGGTTTTCCATTTGGAATACAAACAGTTGCACCTAACTCCATCAGTGCTTGATTAAACTTACCAATTTCTTTGGTAGGCAGTAAGTCCACAACCAGTGCTTCAATTTCTTGCTTTGCAACCTTTGTTGTGATATCTAATGTGCTACCATATAGTCGGGAAATCACTCTCATTACATTGCCATCAATTGCAGGAGTTCGCTCATCAAATGCGATGGATGCAATCGCGCCAGCAGTGTATGGACCAATTCCAGGTAACTTGATTAATTCTTCTTTACGATTAGGCATCACACCTGAAAATTGCTCGATAACAATTCCAGCAGCTTTTTTTAGGTTTTTTGCTCTTGAGTAGTAACCTAATCCTTGCCAAAGTTTATATAGTTCATCATCTTCCACGTTTGCTAAATCAAATATGGTTGGAAGTCGTGTGATAAATTTGCTGTAATATTCAATGACAGCTTCTACCCTTGTTTGTTGAAGCATAATCTCAGAAATCCAAATAAAATATGGGTTTTTCGTTTCACGCCACGGAAGTACTCTTGCATTAGATTCAAACCATAACATAAGAAGCAGTCGTATTTGATTTTGAGATATCATATGCCATAGTTCCTTTCCTAAAAACACAGTTGCAATCTAAGATTATCGCCAAAAACTTGTGTGATTTTTTTTATCTTTAATATTATATTCAATCAATAATTGTATTAACTCATAGTTTAGTGGTTGGTTCCATTTAACTCGAATAATCTCATTGGTATGTTCATAACCCACTTTCCGAATATCATCAGAAAATCGAAGTATAGCAGCGTTTTCAGGTGCAATGGACATATGAGCTTTGGCTACGCTAAATCCTATGATAAATGTGCCATGATCTGTATAAATTGGTTGATTCCAAGCGATTCTTGGTTCAAGGTTTGGATATTGATTCGAAATCCACGAAAACAAATCAATCATCCTCTTTTGATTTTGATCATCTTGTATCTTTCTTAAAAATTCTTCGAAAAGTTCCATTTGTTCCTCCTACCTCTTTTACAAGATTACTAAAAGAAATTGTTGTATTTTGTTACCACAGTAATGGTTCTTTTTTGATTTTTTCATCGTAGAAGTTCTCAAAATATGATTTTAAACGATAATCAAATGTTGACTTCCATGCATTTATATGCTCACTAAGTTGGGTTTCGGTTCTCATACCCGGTATTATGGTCGTAACTGCATCATAAGACCATATGAATCCAAGAGCATACTTGGTTAAATCTTCACTATGAACGTGCTCTTTTATTGCTTGTACTAAGTTATGTCGTCGATGAATATCGTGTTTTGTCCAACGAGAGCGAATACCATCAAACACCATGTTTTTATGATACTTACCTGTCAACCACCCTGAATCGAGTGGAACTTTGATGATTAGTGATATCTCTCTTTTCTTTATTTCATCAAAATAGTGTCTAGATGATTGAGCAAAAACATTGAATAGTAGTTCGATTACATCAACCTTTAAGTATTTTAGTGTGAGTTCAACCTCTTCATCTGTATCAATACTAACACCATAACCTTTGATCAATCCTTCTTTTTTTAACATGTCTAATATTGCAAAATGGCTAGTTTGACCCATTAGGATGTCTTTGTTTGGATTATGTAGTATCACAGAGTCTATATAGGTTGTATTTAATCTTTTTAGACTTCCTTCAATAGATGACCTCAGTTTATTGACATCAAAATCAATTATACCATCAACATGATGACCAAACTTGGTGTTGATAATAACCTTATCTCTAACATTGCTCAGTGCTTTTCCCAAAATAGTTTCGCTTCTTCCCAAAGCATAATTTGGTGCAGTATCAAAGAAATTGATTCCAGAATAAAATGCTTTTTTGACCAAAGCAATTCCTTCTTCTTCACTCATAGTGTGACCACTTGATGTGTTTCCTAATGGCCAAGCACCAAAACCAAGAGTACTAACACGATTATTGGTTAAGTAAATTTTAGTGTCCATACTATTCTCCTCTAAAGTTACTAGTCTATTCTTAAATGAGGTCAAACTTCAAAATATAATCAATGATCAAATATCGTATCGCTCGTCTTTTGATTTTGGATCCCACGATCTATGAATCGTTCTTTTGTATTGATATGTCGGTAAAGTTGCAACGGTTTGAAATCCTATAGACGTATAGAAAGGTTGATCTCCACCAGTCATCCCAGACGCATGAGGATATTTCGCCTTAATGCGATTCGCTAACTCGTGAAGAAGTGCTTTCCCTAAGCCCTTTCGCCGGTGCCACCAACAAACAGCCATAGGTTCTAGTTCTGCATATGGCAAAGACGGATCCATCCATCCAATCGCGAATGCTACTGGTTGATTTTCCTCATCTAATATTACCACTTCTAATGAAGGATCATAATGTTTCATTTGTCGTAAGGCATGAAATGCTTTGCTTCCGTTTTCAGCATATGGAAATCCATAATTAAAAGACATTCTATGAACATTTGATAGATAAAAAGCAGGAACAGGTTGTTTGTTGAACCGAAAACCATTTGGTAAAGCCACTTCGAATTGTTTTTCATCAAATGGTAAGATGTTAATATTTTCACTATACTCTGTTTTTACAAATCCGAAAGACATAACAACATCTATAAGACTAGTGTTCCAGTTAGGAATTTGTATATTAAGCGTTCTAGTGACTCTATCCTCATCGATGGAAGAAAGGTGTGTTATAGCAAATTTCACCATACGTTTAATTAACTCTAAATCATTTGTTCTTTCTTTAGAATCAAATATTAAAAATGCATCACCATCGTATGTTCCTTCTGATAACACAGCTGCTACCAAATGATTATCTTCGAAAGACAACCCCATTGATTCATTCCATGCTTGGTGGCAACTCTTAAAATCTGGGTGGATTGCCTTTGTAAACTCATGACGACTCAATCCCCAAATAGGTATATCATAGGTATAACTATGGATAACCATTTTCTCTATATCGTAAAAATATCGATCTTCATAATATTGAAATGTAATCATATTCCATTTCCTTCCATACTTGAAATGATGTTTAATAATAAGTTATATCATTATGTAAAGAAGATATTTCATTGATTTATAGACAAGCACTGTCCCGTTTTCGAAGAATAAAATATTGATGATTGTCCCGTTTTCTAAAGCGATAATACCCGCAGATTGAGAGGTTTTCTCTTTTCAATCACTTCGTTTTTTTCAATGAACATAATCATATATATTGGTAAATACATTATTTTATCTTTTTTACTAACATTGTAGTTAGACAACACAATTGCACTATTAAACTGACGTGTAGATACAAAATAGGACAATGCAGAATGCTTCTGATAATCCTTACCACTTTTCACTTCGATTGGAAGAAGATCATTGTTATGTTCGATGAGAAAATCTACTTCCCCATGCTTTTTGTTATTGAAATAGTAATTTTTATATCCGTGTGCTGTTAATTCTTGTGCAATGGCGTTTTCAAACATTGAACCACAATTGATATCTTTACCTTTCTCAAGAAGTTTTAAAATGGTAGCCGACCCATATGCGCTAGTTAACATCCCAACATCTGAAAGAAATAATTTAAAAAGATTACTTTTTTTGCTCGCTTCCAAAGGAATTTTGAATTCAGTTACATTATATACAGGCAATGATACGCCTGCATCAATTAACCAATTAAAACTATTTTCATAACGATCAAAACGAAGTTCCTTATCAAGGATAGTAAAAGTGTAGCGTTTGTTTTTGGTGTTCAACTCAGCTGGAATTAAATCATACGTTTTAATGAGTTTCAGTTTCTTTGACTGTTCATATCTTGTGAAGTCTTTTCGATACTCCCTTTGAATTTTCCCATGAACTTTTGAAACTTGAACAAAATCATTGGAATCAAGGTAGGTTTGAACAGCTTCAGGCATTCCGCCAACGATCAAATACGTGTAGAATGCTTCAATGATTTTATCATGAACAAAATCATCAACAGGAGTTAATTGCGTGTAACATTGTTTTAAATGACTGATTACATCATCTCCAAGTCCATTCGCGATTAAGAATTCTTCAAAATCCATTGGATACATATCGATGGTTGTAAGATATCCAACAGGAGCGGAACGTAAATCCACCAGTTCTACTCCGAGCAGTGATCCACTTAATACATACTTGAATTTTCCTTGTTCAACTAAGAATTTAATGATTGTAACAACTTCCTTGCATTCTTGGATTTCATCAAAAAAGATTATCGTTCCATCTTTGAGGTGTTTATTAGCTGCAACTCGTAATACCATTAAGAACTTGTCGGCATCTTCTTCAATCGCGGATTTAAAAATCTCTAGTAATTTGGTTTGCTTAATAAAGTTAAATTCAATGAAGTCCACTGCTTTCTCTTTTAGGGTTTCACGAATAATGAATGACTTGCCAACTTGTCGAGCCCCTGTTATTAATAGTGCATCATTTCCATTCAAAATCCAATCTTCAATTTGTTTTTTAATTTTTCTAAATAACACATTAACCACCTCGATAATCATATTATACAACTATTTGTCCCGTTTTACAATGTGTTTTATGAATATTTTGTCCCGTTTTCTAAAAACACAGAAATAGGCCAATTCCTAAAGATACGTTTTAAAAATATTTCTTCGGTTTATTTAAACCAATCAATATAGAAAAAAACCTATACCACACGTTAATACAGTCTGTGATTGTACAAGTAAACGCATCAGTTTACCACTCATCAGTTGTTATTCAAAAGAAAATCAAATTTAAATCGTATAAAAATCACCAAGAATTGAAACAAATGATCTTGGTGTTTTTATAGCAGTTACGGATACAAGACCTGATATTTCACTATATTAGCTACATTAAGGTAAATTCTCTTATTATATAGACCATATGCAACCGTCTATTTGTGTACTTATTATGCTTTCGTATTTTTATTGACCTTTTGTGTTTTTATATTTACATTTTTGAAAGCAAGTTTAAACTCTCAAACCTAAGTCTTTAAATCATCGGTATCATAATAATGAAAAAAGGGATATTCTCCCTATTTTCGTATTCTCTAAGGTCGATACTATTGTATCAACACTGTTGTGCTAATATGTGTAAGGACGACTATTTTGATACAATTTCGTACCCCTTTAAAAAAGTTCGTACCCCTGAGATATTTTTCGTACCCCTATATCAACTGTCTTGTCATTATGGACTTTATCACTGTTTTTGATAACTGCCTTGAATAATCCTTGTAGTATTCCCATGGACATCACTCTCCTAAAAAAATGGGTATGAAAAAAGCACCTCATTTGAGATGCTTAGTAAATACTTTTATATTAATATTAACAGTAGTTAGTATAATATAAATGCTGTATCTTGCGCGATTATTCTTTGTTTTTTAATTCTAATAATATAGGTGATATATTTAGTAAAATTGAAGCAATTGTAAGAAACCATAATGCTTTTTCCATACTAGGCACAACATCTAATAAAGCCGACCAATCTTCAACCTTTACCCAATTAGACACCAATCTGTATTCTGCAACAAGCGTTAATGCAGTAAATGATAATCCCACTGCCATAGCAAGCCTATAATCTTTTCCTGTTTTATACATATAAAGATTTATAAAAGTTGCTACTATAGCAATTAACCCTAATACTACCCACATAATTTTACCTCCATTATACCTGTATTATAGCTACACACAAAACTATTTTTATGCAATCAACTTTAGCCTATTTCATTTATCATACCATATAGTAGATAAAATTAGAAGATTAAAAGTCCTCGATCGTCATAAACAGAATTACCAGTCTGTCCACCACAACGAATCGCTCGGTCAAGAGCCATGATTGTGGCTACAGCACCGTCAATCTTCTCGGTGGATTTTTCTTTGTCTGCTTTGATATTCCCAGCAGGGTCAGTTCTAATAAATATATTGTCCATCATCCATCGGAGCACAGGATGACCACCGTGGGCTATCTTTTCTTCTAAAGTCAGCTTCATTAATTCTTTTGTCGGTGGAGACATATCTTTAAAGCCCTGTCCAAAAGGAACGACGGTGAAACCTAAATTCTCTAAGTTCTGTGTCATTTGAACTGCACCCCAACGGTCAAAGGCAATCTCGCGGATGTTATATTTCATTCCAAGTTCCTCAATTGTGTTAGTTGACCTATATTGATACAATTACGCACCCCTAGTCATTTTACGCACCCCCTAGTTAAAAGGCTAGTGACTACTCATTAAATAGGAAGTTATAAGTTATTTAAGGTTTCGAATTCCCACTCTTCATTATTTGAAATGCTTATTGTTTTATACTTAACTCTAAAACTAGTTGCGTCATCAATAACAATTGTTTTTATACTTTTATATTCTATTGGGATAATTGACCGCGAATGTCAGTTTTTATTATCAATTCATTTCATTCTTCCTTCACAATACATCCTAAAGCAATAAATTTAATATCATCAATATAAAATATTTTATGTGCTCTTCTTTTCATCCATCTCAACTATAAATTCTAATTTAACAGTTGGTTTAATAGCCACGTGAAACCGTTGAAGCTATTAACAAACATATCAAGAAAAACACAATTGTAATAACAAAAAGCACATTACTTATTATTTTTATTCTCTTATTAGATACTCTTGTAGTTATTATCGCCAAAACTACTGAACTTAACATCATTATTATTGATATATAAAATAGAATTCCTAAATCTATGTCAAATATATTTTCATACATAGAATGGTAGAACCTAACTTCTTCTATCTTTCCAGTATCCAAATTAGGCATATGTCCAATGCCTACAAAAAACTTTATAAACCAAAATGGAATGGTTAATAATGATGTACTAATTTTAATTATTAGATATAAAACTTTCTTCATAACTTTCATCTCCTTCTAATTGATTAATTATAATTTTTCTAACACTTATACTATACATAAAAATCAAAATAATTTCCATTGTTATCTCTTATAGGTTAAATCCTATGAACCGACTAAATTTCAACCCACCATAAAATACCCTATATTCAAATCTCGTTAGTTGAACAAAAACTCAAATATATCTATAAAATAAAAATAATTGCTCCAAATATGAAACAAAATCTTCAAAATAGGTCCTAAAACCTCTATATTTTTACTATAAATATCATCAATCTTAGATTGATATTGATGACTTATAGACACATTCTAATGTGTGATGCTACCTATTTTAATACAAATTAGCACCCCATCAAAATTTTTAGCACCCTTGACAATTATTTTAGCACCCTTAAATTATGGCTAAACTGAGGGCATTTTTTGAAAATGACTGTTGAACTAATTCTATTCTGATCAACTTTTTTAATACCACCATTTGATTATACTAAATAGAATCACTCAAAGACCTAAAATATAAATCCCATTAAATTTCAACGATTCATTTAACCATTCAATAATAGTTGCATAATCAGTTGGTTTAGACTCGAAAATACGCTGAATTAAATCATTTATTTGGTCTCTTTGATAATAGTTAATTCCATAAGGATCAATTAATCCAGTCTTTTGATTTGCATATTTGCCACTAATAAATACTCCGCCATACTCTTCGATAAATTTATCTATATCAGTATGATGGATATAAAGCGAATCTGGAGCAAAATGTTTAATATATCTCTCTGCAGTCTTCTTTTTGATACTAGTAGTATCACTTATTTTGCAAAATTGGATTTCTATAAACGCTGTACTATTATAAGCATTTTTTTCTTTAAAATTCTTAAAGATTGCTGTCATTAATTTACCCTCCTATTTAGTTCATCATTTGTTTTGTACTACCCATTTCCATTGAATTAAGTTTTCCAACCAAATTTTCTGATTATCTTTTTTTATGCAAATAATCATCTATTTTCTTCTGATCATTATACTTGAAGAGTATTCGCAAAAATTCTTTTTTATCATTTGCAAATAACGAGAATGGAGCTTGATTATAAACCAGGTAGATATTATTGACAAAATACGTTATCAAACTATTATCTAAGTCAAGTATTAAAATGGCATCATTTATCGGTTCCTCTTTTTTGTAAAATAATAATGAAAAAGAATAAGCGCCAGACAAGGTCTTTGCATAAAAGTATACCAAGCAGTCTTCAAGACTAATGTTCATACCATCATAATATAATGTTTTATCCTTAATAAGCATTTTGTCTTCTAATTTTTCAGTTGCTTTCTTATAATCTATAGTTTTATATTTCTTTTCAAATTCATTCGATTTATCTTGTAGAAGACGAAGGGACATCTTTTTGGAATGAATTACAAATAAAACTAATAAAGGAATAACACTGATTCCCCATACAATTACAGGGATAATTGAAATAATTTCAGACTCCGTAGTGAAAAATAGTATTATCGCTAAGATTATTACAACTAATGCCCCACCAACCACATAAATCATACCAGGTAACAATCGTTTATATAAAAAGTCATATTGATACGATGGCATATTTTCTTTTTCAAATTTAACAATCTCTTTAAACTTCCCCATTAGCATCAGCTCCTCTGTTCAAAATATATGGTTTCGCTCTTTTTCCTAATGAAATATAAAACTTTTCTGTTTTTATCTCAGTTGTAACGATATCACCTTTCTTTCCATAAGACAATATGAACTCATCCAATCCAAATTCAAAACAACCGAAGTCCTTAATTGTCGATGTAAAATCATTAACGATTCTTAATTTGTCTTTGTGAAAAAAAATCAGTACATCCTTTTCAACAAGAAGATGATTTGAAGAATCATAACACTTAGTTACAATATAGTTTTTTGAAATTTTATAGTACTTCATTAGCTTTATATTAATGATGGCAATACTATCTCTTGGAATGGTATCTAATAACTGAGGTGGATATTTTTTCTCCAGTATTCGATATGGAAATAATAATAAAAATGCCGGTAAAATTAGGCTGACAAAAATTACCAGAATTGTATATAATGTCTTTCCAATCACTGGTTCTATATTTTGCTCAAGAACAATCATAATACCCAGAAAAAAAACAAACAGGATCCAATAAAGAGCTCCAAAAATTAGGTGGAACCTTCTATTAGCTATATATCTTTGTCTTGCTGAATTATCTAGTAGATCAATTCTTTTCCTAAGTAACTTTTTGTCAATGCACTTTGAAAATGGGTACTTGAATCGCCTCATTATAGATCCTCCCCTTGATTATTTTGGTGATGCGTGTAGCAGTTAAATACTAAACGATCATTACCATAATTATACACTATATAGTCTTAAAAAAGTATACTTGTTGTCATCGTGTAAAAGGTTGAGTTATCGTGTAACTTGTTAGGTAATCGTGTTACTCGTTAAATAAAAATTTAATGTGTGAATAGATATTTAGATTTTTGACTTATACTTGACTATCAATAATCTGAAAATAGGGAAGTACTAGCCTTTCTTGATGAAAAAAAGTCTAATACTTATCGTATCAACCAATGCTTGTCTAATGTGTGATGCTACCTATTTTAATACAAATTAGCACCCTATGAATTTTTTTAGCACCCTTTGCCTAATTTTAGCACCCCTACTGAAAAGTTGCGCACTCCCTATGAAGTATATTATTCAAGTTAAGACATTATTACTTAAAATGCCCACTATATTGATATGAAGCAGCCTTTACGATCATATTTGTAGAGTCTAGAAATTATCAAAGTTCATATTGTAGTAGTTGATTAACAGCACTTTCTACATGAAATCTGAAAATTTCCTTAATATCTTTACCTTCGACTAGCGTTTTTAAGATTTCTAATGTAAAATCATTCATGAGGGATCTCCTTTGTATATTGGTTTTAGACAACTCTATTATACTAAAGTGAGATTCCTTTTTTAATTATATTCAGATTTTCATTTACACAAAATATTTTACACTATGATTTCTAAACTGTACGTCTATCAAAATAATGATTTTCAGCTATCTTTGCATAACTTAATTCCTTTAATTTAACATCCAGTTTAAAATTAAATTATTTATAAACACGTTATATTGCTTCCAATCCATATTACTTATTGTATCATCCTGCACAACAAGATAATTTTGAAACATCTTTATCAAACGCTAGTGCTGCTAATTTTAACCCCTCGGCCATTGTTAAATATGGAGCAAGACTATCTATAAGATTTTCAATAGTAAGTCCATGTTTTACCGCTAGTAATGCTGCATAAATAACATCTCCTGCATTTTCAGATACAATATGTGCACCTAGTATTCTATGTGTTCTTGTATCTGCAACCAACTTAAATATGCCGGTTGTTTCACGATTTACTATTGCTCTGGGGACTAAATTTAAATTGATTACAGAAGTTTTTACTTCATAGCCTATATTTTTAGCTTCTTTCTCTGTTAATCCAACGGTTGCAATTGCTGGGTTTGTAAAAGTAACTGCAGGTACAGTCGATAAATCGATTTTTTTATTTAATCCGCCTATAGCATTGTCTGCAACAATTCCACCTTCATATGCTGCCACATAGACAAATTGTGGTCCTAAAGTAACATCTCCAGCTGCATAGATTTTATTGTTACTCGTTCTTCCATAATCATCTATTATAATTTCATTGCTTTCTCCTACATTAACGTCTGCAGCACTTAAATTTAAAGTGTCTGTATTAGGTTTTCTTCCTGTTGCAATCAATAATTGTTCTGATTCAATAATCTCATTTTTACCATCAACTGTAATATAAACCTTTTTGATATCACCAATTTGTTCTATTCGTTCGTAAGCTACACCTTTAATAAGTTCTATACCTTGTTCAATCAATGATTTTTCGACAGTATCTGAAATTTCAGGATCATAGTCTTTCAAAAGTTGTTTTCCCCTTTGGATAATCGTGACTTTTGAACCTAAATTATGAAAAAGTTGCCCCAGTTCTAATCCAATATATCCTGATCCAATCACTGTTAATCGTCTTGGTGTTTCTTTTAAATCAAGTAATGTTGTGCTTGTTAAATAATCAACAAATTCAAGTCCATGAATTTTAGGTATATAAGACGATGCTCCAGTAGCAATTAAATAATTTTTTGCAATATATCTATTATCATTAACTTCAATTGTTGTTTTATTAATAAATCTCGCTTCACCTTTAACTAAATCAATACCGTATTCATCGATTAAATTTATATATTTCTGACTACGAAGCTCATTGACTAATTCATCTTTTTGTTTTACTAAAGTTGCTAAATCCACTTTTTGAGCATTTGTTTTTAAGCCAATGAATGGATTAGACTTTGCTGCTTGATTGATTTCTCCTGCTCTAAGAAGCGTTTTTGATGGAATGCAACCTACATTTACACAAGTCCCTCCAACTTCCCCACGTTCAACAATAGCAACTGTTGCACCGTATTCTATTGCTTTAATTGCCGCAGAAAAAGCAGCAGCCCCAGATCCAATTATAATAAGATCATAAATCTTATCATCACTATCGTTTTTATTAAAGGATACTTCTTCTATCATTCCAGCTTGATACTTAATATTATTTATCGCAATTTTTGAAAGTTCGACATCAGTATCTTTTGGAAGTTCAAATATTGCTTCTCCATTGTGAAAACTTGCTTTAACATTTATTGCACCTATTTTTTCAAGTGCTTCCACTATGTGACCCTCGCAACCTTTACAAGTCATCCCTTGTATTTTCATCTTAAGTTTTTTCATAAGTATTTTTTCTCCATTCTAGGATTTACTCCTTATCATATCCATTTAAATTTTAAATTTATTTATTACTTTTATTCTTGTTTAATATATCAAAAATATGTTATATTTTCTTTCGTTGTCAAAATTGTCTAAAGTTCGTTGAGTAGGTTGATTCAATCTAGTTATATTATTATTATTATTTTATTGAATTAAGATTTATTTTAATATTAATTTAATATTCTACTTCTTGCTTTGATAAACTATAAATACTATCTTGATTAATATATATTTTCAAATGAACAAATCCTCCAAATAAAGCGAATAATCTATTTTAGAACAATCAATAAATAGGTTTAAATGATACCAATTTTTTCATGAATACATTTAATGCTTTTTTGGTAATTATCAACTTCAGTTATCTTCATCAACACCTTACACGTGGGTTTCTTAATTATAGCATTTTACTGTATCACCTTCAATATTTTAACTAAAAAATTACCTCTTTTCTATCTTTGATTTCTTTAATTTAATTATATGTAATGCTTTAGCCTATTGCAAACCATAAAAAAATAGGCACTGATATTGTACCTATTTTGATATTAAATCATATCACAAGTTGATGGGCTCGCATATCTACAACTAAGTAATATGAGAAATTAAGAATCTATGACCATCTTCTAGGATCATCTACAATTTCATCAAGTATATCTAAATCAGCTTCATCCATTTTGAAATCTACTTTTGTGTTTTCAATAATTCTACTTTCATGTGTTGATTTAGGTAGTGGTAATGTGTTTTTTCTATGCAATATCTGATACAAATTTGGGCATTTGCTTCACTATAATCCTTGCCCATTTGTCCCCATGACCATGGTGCATACATCAAATAAAGATCTAAATGTGTCAAATCCAAGTTATTAAGAGTTTCCTCAAATTGTATTTTTGCTAATTCATAATCTTTAACTTCAGCACATAGTTTGCTGGTAATTGTTATAAGGTGGGTCAATGTATATCACATCAATTGCCTCTGAATGTGTGTAATTCAACACCGATAACGAATGGTAGTTATCTCCTACAATCAAAACGTTATCCATAGAATCATTCAATACAATATCTTTATTATTCTTTGACCGCAGTATTGGCAAATTATTCTTGCATTCTACAACCACATTTTCTGGCACTTTTTCATAATCCCATACAATTCCGTATTTTTTTCTTTTTAACCTACTATGCAGGTTTTGAATAATATTGATTAACTCATTTTTTGTTTTATCTTCATATTTCATATAATCGCCCCGTACTGTTAATTTTTTTTAACCATATTATTAATATTATACACTAAAAACTCTCAAAAACGATATCGACTTTAAATATGCCTTTAATTGACAAACTTATTTTCTCTTCTTATGAACAAAGAAAGTTAGTCTAACAATAGAGGATAGAGAGGGTTTAAGTATTTTAGGATTTTGAACTTAAAGATTTTATGGTTTATACGCTTTAGGTAATTTTAGACATTTTTTTCAATATTGATTTTTTAGGCATATAATAAGGCTGTTTCTTGTCATTTGAAAGGTATGATAAGCATGAGTGAAAAATACAAGCATTTGACCTTATCCGATAGAATATCCATAGAAGCTGGTCTTAAAGCAGCAAAGACACTTCAAGAATTATCAATGATCATTGGAAAAAGTCCAAGGACGATATCTTATGAAATAAAAACACACCTCATCAGAAAAGAAAATAGTCGGTATAAATTTAGTGGTAATCTCAAAACATATTGCCAAAGACATAAAAGATATCCCTTTACATGTGATGGCTGCGCTTTAAAGGCAAGTTGTCTAAGCGACTTTTACAGTTATGAAGCAAAACTAGCTGATCAAACTTATCAACATACATTAAAGACATCAAGACAAGGCATAAACCTATCAGCAACTGAATATGTCTATCTAGATGGTATCGTAAAAAAAGGGGTTCATAAAGGTCAATCTTTGGAACACATTAAAGCAACCCATCCTGATTTACCTGTCAGCGTCAGGTCACTTTATCGTTATGTTGACCAAGACATCTTATCGACTAAGTCATTTAATCTAAGATGCAAAGTTAGGCTAAAGAAACGAAAAAAACCAACAAAAGTAGCTCCAAGAGCACATATTGCAGGTAGACAATTTATGGACTATTTAGAGTTTTGTGCAAAACATCCTCAGACATTCACCATAGAGATGGATACCGTCTACGGTGCTAAGTCTGATACTCATTATCTATTAACTTTTATCTTAATTGAGTTTCATTTCTTTTATGCATGTGTTATCCCTAAAAACGCTGGTGCAGTCTCAAGAACCTTTACGTGGCTTTATGAGACTTTAGGTCATGAAGATTTTAGTCGTTTATTTCCAGTGATTCTAACTGATCGTGGTACTGAGTTTAGTGAACCAGAAGATATAGAGTTTGATAAGCACAATCAAAGACGGACTCATGTCTTTTATTGTGATCCATTGGCTTCTTATCAGAAGGGTGCAATCGAAAGTATTCATCGATTACTTAGGTATGTATTTCCTAAGGGCAAATCTTTAGACTATTTAACACAAGATAAACTTCAAATTTTTATTAACGCCATCAATAGTTATAAGCTTAGATCCAATCAATTTATACCTGCTTATCACATGATGGAGACTCATTTTGGCAAAGACTTACTAGATAAATTAAAAGTCAAGGCTATAGACCCTGACTCAATTCATCTAACCCCAGATTTGGTTAGATAACCCTATATAAATACTTTGACAAGAAACACTAAAAACTTAACATCGCAATTTACACTGGCAACGCAAGTTACCCAGTGCCTTTTAGTGTGATATCTAATATCTATATTTACAATGTTATCTTATCATATTTTATTTAAAATACAACTCATTTTCGTTTAATCGATTTGAAGATCGCATGTATCAAAAGTTAACTTGGCAAAAATATGCAAGAATTAGTAAACGAAAGTTAGTTTTTCAACTACGGACTTTAAATATGCTGATTTCAAAATATTACTGATATAAGTATGCTAACAATAAATACATAACGTTAGAATTACCATTAAACACTAATTTTTTCAAATACTTATTTAATCGTGTAGATGGTTGAGTAATCGTGTAAATAGTTAGGTAATCGTGTAGATGGTAAAACACGGATTTTTAAAAAGCTATGACTAAGTTGTTTTCTCATCACCTAAATGACTATCAGAAATTTGAAAATAGGGAATAATTACCCTTTCTTCATGAAAAAAAGGCTCGATACTTTTGTATCAAACCTATGCTTGTTATATGTGTGATGCTACCTATTTTAATACAAATTAGCACCCCATGTTTTTTTTAGCACCCTTGACAAATATTTTAGCACCCTTGACAAATATTTTAGCACCCCTAATTTATTGGTTTAATAAAGTTATCAATCAAACAAATAATCAAAAACATTACCCAAAATTTTAACATCAGGATTTTTTGACATATTATAAATTCTAATACCGTACTGATTTGGATAATTGACTCTTTGTGTTACCTTAATATATCCACTCTTTTCTTGTAGGTCTTTAAAGGTTTTGAGATCTTCTAATTTTAAATCTGTTGGCCTTTCAAAAATAATACTCCATTGTTTACCTTGATTAACATTTGATCCACCTGCTTTGTTTTATGTATCAATTCGAACGATACGAATATACTTATTCTCGAAAGTATAACCGTTCATTGTCCAGCGTTGCTCGGTCTGACCATCTTTATATAAATCCAGCAATTCTAATAATTTATCTATATTCATCATTTACCTTTCTTGTCTTTAGCAAATATAAAGAGACAGTAATTAAGTTTGCGTCAATCATTTCTACCACAATCCAATAAAAACAAAGAATAAACCGGACATAGGAGTTAATTAGGTTTCTTAACAATGCATTAGCTTCTTAAATTCATCATTCATTATATTTATTTTAATAAATAATATTTTAACCTAATTATTAAAAAGTGCTTTTGCTGCTTCAAAAAAATTGTTTTTGCTATTCATTATATGACCAAACAACATTTAAGTTATTAGGATTCCAATTATCTTCCCAGCCTGAAGGTTTGGTTGTATGGTATACATAGATGATTAAATCAGTGGTGTTGGCAAAAGCATTATTCTTAATGATGTAAACACTAATTGGAATGATGACTGCTTCTAAGTTTGCTAAATTACCAAAAGCATATGCTTCAATATACTCTAATTGACTGTAAGTTTCAAATTCTACTAAATTAAAATTGGTTGCACCATAAAATGCTTGATATCCTATTTTCACAATCGTGTTTGATATATACATAGTTTCAATTACTAGATTATCTTTGAATGCACTATTAGCTATTTCTATGACTTCATAGCCATTGATGTAATCTAGTAGTACAACATTTCTAGTCATTGATTCATTTGTACCAATTACATAAGCAACACCCTGTGTTGATAACGCATAGAGTATTCCATCATTTTCAACTGTTTGTTCATAGCCCCAAACTACAGTAACATCGTTAGAAACCCAGTTAGAATTCCAGTTAGTAGGTTTAGAAGAGATACTTGTGTAAATTAATGTTAACCCTGTGTTTAGGAAGGCAGATTCTCCAATGCTTGTTACGCTATTTGGTATCACTATTGATGTTAGGCTGCTTGCTCTATAAAAGGCATATGATCCAATGCTTGTCGCGCCTGTTATGATAACCTCAGTCAAACTGTTTGGTAAATAATATCCATTTGCACTATAACTTCCTGTGTAACTTGAATTTCCAAAGATGTAGCCAAACTTAGCATTTGTTCCTGTTGCAGTTCTACTTTGCCCTACAAATGGTAAAGTCATTGATGTTAGGCTGCTTGCTCCAGAAAAGGCATATGATCCAATGCTTGTCACGCTATTTGGTATCACTATTGATGTTAGACTGCTTGCTCCAGTGAAAGTTTCAGCAGGAATCTCAGTAATAGAATTAGGTATGATAATACTTGTAATACTTCCTAAATTGCTTTGGGTTAAGGTTATATTAATACTTTGTGAACCTTCTGAAAACTCTAATGTGTTTAGTGTATTTGGTATAAAGTTAATATTGTTACCAAAGTAATATCTTAACTGATAATTGGATTCACTTGATAAAACCAAATGTTCTAAACTATTAGAGCCAAATAAAATTTGTGTGCCAAAACTTTGAGCACTTGGTGGTAACTCTAAATATGTTAAACTGGTCATTTGATAGAATGCTTGTGCTTGAATGGTTGTTACATGCTGACCTAAAGTAAGCGATTCAATCGTAGTATTACCCGAGAATGCACCAGTTCCAATTGTTGTTACTGGGAGTCCAGCAATGGTATCAGGAATAATTAAAACTGTTTCAGATCCTAAATATGAAAGAATCGTGACTTCATCATTGTTAATTTCATATGAAATACCCTCAGATAATCCAATCCATACTGCTACAAACTCAATATCTGCACTACTTAAAAATGTGTATGGTAAAGTAACTGGATTGCCATCTAATGTCCATCCATCAAAAGTATAGTCTGTTCTTGTTGGTGTTGGCAGCGTAGAGATAACCGTGCCATATTGAACAACGATATCATCTAATGTATTCCCACCATTTGTATTTAAAACAATCGCATAATCAGTTAATTGCCATGTAGCTACTACGGTTAAATCTTGGGTTAGATAAACTTCAGTAACACTTACATCATTTAATAACCATCCGGTAAAATCATAATGGTCTTTTGTTGGTGTTGGTAATGAAATCAACGTATTGTAGTTTTCAGTTTGTTGTGATATTGCTTCTCCACCATCTACATCAAAGATTAACGTATATTCATTGATTGTATAAGTTGCTATTACGGTTAGGTTTGATGTGATTTCATTAAATGAAATATCCCAACCACTAAATGTATACCCTATTCTATCTGGATTTGATGGCGCTGTTGCTACTCCCAAATATTTAATTTCATCTGTCAATAAAACAGTTTCATCAAAATCAACAAATGTAACCGTGTAAACTTCTCTTAAGTAATATACACTTAAAACAAGTGAATCATCGCTTAATACTGTTCCATTTAATTGATTATTAACATCAGTACTATTAAATGCATAGCCTATATATGATTTAACAACGGTTTCAACATGTAGATCGGTCGCTGCATCAACGATATCTGTTTCATATAAGGCATACGTTCCATCTAAATTTTCTAAGTAGTATTTAACAGAATAAGTTGCATCATTAGCTACCCATACTACAGTTAGCGTAATGTCATCTGCTACTTGATATAAATCATTATTTTGATATTCATTGTCATTTATATCTACCCATTTGACAAACGAATAACCTAATCTTGTAGGAATAACTAAACCAGTGACTATATCATCAAATATAACATCAAGCTTATCACTGTCTAATGCATCCCCACTATTGACATCAAGTGTAATCACATAATGATTCGGTGTGTATTGTGAATACACGTGTTTCGTTTCAGTAACATTAATTAACGTTTCACTCCATGATTCAAATGTATACCCCAAAACATCTGGTGCTGTTGGTGGTGTGATATCTTGGCCATGATATGCTGAAATTGTCTCAAAAACGAAATTATTATTATCATAAAAATGCACATCATATTGTACTCTATCATAATAAAGGTTAAGCGTTAATGAGCCATCAACTGCTACGTAACCTGATAACTTTTTATCTACGTGATTTGTATTAAAGATAAATCCTTCATAAGTATTAAAAGTAGCATCTACCAAAGCATCACTTGTTCCATAGAAGATTACTGATTCATAAAGTTCATATGTTAATCCACCAATTGCTTCTTTGTAATAATTAATCGTATACGGTGTGTCGGTATTTGGTTCATAAATAGGTCTCACATCTAAATTGTTTGTTATATTGGTAAAATCAGTATCCCATCCAACGAAATGGTATCCCAATTTAGGCGCTTCTGGTGCATGTGCATTACCACCATATAAAACATATTCCCGTTTGATTAAATCATCATATTCATCATAAAAATATAGACGTTATTCAATGGATGAATAACGTCTTTTTTCTATAGTAATACAACTTTATCCTTACATGCCTCAATGGTTTCATCATCCCAAACGGATGCTTGAACTTCACCAATGTGTGCTTTTTCTAATAATATGAGACACAATCTACTTTGTCCAATACCTCCACCAATGGTAAGTGGTAGTGTTTCATTCATAATCATTTGATGATATGGATATTTTAGATCTTCTAATCTATGTTTCATCTCTAACTGTTTTCTTAAACTTGTTTCATCTACACGAATACCCATACTACTAATTTCTATGGCCATATCTAGTGTTTCATGGTAATACAACAAATCACCATTTAAATCCCAGTCATCATAGTCAGGTGCACGTAAATCGTGTGGCATACCAGATGCTAGGTTATGACCAATACGCATAATAAATACGACCTTTTTATCTTTTACGATTTGGTATTCACGTTCTTTACTAGTAAGGTTAGGATATAAGTTTTCTAAGACTTGACTATCTATAAAAAAAACTTCATCTGGGGCTTGGTATGTAATCTCTGGATATTTAAGCTTGACTGTATTTGAAGTGTTTGCGATAGCTTCTACAATACTTTTTACAGTTTCTTTTAAATAATCTAGTGTTCGGTCCGTTCTTTCAATCACCTTTTCCCAATCCCATTGGTCTACATAGATAGAATGAATATTATCTAGTGTTTCTTCTTTTCTTACTGCGTTCATATCTGTATATAATCCATTACCTACATAAAAATCATTTTGATATAACGCCATACGTTTCCATTTAGCAAGTGAGTGCACAATCTCTGCTTGTTTATTCATACTTGGTATGACAAACTGTACTGGATTTTCACCATTTAAACCGTCGTTAAGACCCGTTTCAGATAATACAAATAAAGGTGCGGTAACGCGTTTTAAATTAAGTTCTAATCCTAAATTATGCTGAAAAACATTTTTTATAAATCCGATTGCTGTTTGTGTATCATATAAGTTAAGCTTAGATTTGTAACCATCAGGTATGATTGTTTTTGACATGTGTATGCTCCCTAAAAGATATGATGTAATAGTATCATAAATAACCCAATATTTCAAGCAATAACTCATATATAAAAATCCACAACGAAATCATTCGTTGTGGATTGAATACATTTGTTAATAACTACATTAAACCGTCCATGATACCTGCAAATGGTGGATACTCAACGAGTTCAAAACCTTCAAGTTCAGTATCACTTGGTAAGGTTAATGGATCCGCATTAAAATCTAGTGTAAATCCTAATTTGTTTAACTTCACAGTTAGTTTCATTAAAACCGGGAACCCACCACTTTGTTCTTCGTCTAAACTCATGGTAAATCCACTAAAATCACCAGTGATCATCATTTCAATTTTAGTTAATGTCTTAGTACCTTCTAATTCACCTTCTAAAATGATTCTAAAATCAAAGTTGAATGCTTTAAAGGCTGCTTTCATAGATGTTTTAATATTATTTAGTGATTCTTGATCACCAAGATCTTGAAGCTCTGATAACATTGCGACAAATAGTTCATCAATAAGTTCAGCTACTTTATCTTGAGTAATTAAAAACTGAATCGTGTGCACTGTATCTGAACTATAGATATTTACATGTGTATCGACCATATCTAACATTTCAGCACGTTCTTCTGTAGTCTACTACGCTTACAGTCTTTTTGCTTTTTAAATTGTTTAAGGTATATAGAAATAACGGAATAAATACAGATGTTACTATCCACTTAACAACTTCTAGTGTTTGAAAATACATTGATCTTTCAAGATCACTCATGAAACCTAGATCAATATCAGTTATATAGAGGATTCCTATAAAACATGAAGCAATAAAGATAAAAAGTAATTGATGTAATCTTATGATCTTTTGTGAACTGATACCAAAAACCTGTACTTAGTGTAAACTAATATATATGCAGGAGGCATCATATGAAGGATAAAAAGAAAAAGAATAGACTATGGAGCGGGGAATTCAAGTTAAAAGTCGTTTTAGACATCATTGAAAATGAACTCTCATACAGT
>DAOSEC010000017.1:0-43153 GCA_035362935.1 Bacilli bacterium | reverse complement strand
TATTATATCACAGAGGTTCCTTTTTGTATTTACCCAAAACTATTTTACACGAAGCATTGATAACTAAGGTTGTAAAAAAATAGAAAAAGTGGTATAATTCTCATATCTAAAATAGAATGTAGTTGCATTGTACTGGAGGAACGTATGAGTTTTATCAAATCACATTATAAAGTATTTCTCGTTATGATGACATTTTGGCTCTTATTGACACTCAGTTTAGATCTGGTGTCAGTTTTAATGGGTTTTGTCATTAGTGTCATGGTTAGTATTTTTTCTAAAAATGTGTTATTAGAAGGTGGTCAAACACTATTTCATGGTATCAAATTATGGAAATTAGTCATATATATCATCGTATTGTTTTATGAGATTTTTAAGTCAGCTATTTCTTACATTATTATAGTATTAAAACATCATTATGAACCAATTGTGTTTGAGTTAACATTAGAAGAAGCTGACCCTGTGAAAATTGGAATAATTGCGAATTCCATCACACTCACACCAGGGACAATAACGATTGATTCCACCGAAACAAGCATTACAGTAATGATGCTTGCAAAACCAGGAACACCATTACAAGAACTTCAAAAACCAATAATCGATAAATACGAAAAATACTTGAAATAGGTGAATGATATGACATTTATTTTAATTTCTCTCATCATACTAGGAGTTGCGATGCTAATATCGTTTATCCGTCTTCTGATAGGACCAACGATATGGGATCGCATTTTGATGTTAAACTTGGTTTCCATCAAAGTTATCATGTTTGTTGTGTTGTTAGCAATTTATCAAAATAATTTATTGTTGTTAGATATCGCTTTAACTTATGGTATTATTGGGTTTTTAACTATGACACTCTTATCTAAATTTATTATGACAGGAGGACGTGAAAAATGAGCATTGTTACAGATATTATTTTAGCATTCTCTTGGATATTTATTGTGTTTGGGATGATAGCCGTATTCAAGTTTAAAAACATGTACTCTCGAATTTTAGCAGCAACCACAATTGACACGGTTGCAAGTTTACTAATGCTCATTGCATTGTTTTTCACTGTAGATAACTTTAAGTTTATTATTCGAATCATACTATTGATTTTATTCTTATTTATTACAAATCCAATTAGTTCTCATGTCATCATTCGATCAGCTTTCATTACAGGCATTCCTGTTTCAACAGGAGGTGAAAAGAATGAGTGAGTATATTTCTTACGGATTACAAGTACTACTGATTGTGATTGCAATTGCAATCGTGTTTCACAAGCGTAATTTCACAATTATCATATTGATTGCAACCTTCGGGCTTATCGCAGCAATTTTGTATCTTATGAACAAAGCACCTGATGTAGCGATTGCTGAAGTGGCAATAGGTAGTGCGATTATTCCACTCATTTATGTTGTTTCAATTTCAAGACAACGTGAATTTATTGTGCTGGATCGTGCTCAAGATGGTTTTATTACATACGGAGAGACATTTTCTGGAGAAGGTTACGAAATATTAGATCAGTTTGTAAAATCATATGATTTGAGTTTGAACCTATGCGTTGACATTCGAGGAAGTGAACAAGACTTAACAAGTCAATTGAATGTCGATTTAATTATTACAAAAGATACTACTCGAAATCTATACATCCTAAAAGGAAAATCAAGTAGTGTTCTTATGTCTAAACTAAGACAAATGGTGAAGGATAAGCCAAACATTCGAGTAGAAGTGTTCAAAGGCGGTGAATCCAATGATTAGACGTATCACACTTGTTTTAATGCTTGTTATCATTTTTGGTGTCTTTGTATTATCAATGATTGATTTACAATCACTATATAACACATCTGGAAAAGATTATTTCTTTGCGAATGGTGTATTTGAAACAGGAAGTCTCAATTTAGTTACTGGTATTTATTTGGATTATCGCTTGTTTGACAGTCTATTTGAAGCTGGAATTTTAATTGTTGCGGTATCTGGCGTTATGTGGATTTCTCAGCATGAGATTGAGGAAAAAAACGCAACATTTATGTTTGATAAACAAAAAACACCAAATTTGTTTGTTACGTTTTCTAGATTAGTATATCCATTGATGTTAGGATTTGGAATTTATGTCATTGTGAATGGACATGTCTCTCCTGGTGGAGGATTTCAAGGAGGAGCTATCGTTGCGACTGCTATTTTAATTCTATACTACATCGACATTAACAAAACAACCGATGTTGCTAAGATATTAACAATCGAAAAAATTCTATTTATACTGATCGTATTAATAGGATCAGTAGGCTTGATTACAAGAGGAGAAGTATTTACTAATTTCTTTACGTTATCAACTTCGACAAACTTAAAATCAATCTATTTGATTGCACTAAATATCTTAATTGGAACAAAAGTTGCTTTAGGTATGGTTGCGATTTTTACGGCATTTTTAAAGGAGGGAAGATAAATGAGTCCGATTCTAACTTTTATTGTCATTCTTGTTGGGCTATATGGTCTTGCCACAAGTAAGAATATTATTAAGTCAGTCTTTTGCGTTACAATTATTGAAGCGGGCGTTATCTTACTTTTCTTAAACTTAGGTAATTTAGAAGGTGGGAGCATCCCTATCCTTGATGGGATTGTAGAAAACATTGTAGATCCACTACCTCAAGCATTAATGATAACAACAATTGTCATTGGGGCTACCATTACCGCACTCGCTTTAATGTTATGCATTAAAATTTTCCATCATTATGGCAGTATTGAATGGAAAGAAGTGCTCGGCAAGGAGGAAAAGTAGTGTTTTATACTCCTGTATTATTTGTGTTTGTACCGATTTTAGCTTCTTTAATTATTTATTTGTTTAAAAACAAATGGGTTAGTTTATTGGTCTTTGTGTCACAAGCAGCACTTAGTGTTCTTGTTGTGCTCTTTGCATTGTACCTTCAAGCGAATCCCGACCAAGCATTGATTGTGTTTGGTGGATGGGATGAACGCATTGGGATTAGTTTTTACAATGATCAATTATCGCTTATCTTTATTTTCTTAACCATCATCATTTGGTGGGTTATCTTACTTTATGTATTTAAAGAAAACAATGAAGACAATAAATTTTTGTTTTTTCTTACCTTTTTACAAGGAATATTTTTAGGATTAATCCAAACAAATGACTTATTTAATTTATTCGTTTTTATTGAACTAACCACTGTTTTGGTAACGATCCTAATTGCTTATAAAAAGTCAGGTCCAGCATTTCGTGCTGGTATCTACTACTTGTTAGTAAACACGGTTGGAGCACTCTTTTTCTTAGTTGGAATCATCTTGCTTTACAACGTCTTTGGAACCATTAACATTCGCTACTTAGCGAATGTAATTCCAACTCATGCTAATACAACGATCGTAAAACTTGCTTTTGTCTTTATGATAGGTGGCATTAGTGTGAAAGCTGCTTTGGTACCACTATTTACATGGTTACCAAAGGCTCATGGTGTTGCCCAATCTGGAATTTCTGCGTTACTATCGGGGTTAATTGTCAAAGGTGCATTATACGCATTTATTCGTATGTACCACTTTATGTTTATTGGTGCCCAATTTCAAGTGACTGAATTATTTTTCTATATTGGACTTATAACTGCCTTAGTTGGTGTGATGTTTGCGATTACACAAAAAGACATGAAACAGATACTTGCCTATCACACGGTTTCTCAAGTCGGAATTATGATGATGGGGCTCTCTTCACTGGATTCGTTCACACTATATGGTGGGATCTTCCATATATTAAATCATGCGTTTTTTAAATCCTTGTTATTTCTTGGTGCTGGTGTCATTATTCACAAATATAACACGAAAAAAGTTGGAGAAGTTCGAGGTGTTTGGAAAGCAATGCCAATGTTATCAATACTAATGATTATTGCTATGTTATCTATTAGTGGAGCACCACTATTTAATGGATTTGTTAGTAAGTATATGATTAAGTATGCAATCAAAGGCGTTTGGCACAAGGAAGCATTGTTCTTCTTAGTAAATTTAGGTACAACAACATCGTTCATTAAGTTTTCTCAAGTCTTTTTCGGTCCAAAGCCAAATGTTCAAAAATGTAGCAATCCACTGCAATTTGTAGGAATGACGCTATTAGCATTACTTTGCATTGGAATAGGATTATTTTATCAACCAATCGCAGAAGGATTATTGTCACTAGATCTCAGTAAAATCAACATTTTAGATGTGAAGAACTGGCTTGACTATGCAATATTTGTTGGTCTAGGATATCTACTATACCGATTTGTGATAGCAAAAGACTTCAAGATAGTACAAGCAATTCGCGACTTTAAAATGACTTTCGAAACAGCAAATTATCTATTCATCGTATATCTATTGGTATTGTTTGGAATCATTTTATTGTAAATTCTGAAAAATCAATGGTTTGGTGATACTTTTCACACTTTTTGGTGTATAATATAAATGGTGTGGAAACGCACTAGTATGGAGTGATTATTATTCGTTGTGTATTTATATATAATAGTAAGAGCGGTAGGGGTAAGATTAAACGAAAGAAAGATTTTATCATTGAAAGTTTAATGAAGACTTACGATACTGTGGATGTATTTGAAACAAAGTCGGCAGAAGATACCTCCGAAAAGGCAAGATTGGCATGTGGAAAATACGATGCAATTATTTTCGCTGGTGGAGATGGTACCTTTAACAACATTGTCAATGGGATTTCTGATATGGAAGAGCGTCCTATTTTAGGATATATTCCAGCAGGTACTGTAAATGACATATCCAAAAACTTTGGCATCTCTACAAATGTTAAACAAGCTCTAGAAGTCATTAAACGAGGTAAAGTAAACGAGTTTGATATTGGAAAAATCAACGACAAATATTTTGTTTATGTAGCAGCCATAGGAGCATTTACAAACATAAGTTATACAACAAGTCAAGAGCTTAAACGACGATTTGGCCGAATTGGGTATTACCTGAATGCAATCAAAGAATTCTTTATTCCAGTGATGATTAATGTAAAAATGGAAATTGATGAAGGAACTAAAGAATGCAAGATTCCACTCATGCTTGTTGTTAATTCTGCGTACATAGGAGGGTTTAAAGTCAATTGGGAAAACCGAATTGATGATGGCTACTTTGATGTTATCATGGTTAAAAAAGGGATTATCAATGGATTATTTAATCTTCTAGGTAAATCCACAAAAATGGTTTACCGAACAAAGCGATTAATTGTCGATATTCCAAGTAATATTGACTGGTGTACAGATGGAGAATTAGGAACATGCGGGAAAGTAGAAATCATCAATTTACAAAAACATTTACGAATATTTTCACTATAGATTGCGAGGGATAGTATGACACCAGATATGATACTTGAATGGATTGGATATTTAGCTTCCACCATAGTCTTAATATCGTTACTTATGAGTTCGATCAAGAAATTAAGATGGATTAATTTAATAGGTTCATCCATTTTTGCAACATATGGATTTTTAATTGGATCGTTTCCAGTAGGATTTATGAATGTTGGGATTGCATTGATCAATATTTATTATTTATATCGAATGTATACATCTAAGGATTTCTTTCAGTTTTTACCAATTGATACCAAATCACAGTATTTAAACTACTTCTTAGACTTTCATCGCAAAAACATTGAACGCTTTATGAATTTACCGTTTGAAGATATTCACAAAGCAGACATTAGTTTATTCGTATTAAGAAATATGCAACCAGCTGGTGTTTTTGTTTGTTCGAAATACGATGAGAAAACACTAAAAGTTGAAATTGATTATGTTGTAAAAGAATATCAGGATTTCAAAATTGGATGCTTTGTCTTTGATAAACAACAAGCGTTCTTTCAAGAAAAAGGGTTTAATCGATTTATCTCATTCACAAAAAACGAAAAACATATCTACTATTTACGACGCATGGGATTCGCCCATGAACCACTTATTCACCAAGATGCATATGTCAAGCGAATTTAACGATTGATAGACCATATTTATTGTCAAATTGATTTATTTTGTATATAATGAAGATATCAAAGATCAAAGGAGGAAATCAAATGATCAACGAAAAAGTTAGTAACCTATTAAATCTACAAATCAACAAGGAATTTTACTCAGCATATCTGTATTTGGATATGTCAAACTATTACTTAAGTAAAGGCTTAGAGGGATTTGCAAATTGGTTCCGTGTGCAAGCTCAAGAAGAACAAGCACATGCGATGCTGTTTATGGAGTACATGCAAAACAATGGTTTAGATGTTACACTAGAAGCAATTGCAAAACCAAAGGTCACATTTGCGAACTTTAAAACACCATTAGAAGAAGCACTTACACATGAAAAATATGTGACAGCTTCTATTTATACAATTTATGCAGAAGCATCAAATGCAAAAGATTACCGCACGATGGAGTTCTTAAACTGGTTTGTGAAAGAACAAGGTGAGGAAGAAATGAACGCAGAAATATTAATACAAAAATATGATATGTTCGCATCCACACCACAAGGGCTTTACATGATAGATGCGGAATTGAAGACTCGCACCTTTTCACCACCATCACTAGACTTATCATAATATGATTGATATGAAAGATTACCTTGAAAGTGGTAATCTTTTTTAGAATAAAATTGAAATGAAGTTTCATTCATTGTATAATAACATTAGCAATGATGAGGTGAAAATTGATATGATAGAGAAGATAAAAGCATTCTTTCGCAAAATGAGATCCAGTTTTAGTGTTAAAACAAATAAACGACCGGGATTATACATCATTTTAAATATGGTTTTTATTAATTTTATGATTTTAGTGATAGCTGCCTTTATCGCAACGTTGATAGATCCCTCATTTGATAACTTTTTTGATGCATTTACACGAGGGAGTATTAAGTGGATGATCACTCCAAATTCGATTCTTTACATTGACAATCCAAGCACACTGGTGCTCGCCGGGATTGTTGTAGTGATTGAGTTGGTATTATTTTCTGGTGTCATCATAGCCTTAACAACCAATACAATAAAAGAGTATTTTCAAAAGAAGAATACTACTGGTGGAAAAATATATTTAGAAGATCATATCGTCATCATCAATTGGAACTCAAAAGTTCCAGAACTCGTATCAGATTTGATATTTGCAGAAGAAGTTGATACTCCAGTGGTAATAATATCTAATGTTGAAAAGCCATATGTCGAAAAAATGATTCGCAATGCAATTTCCAAAAATCACACAAACAAGGAAATTAATAAGAAATTGAATGTGATTGTGAAGAAAGGCGACCCCTTATTACAAACAGAGTTGCTTGATGTGTCAATTGACCATGCAAAAGCAATTATTATTATGTCAAACGATGATGCTAGTGCACTAGCAATTGAAGAAATTACCAAATCTGATCTATACGCGATAAAATTGTTGTTATCAGTTGGTAATGCAAGTGTACACAAACACACTACAACAATTGTTGAAGTCAAAGAGATTAAAACAAAACAAATCATAATTGATATGGCAAACTCAATAGAAAGTTTGAATAATCTGAATGTACTTCCAATTTGTTTTGATCGAAGACTTGGACAAATTATTGCACAAACCGTTATAACATCTGAAATGGAAAAGGTGTATTTGTCGTTATTCTCATTTGAAGGTTCAGAAATTTATGAATCTATCAATGTTCCGATTAAAGAATATTTGAGTTGGTATCACCAATCAATTCCAATATCAGTATGTAACAAACGATTGTTTAGCTTTGCTTCTAATGAAAAAGACACACTCAGCAAACGAAAAACAAAGCTTGAAATAGCTCGAAGAATTCAAGTCATCCCTCCAAAAGATACAGAAGATTTAGATGTCGTTATCATTGGAAGTAACAACAAATTACAGTTTGTAAAAGAATCGTTTCAAGAGTACGAAAAAATAAATCACGCCAACTTTCATGCAAGAACGATTGAATCTAACGAAATAGACAAGGTGTTTATGGAAATTAATCGATCAACAAAGCCATATAAAGTTCTTATTTTGAGTGATGATCAAACCCAAATGGATAGTTATGATGCGAATGTCATCTTAACACTCCTGAAAGTACAATCGTTAATCAAACGAAATGATGTTCAAGTGATTGCAGAAATTCTAGATCCAAGAAATGATACCATAATTAAGGACTTTAATATTGATAATACGATTATAAGTAATAAAATTATCAGTTTGTTGCTATCGAAATTAGCTTTGTATCCGTCGACTGCCCCATTTTATGAGGAACTTCTTTCCATATCAATCGATGAAAATAATGTAGATAGATGTTCTATTATGGTAAGACCTTGCCAAAAATTAATAAAAGAAACATTCCCAATCACATTTGAGTCGAAATCAGAGTTGATACAGTCATTATATTATTCCTTCAAAGAAGAGTTTGTTGTGTTTGGATATATTAAACAAGGCAACATAACCATATTTGGAGGGAACTTAGATCAGAAGGAAAGTATAGTTCTATCACATGAAGACAAGTTAATCATGCTTAGAGTACAGGAATAAGCATTTCTAGAAACAAAAAGACAAGGCATCAGCCCTTGTCTTTTTTATAATTATTATAAATGTAACAAATGTTACATTATGGGGCATATTGGTTGCCTTGATGATATCTCTTATATATAATTAACTTAAGAGATGAAAAGCCATCTCATAAATAGTTTTATTTATATAACATATATAAGGGGGATACTATGTTAACTAAAAAATTCGATCCTTTAAAAAAGAAGATGTTACAAATTTTGGATCAAGATGGTAATATTGTTGATAAAACACTAGAACCAAACATTCCAAGCGAATTACTTCTTAAGATGTATCGAACTATGTCTTTGGGAAAAATTGCTGATATAAAAGCGTTACAATATCAAAGACAAGGTAGAATGCTGACATATGCGCCAAATAGAGGGCAAGAGGCAGCACAAGTCGGGGCGATGGCTCCGCTTGAAAATCAAGATTGGTTGGTACTTGCATTTCGCGAGTTAAACGCGATGCTATACAAAGGGGTTACCCTTGAACAATTCTTTCTATATTGGTACGGAAACGAAGCAGGAAGCAGGTTTAATGATGATGTAAAAGTGCTTCCAATATCAGTTCCGATTGCTTCACAAATCAATCACGGTGCAGGACTTGCGATGGCAAGTAAGAAATTAAAAAAGAATGAAGTTGTTGTTGCTTATGTTGGAGATGGTGGAACATCCCATGGTGAGTTCCATGAAGGACTAAACTTTGCATCTGTATACGATGCTCCATTGATCGTAATCATTCAAAACAATCAATGGGCGATTTCAACTCCAAGATTAAAACAATCCAAAGCAGATACACTGGCTCAAAAAGCAATTGGATATGGTATGCCAGGAATCCAAGTGGATGGAAATGACGTACTCGCTATGTATGCAGCTGTAAAAGAAGCAGCAGAACGCGCGAGAAGTGGAGAAGGTCCAACATTGATTGAAGCTGTCACTTATCGCCTTGGGCCTCATACAACATCGGATGATCCTACAATCTATCGTACAGATGAAGAAGTTGCTATGTGGGCAAAACGTGATCCAATGATTCGATTCAAAAAATATCTAATTGATAAAAAAATATGGTCTGATGAACAAGAAGAAAAATTAGTGGAAGAATTATCAGATTATGTAAATACAACATTTAAAAAGGTAGAAGAGTCTGGACTGGTTTCTTTAGAAGACGTATTTAACTATACATATGAAGAGCTTACTCCACAACTAAAAGAACAATATGAAGAATACAAAGCATATTTAGCAAAGGAGGGAAAATAAATGGCACTCATTAATATATTAGAAGCGGTTAACAAAACCTTAGAACAACAGATGGAAAAAGATCCAACTGTTGTCGTATTAGGTGAAGACGTAGGTTATGAAGGTGGAGTTTTCCGTGCTACAGCAGGGCTTCAACAAAAATTTGGTGAAGAGCGCTCGTTTGACACTCCACTTGCTGAGGCGGGAATTATTGGAACGTCGATTGGTATGGCTATTAACGGATTAAAACCTGTTGCTGAAATACAATTTTCAGGATTTATGTTCCCTGCTTACAATCAAATTGCAACTCATGTTGCTAGATATCGTAATCGTTCTCGTGGCAAATATCATCTACCAATGGTGATACGTATGCCATATGGTGGTGGAATTCGAGCATTAGAACACCATTCCGAAAGTTTAGAAACACTATTTGCTCACATACCTGGATTAAAGTTGGTAATTCCTTCTACTCCATACGATGCGAAAGGATTATTAACTGCTGCGATTAAGGATCCTGATCCAGTTATTTTCATGGAACCAAAACGAATCTATCGTGCATTTAAGCAAGAAGTTCCAGACGAAGAATATATTGTTCCAATTGGAAAAGCAAAACTGGTGAAAGAAGGAAAAGACATCACTGTTGTTGCATGGGGTGCTTTGGTACGTGAAGTTGAAAAAGCTATAAAATTGGTGGAGGAAGACGGGATTAGTGTTGAATTAATTGACTTAAGAACAATAGCACCACTTGATCGTGAAACCGTGATTCAATCTGTACAAAAAACGGGTCGTTTTCTTGTTGTGCATGAGGCAGTGAAATCTTTTGGTCCGGGAGCAGAGTTGATTTCAATCGTAAATGAAAAAGCGTTCTTATCATTAGAAGCACCTCCTACAAGACTAACTGGGTTTGATATCACAGTACCACTACCAAAAGGGGAACATCACTTTATTATAGACCCACAACGTATTGCTTATGAAATTCGTAAAGTAGTACGCTATTAAGGAGGTATCATACATGTATGATTTTAAATTTGCCGATATCGGCGAAGGTATTCACGAGGGACAAATTCTTAAATGGATGTTCCAAGTTGGAGACAAAGTTAAAGAAGGAGATACATTGTGTCTCATTGAAACAGATAAAGTTAATGCAGAAATTCCATCTCCTGTTTCAGGAGTTATTAAAAAACTAGGTGGTGCTGTTGGTGATACCATTCACGTTGGAAATACACTAGCATTGATAGATGATGGATCAAGTGCGCAACCAGCTAAGAAAGACACAGCCGAAGCAAAACCAATCCAAGAAGGTGAAGAAAATTCTGCAGGAGTGGTTGGCCAAATTGAAGTATCATCTGAAGTCATTGAAAGCAGTACCGAAAGTTATCAAAAAGCTGACGTTCCTACAAAAAGAGTATTGGCAACACCAGTTGCTAGACAACTTGCGAAGGACCTTGGTGTTGATATCAATAAAGTAACTGGAACAGGCGAAATGGGCCGTGTTACAAAAGAAGATATTTATAAGATAAAAGAATCAACATCAAAGCAATCAATTGCTAAAGAAGAACCTATTGTATCTAAACCAATCAGTTTTAAAATGCCTGAAACAACAAGTGCCGATGTTACTAGAGTTCCAATTACAAAGATTCGAAAGACAATTGTAAAAAATATGGTGATTTCAAAATCTGTGATTCCACATACCACTGTTATGGATGAACTTGATGTTACAAATCTAGTAAACTTTAGAACAGAACAAAAAGAATTAGCTCTAAGCAAAGGTGTCAAATTAACTTATATGCCTTTTATCATTAAGGCTGTTGTTCTTGCGTTAAAAGACTATCCTGTGTTTAATTCTAGTTTTGATCACGAAAAAGAAGAAATTATATACAAACACTTCTATAACATCGGTTTAGCGGTTGATACTCCGGATGGTTTGATCGTTCCTAATATCAAGCATGCAGATCGAAAGAGTATCATAGACGTTGCGAAAGAACTACAAGTTTTATCAGAAGAAGCAAACAATCGAACAATCCAGCTTGATAAACTTCAAAATGGAACATTTACGATTACAAACTATGGTATATTTGGGTCAACATTTGGAGCACCTGTCATAAAACATCCTGAAGTAGCAATATTAGGGGTAGGAATGATTGCGAAAAAACCAATTGTTCGAAACAATGAAATTGTCATTGCAGATATTATGCCACTATCTTTATCCATAGATCATAGAATCATCGATGGTGGAGATGCTGGTCGATTTATGATGCGTGTTAAGGAATACTTAACAAACCCAATGTTGCTTTTATTAAGTTAGGAAGTGGGTATTTATGAAACAATTTGATATTGTGATTATTGGTGCAGGACCTGGTGGTTATGTAGCAGCAATCAAAGCAAGACAAATGGGAGCTAAAGTTGCACTCATTGAAAAGCAAGATATTGGCGGGGTTTGTTTAAACTGGGGTTGTATTCCAACCAAAGCACTTTTGAAAAGTGCTAAGGTATATCGTCAATTTATGCATGCTGAAGAGTATGGCATTAAAGTAAAAGATAAAAATTCAATCACTATTGATTGGCCGGCAATGCTCAAACGAAAGGATGGAATTGTGAAACGACTCACCGGTGGCGTGAAAATGCTCCTCGATCGAAATGGCGTAGAAACCATTAAAGGCTTTGCGACCGTGATAGATCCACATACAATTAAGGTTGGCGAAGAAACGATCCAAACCAAAGATTTGATAATTGCAACAGGAGCAACACCAATTATCCCACCAATTGAAGGCGTTAAGGAAAGTTATGAAAAAGGAATCGTTGTTACAAGTAAAGAAATTCTTGCTCTTGACAGCGTTCCTAGTCGACTAGTCATCGTTGGTGGTGGTGTAATTGGTGTTGAGTTTGCTACTCTTTATGCTGCTTTAGGTACAGAAGTAACCATTATTGAACGTGCTAGTAATATTTTATTAGCAATTGATGATGAGATTCGAAACGCATATTTAAAGATACTTGCGCGTGAAAAAGTTAAAATTTACACCAACGCTACGGTAAAAGCCGTTAAAGACAATGTGGTAGTCTATGAATTAGATGGTAATTCCATTCAAATCACAGGAGATAAAATCCTAATGAGTGTTGGAACGAAACCGAATACAAATGGGTTAGAGAAATTAAACTTAAACATTGGAAAACAAGGAATCGATACAAATGATAAAATGGAAACCTCGGTTCCACATGTATATGCGATTGGTGATGTGAACGGTAAGTTTATGTTAGCTCACGTTGCATCTGCAGAAGGAATCATAGCAGTTGAAAACATTTTAGGTAAAGCAAGTGATTTGGATTATAAACGAATCCCTGCATGTGTGTATGGTTTTCCTGAGATTGCTTCTGTTGGTGTAACCGAAAAAGAAGCAAAAGAAAAAGGAATCAAATATAAAACAAGCAAGTTTCCTCTTTCAGCCAATGGAAAAGCGTTGGCAGAAGGGGAAAGCGAAGGGTTTATTAAAATCATCGTTGATAAGCAATATGGTGAAGTCATCGGCATGCATATTTTAGCAGTGAATGCGACGGATATGATTGCAGAGGCAGTTACAACCATGGAATTAGAAGGAACTGTTTATGAATTAGCAAAAGCTATACATCCTCATCCTACTCTTTCTGAAATCGTTATGGAAGCTGCTCACGGAGCAATTGATAAGGCCATTCATATTTAAAAAAGACCCCAGTATGAAACTGGGGTTTTTCCTTATTCCTTGAATAGAATTGGACTATATTCCTTATTTTCAAAGGACTTAATTATCATTTCTAGAAACTTGTTGTTCGTTGGTTCAATGTTTTTAATGTGCATTAATCCGTGTTTGATTCTTAAGTGTATCACATATAAAACACCTTGATACTCGATGTTGTGATGGATGATAAACTCAGGTGTTTCGCCAAAATTCCAACTCCATGACTGATATTTGGATGTGCTAAGATCAATGATTCGTTTCATATCATGCTCATCAATAGGTATCTCAGTCGAAACATATTCAAACTCTCGTTTGATAAATGTTATTAGGGAATCTTCAAACAAATCAATTGTCATGGAATTAGGAAGGAATGATTTGATGTTTGCAACCTTACTTTTGTTTGAACGAATGCTTTTGGACTCAGCTTTTATATTGTTGGTATGTAATAATTCATAGATTTGATCTAAATTGGAATCAAACAACATAGTCCCATGATGAAGCATTCGATTGCTATAATAACTTTGAGCGTTACCTGATATCTTTAATCCATGTACTAAGATATCACTTTTTCCATGAAAGGTAGCTGGAACGTTCAGTTCATGCAAGAAATCTATAATCGGTTTGGTAAACTTCTTATAATTGCTTATACTATCTTTGAGATCGCTTGTAATGAATGAGTAGTTTAAATTGCCTAAATCATGATATACTGTTCCACCTCCGGATATTCTTCTAACAATCGGTAGACTATTTGAGTTTAGAAAAGTTTGATTGATTTCCTCGAACGGGTTTTGATTTCTTCCAACAATGATAGATGGTCTATTACGATATAATATAAGGAAGTCTTCGGTTGATCTTATTTCCTTTAATAAGTATTCTTCAAAAGCAAGATTAAAGTATGGATCAGTACTCCGATTAATAATTAGTTTCATAGTGCCTCCTTATTCTTTTAATTAATTATATCATATGTTGAACCAACTTTAGGATAATAATGTTTCAAAGAATTGCAAAATGATTGTCTTATTGTCCTTATTTATATATAATGAAGAAAAGAGGTGATAGAATGGAAATCAAACAAGGGAATCAAATGTTTTATGTTGGTGAAAGCGAGACGAATAATTTAGCAAAAATAACATATTTGCTAGACGAATTTGGAAACTATATCATAGATCACACTTATGTATCGGTTGACTTAAGAGGACAAAAAATTGCTTCCAAATTAGTTGCAAAAATGGTGGAATTTGCTCGCCTTACAAACAAAAAAATAATACCAATATGTAGTTACGCCGTTGCTGAATTAAATCGCAATGAGGAATATCACGATATAATTGCAAAATAACAAGAACTGAAATCCATCAAAGCTTTGGTGGATTTTTATTAATATACAGGTCTATATAAAATTGACTTTTGAAATCCCCTGTGTTATAATCTCCTATGGTAAAATAGATAAAGTGAGGACATATGAAGCTCTGGACAAAAAATTTTTCAATCGTAGCTATTGGATCCTTTATATCAGCATTAGGGAGTGCTTCAGCAGGAATTGGGTTTGGTATTTTAATTTATACCGAAACCAAATCACCGTTAAACCTAGCTATATTCACGATAGCAAACATCATACCTAGGGTAATTACCAACTTTTTAGTTGGTCCTTTTGTCGATCGAAACTCTAGAAAGAAAATTATTGTTACAATCGACTATATCTATGCAATATTGTTTAGCATCATTGCCCTAGTACTTTTCCAAGGATACTTTAATGTTCTGGTGTTTACAATAGTAGGCTCTGTGTTTGCAATCCTAGATACTCTTTACCAAACTGCATTTATGAGTTTGTTTCCAGAGGTTATTTCAGAAGGCAACCATTCCAAAGCGTATTCGATTTCAAGTTTAATCTGGCCTATTTCGGCTGCGATAATGGCACCGATTGCCGCTTACTTTATTGAAAACTTTACGTTTGGTGTTGCCATACTAATGTCATTCAATGCAATTACGTTTTTAGTGACAGCGACCATTGAACTTGGTATTAACTTAGAAGAAAAGTTAAACACAAAGAAAACTACAAGACTTCAGTTTATAGAAGATATCAAAGAGGGAATTAAATACTATAAAGTTGAAAAAGGCATTTTAGGAATCGGAATCCTTTTTTCAGCGTTCGCTTTCGTGTATGCTGCTCAAGATTTACTTCGTATGCCATACTTTGTGAATAGTGAAACACTTACATTACAACACTTTTCGTTTATTATTTCTGCGGGAGCTATTGGTAGAATGATTGGTGGAGTGATCCACTATGCATTTAAGTACCCGGCAAGTAAGAAGTTTTTGATTGCTGTTAGCGTGTATATTACAGTTGAAATATTGAGCGGAACAATGTTGTTTATGCCTTATCCTGTCATGATAGCGTTTAGTTTTATTGTTGGACTTTTATCAGTAACGTCATTTAATATTCGAATGACAGCTACACAATTATACATTCCATCACACATGAGAGGAAGAATTAACTCGACTCAAACGCTTCTATGGAATATAGGGACAATATTAGGATGTTTGATTATTGGTTTCATTGCTACCTATAGTACAATCGATTATCGATTGATTTTGTTAGGAGTTACATCGGTAAGCTTAGGAGCAGTCTTCTTGATTCCAATCAGGATGAAAGAAGAATTTAAGAAAATATACAATAGAGACGTATAATCAAAAAGACTGAAGCGACAACTTCAGTCTTTTTTGTACTTCTAAAATATTAGTGAGCCAAGAAATGGGTGATACTTAGATTTCGCTTGTTCAATCTCTCTTTTTTGGGCAACAGATAGAAGAAGTACATCATTCTTTTTTTGACTTCTCATCGTAATTCCCCCTTTCATTAAAATAACAATGATCCAAAAAATGGACGATATTTTTCTTTTGCTTTTTGAATTTCTTTTCTTTGACACTCTGATAATTTAATTTGTTGATTATTTCTTCTTTTCATAGTTTGATTCCCTTCATTAAAATAATAATGATCCGAAAAATGGATGGTATTTTTCTTTTGCTTGGTTGATTTCTTTTCTTTGACATTCCGATAATATAGTTTGTTGTTTATTGGTTTTCTTCATAGTTTGACTCCCTTCATTAAAATAACAATGATCCGAAAAATGGATGGTATTTTTCTTTCGCTTTGTTGATTTCTTTTCTTTGACATTCCGATAATATAATTTGTTGTTCATTGGTTTTCTTCATGATTTGACTCCTTTCGTTAATATAATAAAGAACCTAGAAATGGATGATATTTTGCCTTTACTAAGATCAATTCCTTTTGTATTTTGTTGGTTAATCTATGTTGCATTCTCAATTGGCTATCTATGTTGTTTGTTTTTCTCATTGTACTCACTCCTTCTTATCAAATAATCGATAAAAACATTGTAACAATATTGTGTAAAAACCTTTAAAAAGTGTAATAATGTTTTATACACTCATATTATAACGTAACAATGTTACATTGTCAATACTTTTTGTAAAAATATTTTTTATTTTTTTTGAGGTCTAAAAGTTGAAAAAAATTAAATCTAGACTTTAAAGTGAAAGCGTTTTATGGTATAATATCTAATGGCATAACGAGGTGAAAAAATGCGAATAAAAGATCATCCCATTTTACATTTTGAAGAAAAAAAGATTATACAATTTTATTACAATAATCAATTAGTAGAGGGGCAAGAAGGAGATACCATAGCTTCTGCCTTACACGCATTAGGTGTGAAAAAGTTAAGTGAAAGTATACATCTCCATAGACCTAGAGGATTTTACTGTGCGATTGGTAATTGTGCATCGTGCAATATGATAGTTGATGGGATACCTAATGTAAGAACCTGTATCACACCACTTCAAGAAGGTATGAAGGTAGAAACACAGACAAACAAAGGTGACTTATATGTTAAATAAAGATTTAGTTATTATTGGCGGTGGACCGGCGGGTTTATGCGCAGCGAAGACTGCAGCAGAAGCAGGATTAAGTAGTATCATTATTGAGCGAAGTCCTAAATTAGGTGGACAACTGGTGAAACAAACCCATATGTTTTTTGGATCTGAAAAGCAGTATGCGAAAACAAGAGGGTACAATATCGCGAAAATACTAATTGATGATGTAAATCGATATCATGATAAAATCGAAATTTTAACTGATACAACCGTAGTTGGTTTGTATAAGGATAAAGTGATTACAATATTACATCAAGATGAGTATCGAAAAATTCAAGCAAAAGCAATTATTGTCGCAACAGGAGCAAGCGAAAAAGTGCTCGCATTTGAAAACAATGACTTACCTGGTATTTACGGTGCAGGCGCTGTCCAAACATTGATGAATGTATATGGTGTTCTACCGGGTCACGATGTCGTTATGGTTGGAAGTGGAAACATTGGTTTGATCGTAAGTTATCAATTACTTCAAGCAGGTGTGAACGTCAAGGCAGTAATCGAAGCTGCTCCTACCATTGGTGGATATAAAGTTCATGCATCAAAACTTAAAAGATTAGGCGTTCCAATTTATACACAACATACGATTACAAAAGCGTTTGGCAAAGATTGTGTAGAAAAAATTCTAGTAACCAAACTGGATCAAAACTGGAATCCAATTGAAGGAAGTAGTTTTGAAATGGACGTTGATGGTGTATGTATTTCTGTTGGGCTTACTCCTATGGGGAACTTACTTGCTATGATCGATGCTCAGATGAAATACATCTCTGAACTTGGAGGTATGGTTCCTATCATTAACCACGAACACGAAACATCCATTGAGAACATTTTTGTATGTGGAGATATTTCAGGAATCGAGGAAGCAAGCAGTGCAATAGTAGAAGGTTACTATACAGGCCTTGTTGTGGCGAATCGATTAGGATATCACCATCCAAATTATATGTTGTTAAAAGAAGATTATGAATCACAACTGAATAATTTAAGAAGTGGTCCATTTGGTGAGAAAATTCGATTAGGACTAGCAAAAATGGCGGAGGAATTAAATCATGTTAAATAAGACAGGTGTGCCAACAAAGGAACAAATATTGTCAAGATTTCCGGAACGTGCTGTATTAAAGAAGCCAAAAGCAATCATTGAATGTTATGAAGAAATTCCTTGTAACCCATGTAGTACAAGTTGCCCATTTGATGCAATTCATATTGGAGAAGACATCAACACCAAGCCAGTTGTTAATTTTGATAAGTGCACAGGTTGTGGAATATGTGTGTTTAACTGTCCTGGACTAGCAATAGTTGTAGCTTCCGATGTCAAAGAACGAACTCAATTCAAAATAGCCTATGAGTTTAATCCAAAGCCTAAAGTAAATGAAGTGTGGCATGGCGTTAATCGGGATGGTGAAATTATATGTGATGCATTGATTGAGAAAGTGATGCTAACAGATAAAAACGATAAAACAGCATTAATAACGGTAAGTGTTGAACAACAATATATGTATGATTTTGTGACAATTAGAGGTAAAAGCAATGGATAAGAAAAATGTAATTATTTGTCGCTGTGAAGACATTACTTTACAAGATATCCATGAGGCAATGGATCAAGGTTTTACTAGTTTTGAAGAATTAAAACGAATTTTAAGAGTTGGTATGGGGCCTTGCCAAGCAAATACCTGTGGACAACTTGTACAAAGAGAGATTAGCAAGTATTTAAAAGTTAAATTAGATGAAGTTAAAACTCAAAAAATTAGACCTTTAATTACTGGTGTCAAATTACAATCAATTGTAGATGGTGAAGATCATGAAGGCTAACGTTGTTATCATTGGCGCAGGAATTAGTGGTGCTAGTATCGCATATAATTTAGCAAAAAAAGGAATGAAAGATATCGTTGTTGTCGACAAATCCTATTTAACAAGCGGAGCAACAGGGCGTTGTGGTGCAGGTGTTAGACAACAATGGGGTACTAAGCTGAATTGCATTTTGGCAAAAAAGAGTATCGAATTTTTCAAACATGCGAAAGAAATTCTTGAATACTCTGGAGATATTGAATTCAAACAAGAAGGTTATCTCATATTAGCTACTACGGAAGAAGAAGACAAACAGTTTGAAAAAAATGTTAAGTTACAAAATAGCTTTGGTATTCCATCTCGAAAAGTAACCAAAGAAGAGGCGAAAAAAATCGTACCACACCTAAATATTGATCGAATCATCAGTGCGACATATTGTCCTACTGATGGTCATTTAAACCCATTTACAATGACCGATGCATACTATCAAGCTGCGAAGCGCTTAGGAGTCACCTTCTACTTTTATGATGAAGTTCTTTCGATTGTAGTTGAACATAACGAAGTACAAAAAGTTATTACAAAACATCATGAAATAGAGACAAATATCGTGATTAATGCAGCGGGTGGATATTCTAAAGAAATAGGAGATTTGGCAGGCATTAGCATTCCTGTTTACGCTGAAAATCATGAGATATTGGTAACTGAACCAATAGAAAAAATTCAAGGTCCAATGGTTATGTCATTTTCAAGGAATATTTATTGCCAACAAGTTCCACATGGTAGTTTTATCATGGGAAGAAGCGATCCTAATGTAGAACATAATCACTCGACAGATTCGACATGGAAATTTCTAGATGAGATGGCAAAAACAGCGGTCGACTTACTTCCTCCGTTAGGAAAATTACGTGTAGTAAGACAATGGGGAGGATCTTATAATATGTCGCCAGATCGTCAACCTATCATCAGTGGATGCAAAGAATTGAAGGGATTTTTTATGGCATGTGGGTTTAGTGGTCATGGATTTATGTTTGGTCCAATGACTGGTATACTGATGTCAGAATTGGTATTAGGTGAACCATCATCCATCGAAGAAATGGAAGAATTAAGTTTAGAACGATTTAAAAATCAAAAAACAACAGATTATGAAAAATCAGTTGTTTAGAAAGGAAATAGATAATGGCAATTTACACATATCAAACAGAACCTTTACTTGATTTTACAAAGGAACAAAATAAAACATCCTATTTACAAGGGTTATCAAAAGTAGAATCTTATTTAGGTAAAACATATCCTTTGATTATTGATGGAAAACGAATCGAAACCGGGAAGTTAATGAACTCCATCAATCCCGCGAATCACCAAGAGATTATTGGCTCAATTCATCAGGCAGGATTGAAAGAAGCAGAACTCGCAATGACATCTGCACTACATGCATTCGAAACATGGAAAAAAGTGGATGCAAAGGTGAGAGCTGATTTATTGTTTAAAGCTGCAGCGATTATCAAACGTCGTAAATTTGAGTTTAGTGCTCTTTTAACCAAAGAAGCAGGAAAACCTTGGGCAGAAGCCGATGCAGATACGGCTGAAGCAATTGACTTCCTAGAGTATTATGGAAGACAAATGTTAGAATTAGAACATGTTGATCGTCATATTTTAAGCAGAAGGGATATCGAGCGCAATGAATATCGTTACATTCCACTCGGTGTGGCAGCGGTCATCGCTCCTTGGAACTTTCCGCTAGCTATTTTGGTAGGAATGACTTCAGCAGCAATTGTGACAGGAAACACAGTATTATTAAAACCAGCTTCAACAACACAAGTGATTGCATACAAGTTTGTTGAAGTGCTTGAAGAAGCTGGCATGCCAAATGGTGTAGTTAACTTCATTCCTGGTAAAGGTTCTGAAATCGGTGAGTTCATCGTGAATCATCCAAAAACACGATTCATTTCATTTACAGGTTCAAGAGAAGTTGGATGCTCAATCTATGAAAAAGCCGCAAAAGTTCATCAAGGACAAATTTGGTTGAAACGTGTTATTGCTGAAATGGGTGGAAAAGATGCTATCATCGTCGATGATCAAATCGATCCTGAGTTTGCAGCTGAGCAAATTGTGAAATCAGCATTTGGATTTTCAGGTCAAAAATGTAGTGCTTGTTCACGTGCAATCATTCATGAGAACGTTTATGATGCAGTTGTTAATAAAATTGTGGAAAAAACAAATGCATTAACTATGGGAGACCCAGCAGATCCAAACAACTTTATGGGGCCGGTGATTGATCATTCTGCGTTTCATAAAATCAATCAGTTTATTGAAATTGGAAAAATTGAAGGAAAACTGTTAGCTGGAGGAACATCAGATGGTTCAAAAGGTTACTTTATTCGACCAACCGTATTTGGTGATGTGAATCCAAAATCACAAATCAGTCAAGAAGAAATATTCGGGCCAGTCTTGGCAATTTCAAAAGTGAAATCATTTGATCAAGCAATTGAAGTTGCAAATGGTACTGATTATGGATTAACTGGTGCTGTAATATCAAACAATCGATTCCATTTAGAGAAAGCAAGAGCTGATTTCCATGTTGGAAATTTATACTTTAATCGTAAATGTACAGGAGCGATTGTTGGATATCAACCATTTGGTGGATTTAATATGAGTGGAACCGACTCAAAAGCAGGCGGACCAGATTATTTGATTCTTCATATGCAAGGTAAAACAATTTCTGAACTTCTATAATCAAAAATGCCACTTGCATAAAGTGGCATTTTTTTCAAAGCATTTAGTAAGAACATTCGATTGAATGTGTGTTAGAATACAACTATAAGATAAAAGGAGTGGAACAAATGAATGAGTATTATGTATTATCTAATGGTGTAAAAATCCCAAAAATCGGATTTGGAACATGGCAAATACCAGATGGAGAAGTTGCAAAAAACGCTGTAAGAACAGCTATCGAAGTCGGATATCGACACATAGATACTGCGGCAATATATGGCAATGAGGTCGGTGTGGGTCAGGGAATCAAAGAAAGTGGTGTGCCACGTAATGAAATATTCCTAACCACAAAAGTTTGGAACACCGATCAAGGATATGAGTCCACAAAAAAAGCATTCCAAACAAGTTTGGATAAGTTACAAACAGATTATGTCGATTTATATTTGATTCACTGGCCAGCTGTGAACATCTTCGACAATTATGTTGAAAAGAATTTAGAAACTTGGAGAGCGATGGAAGACATTTATCGTAGTGGAAAAGCAAGAGCTATCGGAATATGTAACTTTTTTGAACATCATTTAGAACCATTATTGGAAAAAGCAGTGATTAAACCAATGGTGAATCAGATTGAGATAAATCCAGGAAACCCAGCAGATGATGTTGTAAGTTTTTGTGAAAGCAAAGGTATCTTGGTACAAGCATATAGTCCAATGATGAAAGGGAAAATATTTGATATACCGTTACTTCAAGAATTAGCCCAAAAATATCAAAGAACCATTTCCCAAATAGTTCTTCGATGGGTTATTGAACGGGGGATTAATCCGTTGTCTAAATCAGTAACAGTAGAACGAATCCGAGACAATTTCGACATTTTCAATTTTTCTATTGAACCAAGTGATATGGAACAAATAAAAACTTTATCTAATTTGGGACGAGTTGGCACTCATCCAGACAAAGCTAGATTTTAATTGAGAAAAGAAGTGAAATTTTTTCACTTCTTTTTTATGTGATAATTGTTATGTGATTTGCGATTTTAGGAATTATTACTTTTTTAGATTTTATGTAATCTTGAAGTAAAGTAGACAATGGAATCTCATATTCCGCTATAATATTTGAGTTTTCAAACATGTGGTAATCACCACCGCCAATGGCACGATAATTATTCAATGCTAAGGTAAAGACTTGATAATCTGTAATTGGATTGCCTTTGTAAGCGAGATTGGTGATACGAGATCCAATCGGTTTTGATACTGAAATCGAATATGTAATATTTGCGTAAACATCGTAATTGTAATGTTCTACTTTTGGGTTTATAAAACTTGGATTTACAGTTATTTCATCATTGTTAAGTGCAAAATAACTGGCTGATTTTTCTAATGCTAATTTTAATGTTTTTCCTGTGATTTCGATGACATATAAGCTATTTGGATAGATTAAGGTAGCTTCAATATCTCTTATAGTAATGGATTGATGTAGACCAATCGCTTGATTTGGTAACGATGCAGCACTAATCATAGCATTTGTTGTTTGCAGTTGCATATCATTAATCAATTGATAGATAGGATGGGTATTTTTTCTAGAAAGAAAAGCATCTTCAATCAGTAAGTCAGAGTTGTGTATGCTACCGATGGGCTTGTCTAACCAAACTTGTGTTTCCTTTAAGTCATTTGAAATTAACTCTAAGACGATAGAATCTTCCTCATCACATGAAGGGATTAGTTCTGTCATCACAGATTCAATGCTCCATCTGTTATTGTTTAGTATAAAATTAATTTCAGCATGTCCAAAATCCATAGCACTATGTGACGTTTGCATAATATAAGTACCATTTATAACTTTATTTGATATTTTAATATGTTGATGACCGGTCAGTAATAAGTCTATATCTAGTGTACTCGCAATTAGAAATCCTTGATTTTCATCAGTATTTCTGCCTATAGGTAATCCGGATAGAACATCTTTTTCAAACCCTCCATGATAAAGCACAACCAAAAAGTCAACTTGTGGGCGGAGTAGTGCAACGTAATCTTTTATTGAAAGATATGCATCTAGAAATGTCAAGCCTTGGATTTGATTCGGCTTTTCCCAATGTGGAATATAATGCGTGACCGCACCTATTATACCAATTTTGATATTATTTTCAAGTATCAGTATATCGTAGGGTTTAAAGACAGGGTTTTGTTGGTCATTTATGACATTACAACACAAAATGGTTCCTTGTAATGCATTAACATAGGAATTTAAAACATCTTGTCCATAGTTAAAATCATGATTTCCAACATTAATATATTGATAATTCATCTCATTCATCACTTTTGCTATTGGACATTTGAATTGGCTTATGTTAGCAGCCCATCTTGAAAGAGTAGATGATCCTTGAATTGTGTCACCATTGTCTAGCAGCATATATGGACCTTCTTGTTTTTTTAGGTAATTTGCGATTCTTGACAATCCTTTTTTCGTTTTCTGACCAGTTGCCTCGTCCAATGCAGATAGTGATCCATGGACATCGGATGTATAATAAATATGGTATTTGTATGTGTTCATAGATTCACCTCTCATTAAATAGTATAGCCAAAATTAAATGAAAAATCTACAAATAGTGTATATTTTTATGAGTAGTAATATATTTTATGATAATTAACCAACAACTAATAAAAAATGTCTTACGCTATGTCAAAAAAACATAAAAAATCAAAAATCAATACAATTTAACCTTGTAATAATAGGGTTTATTGGTATATAATTGTATTGTGATAACAATCACACACAAAAAATATAGGAGGATAATATGAAAAAAGTTTTTGTGGTTCTTATTTTAATGTTTGCAGCATTTGCATTCGTTGGGTGTGAGCAATCAGGTGACCCAGATGTCATTAAAGTTCAATTTGTTCCATCTCAAAATGCATCAGAAATTATGCTTAAGACAAAAGCACTTGAAGCATTACTTGCTGAACGTGTTCCTGGTAAGAAATTTGAAATTTCAGTAGGTACAGACTATACTGCCGTAGTAGAAGGTATGAGTTCTGGTCAAGTTCATGTTGGCTTTTTAACAGCGCAACAATATGCGTTTGTTACAACTGATCGTCCTGGTACAGCAGAAGTTATCTTAACTTCCGTTCGTGCAGCATTACAAGTTCAATTACTTCCATGGGCTGAACAAAAAGACGCAATGAATGCAGCAGGTTATGCAGCACAAAAGAGTACAACTGAAACAGCAACAAACTATTCATCTATTTTATTAACTAAAACAGCTACATACAACTTAACTGGAGCTGGAAAAATTAACACAGTTGCAGACTTAGCTGGTAAAACAGTATGTGTGCAAAACGTTACTTCAGGTTCAGGATATGTTTATCCGGCTGTGTTACTAGACCAAAATGGTTTAAAATTTGTAACTGGAACTCCAAATGCAACAGCTGGTGAAGTTAAAGCTTTAACAACTGCAAATCATCCAGCAGGTGTAACTGGTTTAATGAACAATGATTGCGATGCAGCATTCGTTTTCCAAGATGCAAGAGATAACGCAACATTATTAGCAACTTATCCAAATCTATTTACTGACACAAGAGTAGTTGCATTAACTCCAGCCATTTACAATGATACCATTTCTGTTATTCCATCATTAAGTGCTGAATTAAAAGCTCAAATTCAAGCAGCATTCATTGATTTAGCAACAACAGAAGCTGGTTTAGCAGCAATCTCTGTATACCAACACACAGGATACAAAGTCGCCGTTGACTCAGATTATGATGGCGAAAGATTAGTTTACGTATTTAAGAAAAACAATTTAAGTTAACACATTTACTCATTTGGAGGCTTTTGATAAATGATAAAATTTATAAATGTTGATAAAATCTATCCAAATGGATTTCAAGCATTGAAGAATATCAACCTTGAAATCAACGATGGTGAGTTTGTCGCAATTATCGGTTTATCAGGAGCGGGAAAATCTACTTTACTAAGAGCAATTAATAAAATGCATCCGATTTCAAAGGGTGAAGTATATGTTAATGGCCAAGAGGTTAGTAAATTAGAAGGTGAAAGCTTGAGAATGATGAGAAGAAATATCGGTATGATATTTCAATCATTTAATCTTGTAAAACGTTCATCAGTATTTAAAAATGTTTTGGCGGGTAGGGTGGCTTATCACTCTACCTTTAAAACATTATTAGGTTTGTTTCCGCTACGAGATAAAAAAATTGCGCTAGAAGCATTAGATAAGATGGGAATATTGGAAAAGGCGTATGTTCGTGCAGATCAATTATCTGGTGGGCAACAACAACGCGTAGCCTTAGCTCGTGCCCTAGCTCAAGAACCAAATATTATTTTGGCAGATGAACCTGTTGCATCTTTGGATCCTGTAACAACACTGTCTGTTATGGACGACTTTGCAAGAATTAATAAAGATTATAAAATTACCATTGTTGCTAATATGCATCATGTTGATTTAGCACTGAAGTATGCACATCGCATTGTTGGTATAAAAAACGGAGAAATCATTTTTGATGGACCAGTATCTGCCGTAACAGAATCAAAATTAATTGAAATTTATGGGCGTAAATTAACAAGTGATGATATTTTGGGGGAATAGTATATGGCTAAAATGTATACACTCTCAAATGGAAAAGTAGTTACCGAACCAGGCAATAAATCAATCATTTATTTAGTCATCGTTTTAGCAATAACCTCATTCTTTATGCTTTTTATACCTATTGATTGGAAAGCGATTAATTTTAGAAATGCTGGTTTTATTTTAGGACAGTTGTTTACTCCAACAAGCGGTCAAACATATCGTGATTACTTTGCATTCATCGTATCAACACCAGTACTTAATGCATTGCTAGAAACAATACGATTAAGCTTTGGTGGCACACTGATAGGTGCATTAGCATCTGTTCCACTGGCTGTATTATCAGCTCGTAATATTGTAAAGAAACCTTGGATTTACCAAACAGCACGAGCAATCATGAATTTTATCCGTACAATCCCAATGTTTGTTATTGCGGTTGTAGCAATATTCTTCTTAGGATACGGGATATTACCAGGGATTGCTGCGATTGCTATATTTACATTTGGTATTATGACAAAAATGGTATATGAAACTATTGAAACCATAGACATGGGACCGGTAGAAGCACTTGATGCCTGTGGTGCAAATAAAGTTAAAGCAGTAGGTTATGCTGTGTTCCCACAAGTGTTGCCTATTTATTTAGGATATTTTATTTACTGTTTCGAGATTAATGTTAGATCATCTGTTATTTTAGGGTTCATTGGTGCAGGGGGTATCGGGATTATACTATACAATAATGTAGGATATCGATATGACCGAGTAGGAGGAGTAATTTTATTATTGTTTGTGGTTGTGGTGTTCATTCAAAGCATTACTCGTTATGTGCGAGGTAAACTACAATGAAAAAGATACCATTACTTCATCGTAAAAAATACATCATTACACACGAAGAGGCAACCGTTGAACGCCAATTAAAAGAACAACCTAAATTATGGATCTATAACCTCATTTTAGCAGCAGTTATTATATTCTTAATTGTATATTCATTCACAGATTCTCAAATCAACTTAAGTCGGTTCGCCAATGTATGGCCGTCATTTAAGGTTATGATTAATGGATTCGCAAACCCAAACACAGAGTTTTTGTTTGGTTTGTTTGACGCCGATGGTTCTATCGACAAAACAACCATTCCTTATTTAACGATGCAAACCATTGCGATTGCGTTTGTTGGAACCATTGTTGCATCTATTTTTGCCTTACCAATTGCATTTATTACAGCAAAAAATGTTGCTGGTAAACACTTATCAAAAGTAGGAGAATTTATTCTCGTTGTGATTCGAACATTCCCAGAAATCATTTTAGCTTTGATTTTAATTCGTGTTTTTGGAATTGGAGCATTGACAGGGATGTTAACTATTGGACTACACTCCATCGGAATGTTAGGAAAGTTATTTGCTGAAGCAATTGAAAATATGGATCGAGGTCCTATTGAAGCACTTGATGCTGTAGGGGCAAATCTTTGGCAGAAAATTAGATATGCTATTATTCCACAAGTATTGCCTGACTTCTTATCAATGGGATTGTATCGTTTTGATATTAATGTTAGAGCTGCTACGATTCTTGGAGTAGTTTCAGCGGGAGGATTAGGAACTCCGTTGATATTTGCTTCCAATGAATGGAACTGGCCAACACTTAGTTCGATACTCATCGCTATTATTTTAATGGTAGTCGTAGTTGATTTGGTATCTAGTAAGTTAAGAGCAAAATTAGTTTAACAGGAAAGGGCGAAAGCCCTTTTTTCCTTTATTTTATATTACTTCTTTTCAAAACATGTTATAATAGAAGTATGAGCACGGAGGAATCATCATGAATAACTGCAAAATCAAACCAAGTCTAGTAAACCAATTTATAAATAATTGTTTCGATAAAAACGTCCGAATTCGTTCGTTTGTAGTATATTATCAAAATGAAATCGTTGCAGATGTCTCAATTTGGCCTTATCAATCAACAGACATTCAACAAGTGTATTCGATTAGTAAAAGTTTTACGTCAACTGCTTGTGGCTTATTGTATGATAAAGGTTTGCTAGACCTTGAGGAAAAAGTGATTGATTTATTTCCAGATGTAACACTCTACAACCATTCAAAACACCTTTCAAAACTTTGTATCAAGCATTTGCTTTCGATGAATACAGGTCACAGTACGGATACTGCAAGTACAATATTATCAAGCACAAATCCAGTGGAAGATTTCTTAAATATTGATTTGGAGTATGAACCTGGCACGCATTTTGTGTATAATTCTGGTGCTAGTTATATGCTTTCTGCCATCGTTCAACAAAAGACAAAAACTAGATTAGTAGACTTTTTAGCACAATATTTATTTCCTAACTTAGATATTCAAACCTATCATTGGGGCTGTGATCAAACTGGTAGAAACCTAGGAGGATTTGATTTACATATATCAAACAAAGATGTAAACAAATTAGGTCAGCTTTATTTGAATCAAGGTTTATTTCGTGGGAAGCGTATTATTTCAAAAGAATGGGTAAGTTTAGCATCAAAGATGTGGAGCGATACCTCCATCTATGATTATTCATTTGATTGGAAACATGGATATGGACTTCACTTTTGGTTGAATGGAACGGATGGATATCGAGCAGATGGTGCATATGGTCAAATTTGTTTGATTGAACCCAAACACAACATTGTATTTTCGATGTTATCTGAATCTAATAATATGCAAGAAGAGTTGACATGTATGCAAGAACTTATCAATCAAATAGAAGTTACACAACCACACCAACAGTTGAAATTAGACTATTATCCACCAATTGGAAATGATTGTTTAAAGCATGAAATCATTGAAGAAACCTATGATTTGGAGTTTAATCGTTGGAATTTTAAAACACTTAAATTAACACTCAACGATGATTTGTTGGTTCTAACATGGGATTATGGTGGTGGAATATTTACTATCAATTCTTCAATGAATGATTGGCACATGAATCATACACTTGGCCCAAGACTGATTCGAAAACTATTCATGGAGGATGACATTGTCATTGAGAAACAATCTTTCTATTCAAGTTTCGAGTATTCAGATCAACACATTCTTTTAATAATAAGATATACTACAATACCACACACTCATAAATTGATTATTCGTCGCGGTGGTGGAGTTGTCGATGCAGAATGGTTAAGTTCATTTAATTTTTACGGTAATGACAAAACACATATAAGGGGGAATATAAGTGGTAAATCAAAGTAAAGAACGATTGCTAATAGCAAGAGTAGAAGACGTTTTAGAAACCAAACTTGTTAAAATGACAGTATCCAAACACGACTATTTGGTGATTCATTATGAGGGCAATTATTATGTCGTAGATGATAAATGCCCACATTTGGGTGGGTCTTTATCCAAAGGAAGATTAGAAAACCAATATATTCAGTGTCCACTACACAAAGCTAAGTTTAATGTTACGAATGGAGAAGTAGTAAACGATGCAAAAATTGCCTTCATTACGATGAAAGTTAAAAATTTGAAAACATATTCTGTCATTGTTGAAAACAATCAAATATTTATCGAAATATAGAATTGTGAATGAATAGGATACATGATATAATATCCTAAGAAGTTGAGGTGAAATCATGTATTGTACAAATTGTGGAAAAGAGCTAGATGACAGTGCGGTGATATGCTCGCACTGTGGGGTGCCAACTAAGAACTATAACAAGCCCGTTCAAGAAGCAGACGATTCAACGGGATGTATGTTTGGCCTGCTATGTTTTTTTATGCCGATTGCAGGATTAATTCTATATTTGGTTTGGAAAGACTCAAAACCAATTTCAGCACGTTTTTGTGCGAAGTGGGGATTGGTTGGTTTCATAGTTGAAATCATTGGTTTAATACTATACATAGTTGCATTTATCGTATTCCAAATGCAAATCCTACAAAATTTTTATTAATATGATATGAAGGGTGAGTAATGATACAAACCCTTTTTTCATACCAAGCTAGATCTAGATCAGGTGTAAACGCTTTTCTATCGATATCATATATCAATACCGGAAAATCGTTGACAAAAAAACAAAAAAATGGTATTATTTTAGAGTGATTATTTAGTATATCAAAATATTTGATAAACGAAATAACGAAAGAAGCAGAATGAAAGGCGGTGAAAAGGTCTTTTACTAGATGCAATTTAGTATAAATTGCTTATTGAAACGAATGAAACTATGGGAACAACCCATTATTATGGAGGAATAAAACATGTTTGAAAAATTAAAAGAACTTATATCAAAAGAACTAAGTGTAGATAAAGAAGCAATTACAAAAGAAACCCATATTCAAAACGATCTAGGAGCAGATTCATTAGATGCTGTTGAGTTGGTTATGAGTATTGAGGATGCTTTCCATATATCACTACCAGATGATGCTGCACAAAATTTCAGAACTGTTAACGATATTTTAGTTTATTTACAAAATATCGCTTAGTAGTAAGTCGAAATATCTGATAGACGATGAAAGTCGTCTATATTTAATAAATAGATTATGTATGAATTTGGAGGTCAAAATGGACTTTGTACAAATCCAAAAGTTAATAAAAGATTTTGAAAAATCAAATCTAACAAAGTTAGAGTTAGAGTTTGATGGCGTAAAAATTAAATTATCTAAAAATAGTGATCAACTTGTAGAAACAGTTGTTTCACAACCACAAAAACATGTAGAGGCAGAAAAAGAACCTCAAAAAGTTGAAGCAATAGGGTTTCAAGTAAAATCACCACTAGTTGGAACATTTTATGCTGCTCGAAGCCCGAAAGAGCAACCGTTGATTAAAGTTGGGCAATCAATCACCAAAGGAGATCCAATTTGCATTATTGAAGCAATGAAAATCATGAATGAAATTACAGCTCCTATGAGTGGAACAGTTTCAGACATCCATGTGAAAAACGGACAAGCAGTTGGATTTGATCAATTATTGATCACGATTGCCTAAGGTATTAAAGTATGCAAAATAAGATTTTAATCGCAAATCGAGGAGAAATCGCATTACGCATCATACGTGCATGTAAAGAAATTGGAATTCCATGTGTTGCTGTCTATTCAAAAGCAGATCATGATAGTCTTCATGTTAAATTTGCAGATGAAGCGATTTGTGTTGGGGAAAACTATAGCAAAGATAGTTATTTAAATATTAATCGCATCATTAGTGCAGCTCTTTCAACTGGTTGCAACGCCATTCATCCAGGATATGGGTTCTTATCAGAGAATGAAAAGTTTGCATCAATTGTCGAAAAATGCAATATTAAGTTCATAGGTCCAAGTAGTGAAGTGATAGCAAAGATTGGTAACAAATCAATGGCTAGAAAAATCGCAAAAGAAGCAGGTATACCTGTTGTAGAAGGATCAGATGGAATTGTGAATACCGCTCAAGAAGGTGTCAAAATTGCAAATCGTATTGGATATCCAGTACTCATAAAGGCCTCAAGTGGTGGCGGTGGAAAAGGTATTCGGATTGTTCGCAACGAGACTGAGTTTGTTACATTGTTTGAACAAACAAAATTTGAAGCCGAAGCTAATTTTGGGGATCCAGCTGTTTATATTGAGAAATTTGTCGAAAATCCACGTCACATTGAAATTCAAATTCTAGCGGATTCCTTTGGAAATGTGATCCATTTGGGAGAACGTGATTGTTCTGTTCAAAGAAGAAATCAAAAAATGATTGAAGAATCTCCATCTCCATTTGTAGATGAAGCATTGCGAGAGAAAATGGGTTCAGCATCCGTTGCACTTGCCAAAGCAATTGGTTATGAAAATGCTGGAACAATGGAATTCATAGTTGATAAAAGTGGGAATTATTACTTTATAGAAATGAACACAAGAATTCAAGTTGAACATCCAGTCACTGAAATGGTAACAGGGATTGACATAGTCAAAGAACAAATCAAAATTGCTTATCAAAATGAAATGACATACAAGCAAGAAGATATTAAGCTAAACGGTCATTCCATTGAGTGTAGAATTAATGCAGAAGATACTACTCATCAATTTAGGCCATCACCAGGACTCATTCAAAATGTAGTTTTTCCAGGTGGGAATGGGGTAAGATTAGATACGCATATCTATAATGGGTATTTTGTACCACCGTATTATGATTCTATGGTTGCAAAATTAATCGTGCACGCAGCCACAAGGCGCGAAGCGATTAAGAAAATGAGATGTGCATTAGAAACATTTATCATTGATGGAATTTCAACCAACATTGAGTATCAATACTTAATTATGCACAACCCTGATTTCGTAAAAGGAACTTATAACACCGGATTCATAAGAAAATTTACAGCCCTGATTGAAGGTGAACGAAATGAATAACTTTTTCGATAAAAGAAAAGTAGAATTAGATGTATTCAAACAAACAGTTAGAAATAGAAAGATTATTGCAACCAAAATAAACATCCCAGATGGGTTGTTTATGAAGTGCGAAATCTGTAATGAAATGGTTTTGCAAGAGGATGTAGAGAAAAACTTAGAAGTATGTCCAAACTGTAATAACCATTTTCGCATATCAGCTCGACTCCGTTTAAAAATGATGTGTGATGGTGAGAAATTTACAGAATTGTTTACAACAATTCAAACCGTTAACCCATTAAAATTTCCTGATTATTTAGAGAAAATTCAAAAATATCAAACCGAAACAAAAGAATTAGATGCGTTTGTTGCAGCTAGAGGTGCCATTGATGGCATTGAAGTAGCAATTGGTGCTCTGGATAGTTATTTTATGATGGGGAGTATGGGAAGTGCGGTTGGTGAAAAAGTTACAAGACTCATTGAGTATGCGACAAAACATCGACTCCCACTCATCATTTTTTCGGCATCTGGTGGGGCAAGAATGCAAGAAGGGATTTTTTCCTTAATGCAGATGGCAAAAACAGCGGCTGCTTTAAAGTATCATAGTGGTGCACGATTATTGTACATAAGTGTATTGACTAATCCAACAACCGGTGGAGTTGCTGCTAGTTTTGCATCACTTGGTGACATTAATATTGCTGAGTCTGGCGCGCTGATTGGATTCGCCGGACAACGCGTGATTAAGCAAACAATCAACCAAGAATTACCAAAAGATTTTCAGACAGCTGAATTTCAGTTGGCAAAAGGATTTGTAGATTTGATTCTTTCGAGAAAAGATTTAAAACCTACCATCTCAAAATTGCTTCAATTTCACTGTAAAGGGGTGAAATGATGAATCAATCGAAATATGACATGAAGGCATGGGACAGAGTCTTGTTGGCAAGACATAACAAACGTCCAACTGCTACAGAGTTAATTGATTTTATTTTCCCAGATTTTATAGAATTACATGGAGATCGTTTGTATGGTGATGATGCCGCACTCATTTGTGGTATTGCAACTTTGAATGGTCAACCAGTGACAATCATTGCTCAAGAAAAAGGTGATTGTGTTCACGAGCGTATCAAACGTAATTTTGGTATGCCTCATCCAGAAGGATATCGCAAAGCCAATCGTTTTATGAAACAGGCAGAAAAATTTAAACGCCCTGTTATTTTTATCATAGATACTCCTGGCGCTTATCCCGGGGTTGGTGCTGAAGAAAGAGGACAAGCTTCTGCAATTGCTGTAAGTATGACTGAAATGATGTCTACCAAAACACCAATGATTTCGGTAGTACTTAGTGAAGGTGGAAGTGGAGGAGCGCTTGCGATCGGAGTATCGGATCGTGTTTACATGTTTGAGAACGCAATCTACTCTATTCTTTCTCCAGAAGGGTTTGCTTCTATATTATATAAAGATTCTTCACTTGCAAGTAAAGCCGCAGATGATATGAAATTAACAGCACAAGATTTATATCAATACAAAATCATTGATCATATCATTATTGAAGATGAACACGGGTTACACTGCAATTACAGTCTATCCTTTGATTATCTAAAGAAGCAATTAAGCGAAGATTTTGCAATCCTATCAAAATTAGATGAAAATACATTATTACAAACACGATATAATAAATATCGAAACATGGGAGAATTTAATGAATAACTCTTTTGGTAAGTGATAGTTGCTATCAAAATTACACAAAAGGAAATACATTATGAAAAAAGTCATTAATCAAGTAAAAGTAATTTCAACAGGGCATTATGTTCCTGAACAAGTATTAACCAATTTTGATTTAGAAAAGATTGTTCAAACGAGTGATGAATGGATTCACACGAGAACAGGAATTAAAAATAGACGAATTGCGAAAGGTGAAAACACATCTGATTTGGCAACAAAAGCAGCACTAAATGCAATTCAAAGTGGTGGATATGACCCGAACAACATTGATATCATCATCGTTGCAACATTTACCCCAGACTACAAGTCACCATCTGTTGCGAATATGGTTCAAGCAAAACTAGGATTGAGTGAGAGAGACATGGTATGTTTCGACATCAACGCAGCATGTACAGGGTTTATTTACGCACTTAATGTAGCTACTCAAATGTTGCACAGCGGTATTTATAAAAGTGCACTTGTAATAGGAGCAGAAGTGATTTCAAAAGTTCTTGATTGGACGAATAGAGATACTTGTGTATTGTTTGGAGATGGTGCAGGTGCAATCATCTTAGAGCATACACAAGAATCAAAACCAGCATATTTCTATACTGCATCAAAAGGTGAACTAGATAAAATTATTTATGTAGATGACTTTGTGCATATGGATGGTCAACGAGTCTATCAGTTCGCTACAAGAGCAATTGAATCTAGTATTGCGAAGATACTTCAAGAATGTGAATTAACAAACGATCAAGTTACTAAAATCATTCCACATCAAGCAAATTTAAGAATCATTCAAAATGCAGCAAAAAATTTACATTTTGAAATGGATAAATTCTATATCAACATAGAAAAATATGGCAATACCTCAGCTGCAAGCATTATCATTGCACTAGATGAATATCGCAAGGGGTTGAGTAACTTTGATGATCAAAAGATTATTTTGGTTGGATTTGGTGCAGGTTTCACATGGGGATCAGCATTGCTGACATTATAGGAGGAACATACATGAAGAACATAACAGAATTACTTAATATAAAATACCCAATCATTCAAGGTGGTATGGCAAACGTTGCGACATATCAACTCGCTGCAGCAGTATCAAATGCTGGAGGATTAGGTCTCATTGGTTGTGGTGGAGATGATCCTGATAAGGTCCGTTTCCAAATTAGAAAGTGTAAAGAATTAACTGATAAACCATTTGGTGTCAATATTATGTTGATGAGCCCACACGCTCCGGAACTTGCTAAAGTTGTAGTTGAAGAGGGTGTCAGAGTTGTTACTACAGGAGCAGGTAGTCCAGGTGTTTATATGGAAATGTGGAAAAACGCAGGTATGATTGTGATACCTGTTGTAGCGAGTGTTGCACTAGCAATTCGTATGGAACGTGCTGGAGCTGATGCAATTGTTGCGGAAGGTCAAGAAGCAGGTGGACACATCGGTGAACTAACAACAATGGCCATGATACCGCAAATTGTTGATGCTGTAAAAATTCCAGTGATTGCAGCAGGCGGAATTGCTGATAAAAGGCAAGTATTGGCTGCATTTGCATTAGGTGCAAAAGGAGTACAGGCTGGTACTGTATTTTTAGCAAGCGAAGAGTGTCCAATTCACATCAATTATAAAAATATGGTTGTTGAAGCAAGAGATACCGATACTGTCGTAACAGGTAGAACAACAGGAGCACCTGTTCGGGTATTGAAAAATAAGATGGCTAGAGAATATTTAGAAATGGTAAAACAAGGATTTGATCGTGAAGAATTAGAAAAATTAACGTTAGGGTCTTTACGAAGAGCAGTCTTTGATGGTAATATAGAAACAGGATCTTTTATGGCAGGACAAGTGTCTGGATTGATTAAAGAAATTAGACCCGTTGCTAAAATTTTATCAGATTTGTTTGATGATATTGATCAATACAGACAAGAATTGGTAGTTTTATGAGAAAAATAGTTGTAATGTTTGCTGGACAAGGTGCACAATATGTTGGAATGGGGAAGGATTTCTATGATCAACATCCATCTTCAAAACAAGTATTTGATGATGCTTGCTACTTGCTCGGATATGATATTCGTAAAATTTGTTTTGAACCGAATGATGACATTCATCAAACTCAATTTACGCAACCAGCCATCCTAACCACTTCACTTGCAATCTATCAAGCATTGATGAGTAGTATAAAGTTGAAACCGCAATTTGTGCTTGGTTTTAGTCTAGGTGAGTATAGTGCAATATTTGCAAGTGGAATGATTTCCTTTCAAAACATTATCGAACTAATTCAAAAACGTGCCAATTATATGGCTCAAGATGCTTTAAAACACCCAGGTGCAATGGCAGCAATTCTTGGAATGGACAGGGTTGCGCTTAATCGTATTTGTGAAGAAGTACGATTAATAGATGGTCTAGTACAAATAGCCAACTATAACTCACCAAATCAATTGGTCATTTCAGGACTTAAGCCAGCAGTTGAGAAAGTTTGCGAGTTAGCAAAAGCAAATGGAGCAAAAAGAGCTATGATGTTAAATGTTAGTGGGGGATTTCACACACCACTCATGAGCGATGCAGCAAGTAAAATAGAACATCATGTTCAACGATTAGACATTAAAAAACCTACAGTAAATGTCATTATGAATTGTGATGCAAGCACATTGAAAAGTACAAATGAGTTACCACAAAAAATGAAACAACAATTATCAGGAGCTGTTTATTTTGAAGATTCTGTCAAAGAAGCAATCAAACAAGGAGCAACGACATTTATTGAAATCGGACCAGGACAAGTTTTAACTGGACTTGTCAAAAAAATAGATTCATCTGTTGAAGTCATTTCAATCGATAAATATCAAGATATTGAACTTGTAAAACAATTTCTAGGAGGAAATATCAATGAACTTAACAAATAAAGTAGCAGTTGTAACAGGTGGAGCAACCGGTATCGGAAGAGAAATTTCACTCAAATTGGCATCTTTAGGTGCAATTGTGGTAGTAAATTACAACTCAAGTGCACAAGCTGCAAGTGATCTTGTTAATGAGATTCAAGCAAACAAAGGTACCGCTAATCTGATTCAAGCAAATGTTTCGAAACTTGATGAAGCACAAAAGTTGATTGATTTTGCTGTAGAAAAATATGGTAAAATCGATATACTAGTAAACAATGCTGGTATCACTGCTGATACATTCATTATCAAAATGAAAGAAGAAGAGTTTGACAAGGTGATTGAGGTCAATTTAAAAGGAACATGGAACTGTTGCAAACATGCCGCTCGATATATGCAAAAACAGCGCTTTGGAAAGATTATTAACATATCTTCCGTTGTTGGTCTAATAGGAAATATTGGGCAAACAAACTATTGTGCTTCTAAGGCAGGAGTGATTGGTTTAACCAAAGCTTTGGCTAGAGAAGTTGCAAAACGTGGTGTTTGTGTAAATGCAATTGCTCCAGGATTTATTGAAACGAAAATGACAGAACAGTTACCAAAAGAACTTGTAGAACAATATTCAGCTAATATTCCACTTGCTCGACTTGGTCAGCCTAGTGATGTGGCGAATTTAGTTGCATTTTTAAGTTCTGATATGAGTGATTACATTACAGGTCAAGTCATCAATGTTGATGGCGGAATGGTTATGAGTTAGAAGGTAGTTTATGAAAAGAAGAGTAGTAGTAACTGGATTAGGAGCAGTAACTCCCATCGGAAACAATGTTGCTGAAACATGGGAATCAGTGGTGAAAGGCCGTAATGGGATTGATCAGATCACGCTGTATGATGTTTCAGAGCTTAAAGTTAAAATTGCTGCTGAAGTAAAGAATTTAAGCACAGAGGGTTTAATTGACCCGAAGGAAGCTAGACGTATGGATAGATCCATGATTTTGGCAATGTTAGCCGCTATTGAGGCATATGAAGATGCGAATCTTTCAGAAGGCGCTGTAGACAATAATCGATTTGGAACATTTATTGGCAGTGGAATTGGTGGTTTAGATACAATCAATGACGAATCACGTAAGGCATACGAAAAAAACCCAGATAGAATGTCACCATTTTTTATTCCTAACTCCATTATTAATTTAATTGGTGGGAATATTGCAATTCGTTTTCAAGCAAAAGGACCATGTCTACCAATTGTAACAGCATGTTCTTCTGCAACCAATTCGATAGGCGAAGCGTTTCGATATATTCGTGATGGATATTGTGACATTGCATTTGCTGGTGGATCGGAAGCTCCGATCAATGCATTAGGTGTTAGTGGATTCACAGTCATGCGTGCTTTGAACTTTTCTAACGATAAAGACAATGCATCGATTCCGTTTGACAAACGTCGATCTGGATTTGTAATTGGAGAAGGTGCCGGAATTTTGATCTTAGAAGAATACGAACAAGCCAAAAAACGTGGTGCTAAGATTTACGCTGAAATGGTAGGATATGGGACTACGTGTGATGCGTTTCATATTACAGCCCCAGATGAAACAGCATCGGGGATATCACGTTGTATCGAACTTGCATTGAGTGATGGAAATGTTGATCCAAATGAAGTAGATTACATCAATCCACATGGAACATCGACACCACTTAATGATAAGTATGAAACATTAGGAATCAAAAAAGTATTTAAAGAACATGCCAAAAACATCAACATTGGAGCTACAAAATCAATGCATGGGCATTCGTTGGGTGCTGTAGGTGGAATAGAAGCTGTCATTACAGTAAAAGCTGTATTAGAAGACATTGCACCACCAACCATTAATTATAAAGAAGAAGATCCAGACTGTGATCTTAATTATACACCAAATCATGCGGTGAAGCGTCCAATACGTGTTGCTGTAAGCAATAGTGTTGGTTTTGGCGGACAAAATGCTACCATCGTATTTAAAAAGTTTGTAGAGTAAGGAGCGACTATGGTATATAATTCGGATCAAATTCAAAAAATATTACCTCACCGATATCCAATGCTATTGGTTGATCGAATTGAGACTTTGAATGAAGGAAAAAGTGCTATTGGAATCAAGTGCGTTTCATCAAATGAACCATTTTTCTCAGGTCATTTTCCAGAATTACATGTAATGCCAGGTGTATTAATCATTGAAGCACTTGCACAAGTTGGAGCAGTTGTAGTGTTATCAATTAAAGAAAATCAAGGTAAAGTAGCTTACTTTGCAGGAATTAAGAGTGCTAAATTTCGTAAAAAAGTCATACCAGGTGATGTATTGGTATTAGAAACAACAATCACAAGAATGAAAGGTCCTATGGGGATGGGACAAGCAATTGCGAGAGTAAATGGTGAAATTGCATGTGAAGCTGAACTAACCTTTATGATTGGATAAAACTATGTTCCAAGCTGAACCTAATGTTTATCACATAGTTCACCTAAGTGAAGTGGATTCAACGAACAACTACATTAAATTAAACTGGAAAAACTTACCAAATCGCACAGTGGTTTTAGCAGATTTTCAAACAAAAGGTAGGGGTCAGTTTGAACGATCATGGGTATCTAATAAGAAGGAAAATCTATTGTACTCAATCTTGATAAAAGAGAATGTAATTATCGACATAGAGTTATTAAATCAAATCGTTATTGATATGGTAATTAAAACTCTTGATCAATTTGGAATCCGTGCTAATTTTAAAACGCCAAACGACATCTATGTATCGGATAAAAAAATAGCTGGAATTTTAATCGAGCGACAATTTGATCAATATCAGTTGTTATACACGATTATTGGGATTGGACTAAATGTAAACCAAGTGGTTTTTGAAGGATTAAATGCAACTTCTATGCATAACGAAAGCAAAAAAAAATTCACCATAGAGCATATATTAGACACGATGCTTAAGATATTTGATACATTAGTAAGAATCTAAGGGAAGTCAATTTGACTTCCTTTTCATTCATGAATGAATAAATATTGAAAAATTTAAGAAAATCAGTATAATATTAAGTGTTAACAAATGGAGGTTGTAAGATGAACATTGGAATAATAGTACATTCACAAACAGGTAATACATTATCGGTATCTGAAAAACTGAAATCCGCACTAAGAGAACAAGGACATCGTGTTACCATTGAAAAACTCGCTGTTATTGGCAACTATGAACAAAGCTATGAAAGCATACATTTTGAGTCGTATCCGAATCTTGAACAATACGATGCACTCGTTATTGCATCATTAGTTCAAGCATTTAATCTTTCACCTTTTATGAAAAAATATCTTAATGAAATTGACACCCTTGAAGGAAAAAAGGTCAGTTGTTTTGTCACAGAGTATTTCCCATACCCATGGATGGGTGGTAACAACGCAATTCGTAAGATGGTTGAGATCTGCAAAGCAAAGAAAGCAGACATTTTGAATACTTCAGTAATAAATTGGTCGAGTAAAAAACGAGACGATCAGATAGAACATTTGGTACAATTATTTACGAAGCAATATGAATAAACAAAGTTATTGAGAATCAACCGAAAGGAGGTTACAATGGAACACAAAAGACCTCTATATGATTATTTGCATTTTTTATTTACTAGAAGAAAAGATAGACCTACTATCCAGCTTGATATTGTAGTAGGAATGATTTCATCTTTTGTTTTAGCACTGATTTACTTTACAGTATATTTTTATTATGAACCACACGAAGTGTTATTTTTGCCACTTTATTTAATTGCTGCACTTGTGATGTTTATACAATTTGGCATCTTTGTTTGGATGTTTACTCGAAAAGCAGTGGAAATTTCAAAAGTAGATTATATTTTAGTCAAACAACACACATTTTTGATTATGTCGATTGGTATTGCGATTTCTGCAATTCATCTTAACTACGATCGTCAAATGATCTCTTTTGTGGTTGCAATCATTTCATCTGCAATAGTTTCGTCACATAGACCTCTGACAAGTATTATTCTTTATGGTTCTGCCTTGCTGGTTTATGGAGTGGTGATGAGTTTCTTTCATTACGATGTTGTGAGAATTTCAAGCTTGATTCAAAACAGTTTGTATTTTTCGATAGTAGCATTGTTTTATTCATTTGTATCTCATTACCGCATTACTCGTGAAATTAAGCAGAACAAGGACCTGGTTTCCGAGGTTGAGAAGAACAAAAAACTTATTTCTAATTTAACTAGTATGAATCAAGAAATCACAAGAAACAATGAAATATCCAAAGTTATGATGTATTTAATGAGCGAAATCATTCGTTTTGAAAGTCTCGATGCTTTTTTTGATCTCGTATTACAAAAAGCCATTGAAATCATACCTAATGCACAAAAGGGGTCAGTTCTTGTGGTTAAGGAGAATAAACTTGAATACAAAGCAGCCTATGGTTATGATTTAAATCAACTTCACAACATAAAATTAAATATTGAGGACAGCTTTCAGTTTAAACTAGAACAACTATATGACCCATATATTATTAAGGATTTAAGAGATTTTAATACTGCATATTTGGCTAACGAAAAGCTTGCAGAGTTGAATAAGATCAATGCACTTGAAGCAAAAGCTGTCTTGACATGTGCATTTTCGATTAAAAATCAGTTTTATGGATCAATTAATATTGATAATGTGGACGATTCTAATGCGTTTTCTGAAGAAGACAAAATACTAATTAAGCATTTGGCCACTCAAATCGAAGTAGCCTTATACAACAAAAGTTTACTTGATGATATGTTATATATGTCACGTCATGATAGTTTGACAAAATTATATACTCGAAAATATTTTGAAGAGCTCGTAGAAAAGTTGTTTGAAGATGCAAGAAAAAATCAATATCCTTTTACACTTTGCATCATTGACACAAATGATTTGAAAAAGTTTAATGATCAATATGGTCATTTTGCTGGAGATAGATTCTTGGAATATTTTGCTACTATGTTGAAAAAGACATTAGGTGAGGCAGTAACATATGGTAGAACAGGTGGGGATGAGTTTACCATATTCTTTCAACGAATGAATCAAATAGAGGCAACAAAAATTGTAAAGAAAATGTACCAAGAATTAGAAACAACACCATTTACCATTTACAACTCCTCATTTATACCGAGTTTTAGTTATGGAATGGCAGAGTACCCTATCGATTCCACTGATTTGGTTACACTAACAGCCTTAGCTGATAAACGGATGTATATTCACAAAGATAAGAGTAAAAAGCAAAAGAGCAATAATGTTAGCACTGAAGCATGATGCTACCATGATTTCTTCTTTTGGTGTATAATGAACGTAAATTAAGGGGGAACTAATAATGGCTGTAGATAAAATCTCTATGAACTTTAGTAATCAATTTGAAGGATCTTTGATTTCTCCAACAGGTCAAGTTGAAATCGGTGAAAAAGCCGATATGATGAAACCATATCATCTATTGTTTGGTGCACTCGGAGCATGTTTTTATTCAACATTTGTAAGCGTTGCAAACAAAAAGAGATTAGAATTTAAGGGAGCATCCCTAGAGATTGAGGGATCAAAACGGGAAGAACTTCCTAAAACATTAGATTATGTTAAAATGACTTTGACAATCAAAGGGGCAGATCAATCGAAAAAAGAACAGTTTATGCGCTCTGTTGATTATGGTGTACAATATTGTAGTATTCATGCAACCATTAGCAAAGTAGCTAAAATTGATCTAGAAATAAACTTTGAAGACTAACTCAATCACCAACCTAGTTTAGGTTGGTGATTCAGACTGTCGACAAAGTCGATGGTCTTTTTTATTTTGGGTTTCAAGTTATCCA
>DAOSEC010000016.1:15810-43898 GCA_035362935.1 Bacilli bacterium | reverse complement strand
AAAGTTGCCTTTGTGTGCGTCCATAATAGTTGCAGAAGCCAAATGGCAGAAGCTCTATCCAAACTGTTTGCTTCTGATGTAATTGAGGCATATAGTGCAGGTACGCATGTCAAACCCTCAATCAATCAAGATGCTGTTGCAATCATAAATGAGTTATACCAGTACAATATGAATGAACATCAGCGTTCAAAACTGATTGATGAACTACCACCAATTGATGTAGTTATTACAATGGGATGCAATGTGGATTGTCCATATTTACCTTGTTTTCACCGAGAAGATTGGGGATTAGATGACCCAACTGGTAAAGGAAAAGAAGCATTTTTACACACCCAACACGTGATTTTAGAGAAAATTTATGACCTAAAATCAAGACTTTTAAAGGGTATTATTAAAACTCAATAATATATTTGAACTTCAAACTAAAATAGTAGGTTGAACCCCTTGACATTATATATAGTCGTTATATAATGATATTGACCTCGATGGTCAAATAAGGAGATGATTTAGATGAAGGACAAGAAAATGGCTCAACCAGCACCAAAAACAGCTGCTCCACAAGCGAAACCAGCTGCTGCCCCTGCGAAACCAGCCCAACCTCAACAACCTGCAAAAAAAGCAAAATAGTCTAGACTCTAACAGAAGGCTTAAGGGAATCCCCTTAAGTCTTTTTTTTTACAACTTTAAGTAGTTTGCTTTTCAAAAATGTAGGAGTATAATAAAATTAAAATATTGATATAAGCAATAAAAATGAAAGGAGATCTATGGTTGTAAGTGGCATTATTACAACGTATGCCCACTCCATAAAAGAAACGTATGTTTCAAAAAGTATTGTTTGCTGGTCGAGTCTTATTTATTGGTATTCTTGTTTTCTTTCTTTCCGCTTGTGATGCGGTTAACTTTAGTGGTGCCTATATTACAGGGATTGAGATAGATCCTACATCCGTCGATGATCAATATGCGGTTGGTCAGTTTCGATTAGAAGACATCAGACTACTCATCAAGAAAAGCGACAACACACAAATGTCTACGCCATTAGGACTTCAAATGATTGAAGAAGGAGACAAAACCAAACTCACTCAAGTTGGAGAACATACAATCAATGTCACTTATTTTAACAAAACAACAACATTTACCATTCGTTTGGTAGAACAATCTGCGATGTCATATCATATTACCTATGATTTAAATGGTGGAACGTTAACGAGTGGTTCCATCAATCAAACCATTATCTATGGTGGTTATGCAACTAATCCCGTTTGTGAGAAAGAAGGATATGTATTTAAAGGTTGGTTCTATCAAAATGGGGACATATTTGGCGATGAGTTTGCGGTTACAAACCATGCATCACTCAAAGCAAAATGGAATAAATTACATAAAGTAACATTTGTAAATGATTTTTATGAAGTCATTGAAATACAATATGTCGAAGATGGAACGGATGCGACTCCACCTGATGCGAGTAAGTTAGGCTATTTGCTAACTTGGAATGTTGAATATGCAAATGTGACATATGATATCTTAGTAGTTGCAATCTACACTCCACAATATATGAATGTGACTTACAATTATAACACCTATACCGAGCAAGCTAGATACTTGTTAGGCACAACGGTTGAATTACCAAGACAACGTGTCAATGAAATTGAAATCATATCATGGAGTTGTTTTGTTGGAGAAACCGAAATTGGTGTTTATCCACTCAAAACCACAAAAGGGCTAACCGTAACTGTTGATAACATTACTTGCAATGCAACATGGGGACCAGTACAGTACAAGCTTTCATATCATGAGGTATATGACTTGTTTAATGCGGATAATAGTCTTATGCAAGAAGAATATGTGACAGAACTTCATCATAAAGCAGAGGGCTTTGCATTAGTCTTAACTAATAAAGGTAGAGTGTTTGCTTGGGGAGTCAAAGTCTTTTATTCCCCATTAGGCACTTCACCAATGGAAATACCTCTAGTGGGAAAAGCAGAAGATGAATTTGTTGTAAAGGTTGCATCGGGAAGTTCATTCGCCTATGCTTTAACAAATAAAAATCAAGTTTACTACTATGACCATAAAGATGTAACGGGGTATTACAAAAACAAATTTTATAATGAAACGATTCAATTTTATCCAATCAACAACAATAACGATATAATTCTAGATATGTACATTGTTGATGAAACCGTGTTCTTTTTAACAGAACAACATAGAATATATGCAACGGGTGTAAACAAATACTACACAATTTTTCCTGACCAAAATCAGTCGATGAGAACATCCACCATTATAGACATCACAGAGCGATTTGGTGTACTGAATAACACTGAACATTTTACTAAAATTGTATCAAGTTATGGCGCATTTTGTGGTATCACCAATTTTCATCGTGTGATTTACTGGAACCACATCGAACGTACACCAATTGATATCACAGATGATTTTGCATTAGAACCAAATGAGCTTATTTTAGATATCAGTGATGATTACTATGTATATACTTCGGATAAGAGACTTATCTATTTTAGTAAAATGGAAGAGTTATTTGAAGTCGTTGATATGGAATTTATGAATGAAGATGAATATATTATTGCATTTTCTGATAATCGTATTTTAACGAATCAAATGCGCTTAATTGATCTTAAGAAGCAATATTATTATGCGCAAACCCAAATTACAGACTTATCGTTCATCGAGTCACCTGAGACAATTGTACAACTAAACTCACATTCGTTTTTAACAAACCATGGAAGAATCTTTACATGGGGAAGTGGAAACGGTACCTACAAAGGTGGCTATCCATATCCAGTAGAGATGCCAAGCGATGATGAATCTCTTGTTGATGAGTATTATATAAAAACCATGGAACAAGTTCGTTTGATATTGGACGAAAATGAAACCATCATCGATAGCATCATAAATACAATGGATTATGTTGTGTTAACAAGCAATCACCGAGTTATTACAGGTGGATTTAATGTGCTAAGCAATTTGAGTGGTCGGTTTGGTGATGGGACATTTAGTAGTCGATTGTATGCTTTAGACATTACAGAACGTTTTTATTTAGAAGATGGTGAAATCATAGAGGGATTATTTTTAGAGAAAACATATTCTGTAGGTGCATATACATCCCATAGTCGCATCTTCACATGGGGTGATAATGCATCCGGATCGGGAACGTTATACGCAGTTGGTCTTGTTTCATCACCGATTGACATTACGCCTAATTTTAATCTTCAAGAAGAGGAAGTATTTATATCATATGACAAGCGAGTGATTACATCACTAAATAGAGTATTTGAAGTTAATGGTAATTTTATAATAAACAATATTCCTTATCTAAATTTACCAATGGATATTACTTCTTACATTGATCTTGAAAGCGAAGAAGTGATTATTCAAACGATTGAAAATGACATCGTTATTACATCACTTGGCAATGTATATTTCTTTCATAATTATAACTATGAATATAATATTGTATCAAAGATTGCTACACTAGAGCCTGGAGAAATCATCAGTCAACATGTGTTTGAGGATGATAAAGTGATGCTATTCTTAACAACCAAAGGTAATATTTTTAGATACATCGTAAATACTGGTCAATGGCAATTGATCAATGGTTACTTTGAATTGCAAGAAGATGAGTATATTTCTTCCGTAGTTGCGTGGAGCGAAACTTATTTTGTACTTACGTCTAACAATAGAATGTATAGTTGGGGAGATGGAGAACGTGGATACATTGGAAATGGACGATATGACAATCAAGAACTTTCAATTGAAATTACCAATTATTTTGAGTTAATAGAAGACGAAACAATCATATCCGTCTCAGTAAACAAATACACCTGGGTGGTCTATGCTACTACTTCAGAGGGAAGATTGTTCACATGGGGATATAATTCACCATTTGCTCGACTAAACAATACCCCTAGACCAATTAGTTATCTTGAATCAAGAGAAGTCGCGATGATTGAGCTAGTTGCGGTAGAGGATATCATTCATCCAGAGATACAACTAGATGGAAGGATAGTCACAGGATATTATCTGGACATCGAACGATATCAGGAATCAAGATTGATGGTTATGCCATCGCGTGATATGATTATTTACTTGAAAACAACAGCGATTCTTAGTTAATGATCGTTTGTTACATCATTTTGAAAAGGATGGAAGAGTTTTTCCTTCATCCTTTTCTTTTATGCATTTGTTTGAATTAATTACAGTTTTTCCGTATCTTCGGTTGCAAGATTTTTGAATTATGGTATAATAGTCTTATGAGGATAACATTATGAAAGACATATTTAACAAAATTGACATCCATATACAAAACAATACAATACTCTATATTGTAGGAACCATTTCAGTACTTTGTTGGGCACTTGGATTAGAACTAGTAGGTCTAATTTTTTTTGTCACTTTGGCTAGTTACGGTTTGATACGACTAGAAAACACTTTACCGGTGTTAACGTCGTTTCTCTTTGTCCCCGTCATATTCAAACGCCATTTTACGATAGCTGATTTTAATATATGGTTATTGCCTGCCATAGGAGTCTTTGTTATTGCGTTAATCATCCACTGGATTAAATTTCGTCCTAAACTCAAACAACCTAAATTTATATTTGGGTTTTTAGCTTTGATTGTTGCGTTTATCACTATGGGGATTGGTTCAGGTAAACCATTTTATTTTAACTACTGGTTAACCTCAGTTGGTGTGATTGCATTACTTGTAGTTGTATATTTATTTTTTAATGCAACTCTAGCAAAGGTTGATATCAAGTTTTTTGCTAAATTATTTATGACACTAGGACTTGTAATCTTCGTTCAAATAGCTATTTATTATGCAACGGTTGATAGTTTTTATTTTGCGATTATGAGGAAAAGTCTTCATTTAGGATGGGCGATCTCAAATGCAATTGGAACTGTATTGTTGTTTACAATACCAATTACGGCCTATTTAATCATTTCATCGAAACGAAATGCGTTTTACATTATAGCTACGGTGTTACAACTCGTTGCGATGTTGTTTACTTTCTCCCGCGGAGCTATTTTAGCACTTGTGATCGGAGCAATTCCAATCATTATTTATTTATATAAATACTCCTATGACCGGATGAAATTTATTGTTAAATCTGAGTTTATCTTTATTGGAATTATGTTACTTGTTGTGTTTTTGTTTGGACCCTTATCGGAAGTATTAAAGTTTATGGTCGCAACTGGATTTGATGACCGTCTCCGAATGGAAGATTACTTACTTGCCTGGAACAATTTTTTGGATTTTCCAATCTTTGGAACAAATCTATATTATTTGTTTGAAATTAAGGGTAAAATATACTGGTATCACAACACCTTACTGCAGATGGCATCTTCAATGGGTCTAGTAGGACTCTTAGCGATGCTTTATCACTGGTTCGAAAAATACCGAGTCATTGTGAAATCATTCAATCCATTTAATGTGTTTTTAACAATCGCACTACTCATGACCGAAATTCATGGCTTGATTGATGTGACGTATTTTGCGGTTCACTTTATGATACCACTGATTGCGATACTCCTAATTATGGAGAAAAACACTACAATCAATTTAGAACAACCTGTCTTATTCGATTACACTACATAATAAAATATAAGAAGGCGAGGAACTCACACTATGAAGATGTTCAAACTGTTAGAAAACTACGATATCGTAGGAGATATCAAATTTGTCACACCATACGGGAATGGTCATATCAATAAGACTTACCTGGTGGCAACAGATCGTGAACGTTACATTTTACAACAAATTAACACCCATGTATTTAAAAAACCAAAACAAGTGTTGCATAACATTGAACTTGTAACCGAACAAATTCGAATTTCATCTGAACTTGTAGGAAAAGACGTGTCACGTGCTGCATTACGTTTGGTTCATACCATAAGTGGGAAATCTTATGTAAAGGTAGACAAAGAGTTTTGGCGTCTTTATGTGTTCATCGCAGATGCAAAAAGTTATGAAACCGTCGAACATGCTCATCAAATGTATGAAGTTGGAAAAGCCGTTGGAATCTTCCAAAAACAATTACATGGTTTTCCTGTTTACCGCTTAAAAACAACGATTCCAAACTTTCACAATACACCAGTCCGTTATGACCGCTTTCAAAAAGTTTTAATGAAAGACCCTGAGAGAAGAGCGTTTGAAGTGTACAATGAAATAAAGTTTGTTCAAGATCGAGTGAAAAAAATGAGCATCTTGATGGATTTACTAAACTCGAAAAAAGTGCCTGTTCGCGTAACACACAATGATACAAAACTAAACAATGTCATGTTTGATAATGAATCGAACAAAGCGATATGTATGGTGGATTTGGATACTGTAATGCCTGGAACGGTACTATTTGATTTTGGTGATGCGATTCGTATTGGAGCATCAACTGCGGCCGAAGATGAAAAAGATTTATCAAAAGTTGGAGTAGAACTAGAGTACTTTAAAGAATTTACAAGAGGATTCTTAAAACACACCAATGGTATCTTAGTAAAAGATGAGATTGATAACTTAGTCAATTCAGCCATTGTCATCACATTAGAATGTGGTATGCGTTTCTTAACTGATCATATTGATGGTGATAAATACTTTGGAATCAAGTATCCAAATCATAATTTAGATCGTGCTAGAACACAGTTCAAGATGGTAGAAGAAATGGAAAAGAAGTATGAGGATATGATTCATATCGTCAAAGATGCTTGCATCGAATATGATATTAAATTTTAAAACTGCTTCTTGACAACCAACATACATTTGAATATAATGAAGATAGAAGTTAATTATAAGCTTTAGAGTGAAGAGCAAAGCAATCAAGTAGGAGCACCTATTTTGCTTTGCTTTTTTAATTCCTACTTGTTTTTCTTGTATAAAGAACAGCAAGTGCAGTATAATAATTCTAGAAAGTAGTGATGCATATGTTTTCAAGTCAACAAGTGATACCGGCAATTTCAAACCATCAAGATTTAAAAAAGTTTTTGCATTGCCGTGCAACCTATGGTATTTTGATGAATTTCCAATTAGCTCAACTAGCTGAGCTCGTCGGGGTAATGAAAGAACATCACAAGAAGGTTTTAATTCATTCAGAACTGATCAAAGGTCTATCAAGTGATGAGTTTGGTGCGATTTATCTTATTCAAGTATTAAAAGTAGATGGAATCATTTCAAGCAAGCCAAAAGTCATTGAGACATGCAAAAAACGAAAAGTACTTGGAATCTTACGGTTTTTCCTAAAAGATTCGATTAGTTTAGCCCAAAGCGTTGAACTTGCACAAAAGGCTGAACCAGATTATTTGGAAATTTTACCAGCGACTTCTCTAGAAATCATTGGAGAAATCAAAAGTAAGGTTAAAGCACAAATCTTGTTAGGTGGACTGATTCGGTCAAAAGATCAAATCGAGGCTTGTATCAAAGCAGGAGCAAAAGCGGTTACTTCATCAAACCCAAGTTTTTGGGAATAAAAAAGTTAATAGAAATATTAGAGATTGAGAGCGAAAAAGTCCAAGTAGATTGGGTTTTTTCGCTTTTTTTAAGGAAAGGATTGAGTTAGATATGTATGATGTAATCATCATTGGTGCAGGAGTCGTTGGGGCACTCATTGCCAGAGAATGTACCAAATACCAAATGAAGGTTTGTGTATTAGAAAAAGAAAACGACATCGGAAATTATCAGACATTAGCAAACAGTGCAATCATTCATTCTGGGCATGATCCAAAACCTGGAACGTTAAAAGCTAGGTTATGTGTGGAAGGAAATGCACGATATCGTCAATTAGAACTTGAACTGGGCATTCCGTTATTAAAAACCGGAGCGTTTGTTGTGGCCCATAATGAGATCGAAGAGTCAACATTAAATGAACTTTATCATAGAGCTATGATTAACGGTGTTGGCAACCCTCACTTTTTAACTGGGGAGGAAGCCAAGTTACTTGAACCAAACCTAGATGATTCGATTACGAAAGTATTGTCACTCCCATCAACAAAAGTGACATTTCCTTGGGAAGTTGCGATTGCTTCCATGGAAAATGCCATTCACAATGGAGCAACCCTATTTAAAAATGCAAAAGTGGTTTCAATGAAAAAGAACGCACTTGGATTTATCGTCACGTTAGAAGATGGAAGACTGTTTGAATCAAAACTTGTGATAGGTTCTGTTGGGGTATATTCCGATTATTTAGCTAGTATGGTGGAAGAGGATACTCCATACATCATTACACCAAGACGTGGGGAATACTTTGTATTAGATCGCAATTGTAAAGGATTTGTTAATCACGTCATATACCCAGTTCCAAACGAACTTGGAAAAGGAGTACTCGTTGTACCTCAAACGCATGGGAATATTTTGTTAGGACCAACGAGTTCTCATCAAGAAGACAAAGATAAAGTCCATAATACCAAAGATGGTCTTCGTTTGATTAAGCATAGTATTGCGAAACTGGTCAAAAATGTTCCTTATGATAAAATCATTCGAACGTTTTCTGGCGTTAGAGCGACCTCAACGTATGATGATTTTTATATCAAAGAATCCAATCATACACCTGGGTATTTTCATGTTGCAGGAATTGATTCACCAGGGTTAACCGCAGCACCAGCTATCGCAAAATATTTACTAGAAGAAATATTATTGCCAAAATATTTATTTAAGAAAAATCCAAACTTTAATCCAATACGCAAAAAACCAATTATTTTTTATGACCAAACCGAAGAGGCGAAACAAGAATTAATCAAGCAAAATCCACTCTACGGAAATTTAATCTGTAAATGTGAAAAAATTACCGAAGCTGAAATTGTGGATGCAATCCACGCCCCATGTGGAGCAGATACCGTAAAAGGAATCAAAAAACGAGCAAGAGCGGGATCTGGATTTTGTCAAGGAGGATATTGTGAATCGCTTGTTTTAAAGATTATCGCAAGAAAAACAAACACACCACTCGAAAAAATCAACTATTATCAACTAGGGACTCCAATCCTAAAAGAAGAAACGAAGGTGAGAAGATGAAGGTAGACATCGCTGTAATCGGTGGTGGAGCAGCAGGCTTAGCGGCTGCGTTAAAAGCAAGTAGTGATGATGTACATGTCTTAATCATCGAACGAGAAAAAAAACTTGGTGGTATTTTACACCAATGCATTCACAATGGATTTGGATTACAAGTATTTAAAGAAGAGTTAACGGGACCAGAATACGCCAATCGGTTTATTGAACTTGTGAATAACGGTAAGATTTCATTTATTACGGACACTACCGTAACCGATATTTATAAACAAGATCAATTTATCATTAAAGCTACAAGCATTGAACAAGGATTGATCCAAATTGAGGCTACCGCTGTAATCTTATCGAGTGGTTGTTTTGAGCGAACCCGTGGAGCAATCCAAATCCCCGGGGAACGTCCTGCTGGAATTATGCCTGCTGGAAGTGCACAACGCTATTTAAACATTGATGGGTATTTGGTAGGAAAACGAATTTTTATCTTAGGGTCTGGGGATATTGGACTGATTATGGCTAGACGCATGACATTAGAAGGGGCGAAAGTCTTAGGAGTCGCAGAACTGATGCCATATTCGAATGGCCTAACAAGAAATATAGTTCAGTGTTTACATGATTTTGACATACCTCTTTACTTATCGCATACGGTCACAAATATTGTCGGAACGAAAAATTTAGAGAGTGTGACCATTCAAGAAGTGGATGCAATTTTTGAACCCATTCCAGGAACGGAAAAAACCTTTGAAGTTGATACCTTACTCTTATCGGTAGGTCTGATTCCAGATACTGCCATCTTAGAACATCTAAAGCCCGATATGAGTCTCGTTACAAAAAGTGTTTTGGTCAATCAACATTATGAAACGAGTGTAGAAGGACTCTTTGTCTGTGGAAATGCGTTACATGTTCATGATTTGGTTGATTATGTGACAAAAGAAAGTGAACTAGCAGGAAATTGTGCCTTAAAGTATGTAAAGCGCTCGGAACACCCAAACAAAGCATATTTGGAAGTCATTCCAAGTAAACACGTAAGATATGTGGTTCCACAACACATTGAATATCATACGTTTCAAGAGCCAATTGAATTTTTATTCCGTACGACCAAAAAAGCAGAAGCAGGAATATTCCGAATCCTACAAAATGGAAAAGTCATCAAAGAAAAAAAGGCAAAGTATATTGCTCCTGCTGAAATGGAACATATCACATTATCACCACAAGACTTAATTGATATATCCTCAATTTATTTGGAATTTGAGGAGGTAGTATCATGAATAAGTTAATATGTATTGTATGTCCGGTAGGGTGTCACTTAACTGCCGATAAAGATGGAAACATTACAGGAAATCGTTGTAAACGGGGAGAAGTGTATGGCCGAATAGAGGTTACGAATCCTAAGCGAACGATTACTTCAACGGTTGCAACCACACATCCAGACATGAAACGCCTAAGTGTAAAAACAAAAGAACCAGTCTCAAAAAAATTAATGTTTGAAGTCATCAAAGCACTTGACCATATACTCATTACAACAGATACCTTTATTGGAGATGTGGTCTACCCTAATATCTGTGATACAGGGGTAGATATTGTAGCAACGTCTGAAATTATATTTAAGGATGGTAATACCAAATGAAACCATACATGTTAGCAATAGATCAAGGAACGACATCAACAAGAGCAATTTTATTTGATCATGAAAGCAATATTATTTCGACTGCGAGTGAAGAAATCAAACAAATCTATCCGAAACCAGGTTGGGTAGAACACAATGCGAATGATATTTTTTATAGTGTTTTAAACGTTATGGCACAATGTTTGAATGAAAAAAACATCAAACCATCGGAAGTTCATGCGATTGGGATTACCAATCAACGAGAAACAACGGTAGTTTGGGATAAAACAACCGGTCAACCAATTTACAATGCAATTGTTTGGCAATCAAGACAAACGGCACCCTATTGTGATTTGTTAAACGAAAAAGGCTATTCAAAGTTGTTTAAACAAAAAACAGGATTGGTGATTGATGCTTATTTTTCAGGAACAAAAATCAAATGGATTTTAGACCATGTGAAAAATGCAAAAGAAAAAGCAAACCGTGGAGAACTATTATTCGGAACGATTGATTCTTGGTTAGTCTATAAACTAACAGGTGGAACGCATGTGACCGATGTCACAAATGCAAGTAGAACCTTAATCTATAATATCTTTGATTTAGCATGGGATAACGAGTTGTGTCAAATATTAGATATTCCTTTGAATATGTTACCTAAAGTATGTTCAAGTTCAGAAATTTATGGAAACACCCTACCTTGTCATTTCTTTGGAGAAATCGTTCCAATTAGTGGAATTGCGGGTGATCAACAAGCAGCACTGTTTGGTCAAACATGTTTTGAAGATGGTATGGTAAAAAACACGTATGGAACTGGATGTTTCATGTTAATGAATACAGGATCCAAACCAATCATATCAAGTCATGGATTATTGACAACCATTGCTTGGAAATTAGGGAAAGAGACAACCTATGCGATTGAAGGAAGCGTCTTTGTCGCTGGGTCTAGTGTACAATGGTTAAGAGATGGTATTAAACTCATCTCATCTGCATCCGAAACAGAAAGTTTAGCCAAATCACTCCCAGATAATGAAGGTGTTTATATTGTTCCAGCGTTTGTTGGGTTAGGGACTCCTTATTGGGATTCTGATGCAAGAGGTGCGATGTTTGGCATTACAAGAGGAACATCAAAAGAACATATCGCAAGAGCAATTCTTGAGGCAATTTGTTATCAATCAATGGATGTCCTACATTCCATGGAAGAAGATACCGATTTACCAATCAAAAGTTTTAAAGTCGATGGTGGAGCGACCATCAATCAATTTTTAATGCAATTTCAGTCTGATATTTTAAATCTTGTGGTTGAACGTCCTATCATCAGTGAAACGACTGCCTTAGGTGCGGCCTATCTAGCTGGACTATCAACTGGATTTTGGAAATCAATTGATGATGTAAAAGCATCGTGGAAACTAGACAAACGCTACATTCCAAACATGGAGGAAGACACAAGACGAACCTTTATTGAAGGATGGAAAACAGCTGTTGCATCTACACGAACCTTTAAATTAAGAAAATAGGACGAAAAATAAATATCGATTTACAACTTTTATTTTTAGTTTATCAAATCGTAATTGACAAGCGTTTTCACGCATGCTATAATTATCGTGGATAAAAATTTTATAGTTGCCCTTAGAGTCCAAGAGCAAGGCCAAACAACCGTAATGGTGCTGTTTTGCTTTGCTTTTTTTATGTCAATGATTATTCTATCAATCAAATCAATTCGTCTGGTTACGATGTTGTTTCATTTGACCAATAATGAAACAAGATAAAGAATATACAGTAATGAGGCCAGAATCAAGAAACAAGAAATTTGTATTCATGAACAAAGAGGAGGGAAATGAATCAATGTCAAAACAAAGACTCACACGAATTTTACTAATCGTTGCGGGGTTACTTTGCTTAATTAGTGGTATTGGAACAAGATTCGTTATGACGAATGGTCAAACCATCCGCGTCTACGATGTTACGTTCGCTACTGATCTTGGGGTATTAACTGGTCAATTATACAAACCAAACATGGTTAGCAAAAGAATTGTTTAATGGTGTTGGATTTGTTGGATTCTTCTTAGCAATTATTCCAGTAGCACAATTATTACTCGTGTTACCAGTATTTGCGAAAGCGAAAAAAGAACCAACGGAAGATTTACCAGCAATGAAAAAGTGGTATCACTATGTAATTTTTTTTGGTAAAGGCATTGGGTTATCCATCCTATGTGGATTCTTAATTCGATACTTTACTATTGGAAACTGGTTTGGAACTACCTTCTTCAAACTAGATCAATACTATCCTCAACCAACAACCAATCCAGTAGCTTTATGGGCAGCTGGATGTGGTTTAGTAGCATTAGCTGTCTTCTTGTTACAATATTTCTTCTATGCAAGAAAACGCAGAGCAACATTCGCTCATTGGGGTATTAAATTAGAAGGTGGAAATATTGTCGCATGTTAGCACTTGCTACATCTACCATTTTCCTAGTATACAGATAGTTATGGTTCGTTGATTTCTTCTTCAAAACTGACTTTAGATTATGGTCATTTGCGACTCGTACATTTGAATCCATTCGTATTGCAACAGCCATTCGTTATATGTCCGTTTTCATTATTTACTACTTCATTAACTCACTTGTCATCAATGGAGCAAACCGTGTTAAGGGAATGCCAGAATGGTTAAATATTACGTTTAACGCAATCTTTAACGTGTTAGGTATCGCATTAATCTTTACAATCCAATATGCAACCTTCTTCAAGACTGGTGCATTATGGCATTGGGATATGAACCTTACTTACATCGTTCTCTTCCCTATCATCCCTATTTTAGCGATAGCAGCAATCTATTCAAGAAAACTATATCGCGAAACAGGAAGCATTTGGTTGCCAGCATTCATCAATACAATATTATTCACATTAATTACTGTTGCGAATACGGCTACTAACTTCAACTACATTCTATTTAGATAATCATCCTACATATTTTTGAAAGCATAGCATAGTGTTGGTTAGTTCTCCCTACCAACAAGACAAAAACAAAACAAGGTAAAGAATTTTCTTTACCTTGTTTTCCTTTTATTATGGTGTTATTTGTTCTAAGAATGTTACATAATCAACGACCGTATCCGGATTTTCCTCCATTGGGACATGACCAAGGTCTGGATAGATGATGATAGCACTCTGATCTAGTGATAATTTCGCTTGGAAAATAGAAACAGTCGATACAGGAATCCACGAATCAAGTTCTCCCCACATCAGTAGTGTAGATGATGAAATACTTGAAATCATAGCATCTAAATCTTCATTCGGAATGTTTTCAGATTTGACCCTTAGGATCCATGATCTGGTTTGTTCCCTACGCAATAGGTCAAAATATCGGTTGAGTGTGGGTTTTGTCAGGTTTGACTTATTTCCATAGGCGGATGCTAAAATCGGGTTTACGAGAAATTTTGGTGTAAACTGACTGATGACGCTAGAAGCAATTGTTGTTTGTAGGATTGGTGAAATGTTATCTCGACGTTGATCGGTGATTGATGGTGCGATTGAATTGATTAGTAATAACGAAGATGTCATGTCTGGGTAGTTACTCGCAAAATACCAAGCAACACCGCCACCTAATGAGTTTCCTCCGATGTGAATAGAATCAACTTCAAGATGAGTTAGCAGCGCTTTCACTACTTCACATGATCGACGTAGGGATGTCACTTCATCTTCAAACCCCTTGGTCAGTCCAAAGTATGGTAAATCAAGAAGAAGAACACGGTATCCAATTTCTTCTAACGTTTCTGCCCAGGGAATAAAGGTGTGAGATGAAGAAAACGCTCCATGTAAGAGTAGAATGGTTGCTTCATTGTTACGTCCAAACTCTTGGTAATGAACATCAATCGGTAATGGTGTTTGGTCTAAAGAATGAATGGTTAACGTTACAAAGTGTGAATTTGGAGTTGTATAGGTGAGTTCTAATTGTTCTTGTGATAGATCAGGGGTATAAAAGATTAATAGTGTGACAACGATCAAACTCAAGAGAATGAGTGATATTCGTTTGATCCATGTACGCAAAAGTATCACCTCCAACTCATTTCCTTCATTATACAAAAGATACTCTATGTTAAGCAAGTAAAATAAAAAACCTTTCATTCGAAAATAAAAAACCTTTCATTCGAAAATAAAAAACCTTTCATTCGAAAGGTTTCATACTTAAATGGTTCGATCGATTGCGACAGCGACTTTTCTTACTTTTTCCATTAGTTCTTTGAATTTTTCTAGTTTTAAACTTTGTGCACCATCGCTTAATGCATTTTCTGGGTCATGATGAACTTCAATCATCAAGCCATCTGCCCCAGCAGCGATTGCGGCTTTCGCTACATCTTCCACCAAATCCCATCTGCCAACCGCGTGAGATGGATCAACGATAATCGGTAGATGTGATAATTTTTTAACAACAGGAATGCTAGAGATGTCGAGTGAATTTCTTGTATAGGTTTCGAAGGTTCTGATTCCTCGTTCACATAAAATGACATTTGGGTTTCCACTCGCAACAATGTATTCTGCTGCCATCAACCATTCTTCGATTGTAGCAGATAATCCTCGTTTTAAAAGAATCGGTTTTTTGATTTTTCCGAGTTCCTTTAACAAAGCGAAGTTTTGCATATTTCTAGCACCTACTTGAATTAAGTCAACATATTCAAGAAACTCATCAATCTTATCCACAGACATGATCTCCGATACAATTGGCATTTTATATTTTGTTCTAGATTCTGCTAATATCTTGAGTCCCTCGGTTTCGAGACCTTGGAAAGAGTAAGGTGAGGATCTTGGTTTATAAGCACCCGCGCGATACATTGTAGCACCAGATTCTTGAACGCTTTTGGCGATAATGTCAACTTGTGATTCGTTTTCGACACTACATGGACCAGCAATTACAACAATCTTGTTGCCACCAACTGGGATTCCAGCAACATCAATGATGCTACTCGTTTCTTTGAAGCGACGATTTACCTTCTTAAATGGTTCTTGGATTCGAATGACTTGTTCCACGCACTCAAAGACATATAAGTTTCTTTGATCAAGTGCTGCGGTATCACCAACAATCCCTAAAATTTGATATTTGGCACCTTTTGATTCATGAATTTCAAACCCCAAATCATGTAAATGCTTTTTGAGTGCTTGAACTTCGGATTCTGGTGTAAACTGTCTTAATTTTACAATCATAATGGTTACCTCTTTATTAAAAATTTGATTGCTTCATGGTAACTATCAAATCCTAATCCTAGGAAATGGGTAACACAAGCAGCTCGTATCACACTGACACGGCGAAACTCTTCTCGTAAGTTGATATCCGTTAAGTGAACTTCCACGGTAGGTATGTTACTTCCTTTGATTGCATCATAAATTGCATACGAATAATGTGTGAGTGCTCCTGGATTGATGATGATGCCATCATAACTAGCATGATAGGCTTGTTGAATCAAATCAACAATCTTACCTTCGTAATTGGTTTGTTCGACTTGAATTCCAACATTATATAATTTCCCTAAATCCTTGATATACGATACCAAATCAAAATAGGTTTTTGATCCATAAATATGTTTTTCTCTGATTCCTAAGAAGTTTAGGTTTGGTCCATTAATGACGAGTAGCTTCATATACGTTCTCCTTAATCTTGGTGATTACATCGGTAAATGTGGAATTATTATCTACTAAAATATCACAATAGTCAAGATATAATTGGTGTCGTTCCAAAAAAAGCGTTTTTATGTCTTGAGGCGATTTTAGTAGAGGTCGGTTTGAAACATCAGACTCCATTAAGCGATCTAAAGTTCGGTTAATGAAGACGATGATTCCGTTTTGAGATAAGTAGTCGATATTTGTTTTATTCTTAATGATTCCACCACCGGTTGAAATAATCACACCTTGGTATTTCGCAACCTCAGCAATCGTTAAGGTTTCATACTCGCGAAATGCACCTTCGCCCTTTTCTGCGAAAATTGAAGATATGTTACCAAATGTTTCTTCAATCATTTGATCAATATCATAAAATGGTCGTTTAAGATCATAAGAAAGTAATTTTCCGATTGTCGTTTTTCCACTTGTAGGCATTCCAATTAGCACAATATTGGTTTGATTGTACAATATCGTTTGATAAGTTGATAAAATTAAAGAAGGATCTAAGCGTTTGTTTAAAAAGATTTCTTCAGCGTAAAATGCTTGTGCAACTAACATATAAAGTCCGTTGATTGCCTTTTTTCCAAGGGATGAGGCGACTTGTAATAGTTTTGTTTTTAATGGGTTATATACGATATCAATCACAATGGTAGCATTTGGAAACAATCTTAAATCGACAAATGGGTTGTTGTAATTGCTTGGATACATTCCAACCGGAGTCGTATTGATGATAATATCGACATCCTCCATACGTTCTAGCGTACTTACTAGAAGTTCATCAGTCGAACGCATGGTTCGAACGATTTTCTTGATTTGCTTTGCCTGTAAATTCTTACATGCATAATCTACCATCGAAGCAGTGGCACCATTTCCTAAAATGACGACGGTTTTGTGTTCGATGGTTACTCCTTCGTAGGCTAGTAAATCTAAGAACCCTTGATAATCGGTATTGTACCCTTTTAAAACACCAAATGTGTTAGTAATTGTATTCACAGAAGATAAGGTTGAAGCAAGTGGATCTAACTCTTGACAAAATGGGATGACACTTTCTTTGTAAGGAATCGTCACATTGATCGCAGAAAATTCCTTTTTTTCCATGAAGTCCACGATAGATTCTTTTTCAACCATCTGATATGGTCTACTTGGAACGATTAATTCATGGATTTGTTTTGATAAACTATGTTTTAGTTTATGTCCAAGTAGTCCGACCATGGGAGTTCACCCTTACTTTCCTTGTAATTTTTTACTTTCTTCAAAGATTGTGAGATAGACGTGTTTGATTTTATCGTTGTGTTTGAATGAACTGGCTTTGTTTAAGATAAAGGTTTCTCTTGTGGGATCATTGACACTAATATGAGCATCTTTTTTTACAATCCCGATAATTTTATTTAAGTTAAATCGTTCATCTAATAGTTTCATAATTTGGTCGTCTAGTAGATCGACTTGTTTTCGCAAGGTATTTAGATCATCCATGAGGTTCCGTCCTTTCTTGAAATCGTCTCTAAGATTCCGTATTGTACCATAGCATTGATGACATGAATCGCACGTAAGGCAATGCATGGGTCATGTCTACCAGTAATTTCTAATCTCGTTTCGGTTAAGTCTTGTAAATGGACACTCCCTTGAGGTTTTGCAATCGAAGAAGTAGGTTTGATGGCAGTTTTCATTAGGATCGGCATCCCGTTTGAGATACCTCCGTTGATTCCACCACTGTGGTTCGATTTTGTTTTGATGATTCCGTTGTCTAGGATAAACTCATCGTTTGCTTCGGAACCAAAAAGGTTCGTAATCGCAAATCCTTTTCCAAATTCAACTCCTTTTACTGCGGGTACACTAAACATTAGGTGGGCAAGAATCGATTCAATGCTATCAAAGATGGGGTCTCCATATCCAGCTGGTAAGTTTAACACAATTGTTTCTATCACTCCACCAACCGAATCGTGTTTGTCTTTCATCAGTTCAACGAGTTGTAACATCCGTTCTTTTTGTGTTTGATCGATTACTGGTATATCACAACCCATTAGTTTGTTGATTAATCCAAAGTTAATCATGGTTGTATGAAAAGGTTGATCAAGAATCTCACCAATTGATGCCAAATGAGAGGCAACTAAGATATGTTTTTTACTTAAGATTTGTTCGGCGATTGCTCCCATGATGACCATTAAGGCAGTTAATCGACCAGAGAAGTGCCCTCCACCGCGGTAATCATGAAATCCACCATAGCGCATATGACCGGTGTAATCGGCGTGACTTGGCCTTAAAATATGTTTGGTTTGTTCATAATCATTTGAACGTTTATCGGTATTTGGAATCAAAAAGGTAAGAGGTGTACCTGTGGTAAACCCCTTGAAATATCCACTTATGATTTCAAATTGATCGGCTTCTTGTCTTGGTGTTGTGAGATCGGATTTTGACCTGCGCTGATTGAGACGTTTTTTGATAAGCTCAAGATCTAAATTGATTCCTGCAGGTAACCCATTAATGGTAAGACCAATTGCTTCCCCATGGGATTCCCCAAACAAACTCATTTGAATGATTTGTCCAAATACACTCATACGTTTTCTCCTTATTATAGTAGATTGAAGAAATCTACTAGTTTCATTCGCTCAATTTTATGAGACCCGATTGTTTCGAGTAAAATGACATTGATTGACTTGTTCGATACTTTTTTATCTTTTAATATATAGTCAAATAGTTCTTTTCCGTTGTAAGGATCATTGATTGGTAGGTTGTATTTTAACAAACAGTCAATCAACTCTTGTTTGATGATTGGATTAGAGGTGATTTTCACCATTCCTATGGCGACTGCTTCACCGTGGGTGTATTTTTTATAGTTGTAGTGTGCTTCAATCGCGTGACCAATCGTATGACCAAAGTTCAAGATTTGGCGAATCGATTGATCAAACGGGTCCATTTCCACGATTCTCTTTTTTAGTTTTAAGGCTTTTGTGATAATCCCTTCAATTGCTTCTATCTTGATTCCTGCTTTTAGTTCATAAAAGAATTTTTGGTCTAACAGAGCCGCAATCTTGATGATTTCAGCCATACCACTACGGATTTCTTTTTGAGGAAGAGTTGAAAGTGTAGAGGGGTCGATTAGCACAAGCTTTGGTTGATAAAAGGAACCTACGGCATTTTTCATTGTAGGAACATTGACTGCGACTTTCCCACCAATCGAAGAATCGACTTGAGATAGTAATGTTGTTGGAATTTGGATAAAGTCAACACCACGTAGGTAGATGCTCGCAACAAATCCAGCCAAATCCCCAACAACTCCACCGCCCAAAGCAACGATTTGAATGTCTTTTGTGCATTTTTCTTGAATCAAATAGTCGATGATTGCTTTGGCTTCTTCCAATGTTTTTGAAGTTTCTCCATGATTTATGATATAGGAGTAAAAGTTTAATGTAGGAATTTTTGAAGATAGTTTTTCTAAATAAAGTGGTGCTACGACATCATCGGTTACCACAAGAGTTGGTTTCATGACATCTATATAATTTTGAACAAACTCTAAGATTCCTTGTTGTATATAAATATCATAGGTAGACTGAATGAGTTTGACACTTAGTTTACTCATCGATTTCACCACTAATGTATTTGACATTACCACCTAAGGAGATAAAATCATCAAAGAAACTTGGATAACTTTTATTGATACTATCGGCATCGCGGATGATGAATGGTTTTTTACACATCGTAGAAATGCTTGCTACACTCATGACAATGCGGTGATCTTTGAAACTATCAACATCACCATCGCCATCTAGTTTTGGTTTTCCACCAATCGTTAATGTGTCAGCATCACTTAAGACAAAGCCACCTAACTCGTTCATCGCGGTTTGAATCGCTTCAAGACGGTCTGATTCTTTGATACGTAAACGTCCTGCGTTTTTCACATCGGTAGTTCCATCGGCTAAACACGCAATCGCAGTAGAAATTGGACCTAAATCAGGACATTGTTCAATATCAACAATGGTAGAAGTTAATTCACTTCGTGTGACTTGATAACCTCCTTCAATTTCAGTGATGTTTCCACCAAAATCTTTGATGATTGTCACAATTTCTTTGTCTCCTTGCTTGGAGTTATGATCTAAATTTAAGACTTTGATTTCGTCATTGAAGAGTCCCATTGCCATAAAGAAGGCTGCTTGCGAGTAATCTCCTTCAATGGTTAAATCGGTTGCGACGTAAGACTGTCTTCCTTTGATGTAATAGGTATTGTCATCGCCTTCTTCAATTGTGACACCAAATTTGGATAAAACATCAATTGTTAAATCAACATAAGGTTTGGACTCGAACTTTTCGGTTACGATGATTGTACTAGAGCGGGATAGAAGAGGGAGCGTCAACATCAAACCGGTAATAAATTGTGAACTAATGTTACCTGGTACGACATATTTTCCAGGACGTAATGCCCCTTCAATAAACACGTTGTTTTTATTGTGTTTAAAGGTTGACTTGTGTTTTGTAAAAATTGATTTATATAAGGCAAGTGGTCGTTTCATTAACGATTCTCTACCGGTGAACGTGACTGCTTCATTCGCAAGCGAAAGAAGAGGAATCAAGAAACGTAAGGTAGATCCAGATTCATGACAATCAATTAAGTTGTTCGACAGTTCAAAAGCATCGTTCCCAACAATCGTTAAGGTGTCGTTTTCACTGATAAAGGTAACACCTAGTGACTTCATCGCTTCAATCGTGCGTAAAATATCATCCGAATAATTGATGTTACGAATAATTGATGTTCCATTTGAGATAGAAGCAGCAATGATGGCACGGTGTAATATGCTTTTTGATGCGGGGACTTTGATCGTTCCTTTTAATGGGCTAGGCGTGATTAATACATCCATTAGGTTCCTCCTACAGTTTGCTTCGTTTTTTTGTTGCTTGTTTCATCAGATGTTTGATTGTGGCATCATCGTTGTCAAGCAATGCTTTTTTAAATCGGTCTAATTCAGATATAAACGAATCCATTGCGTGAAGCAATGCATCTTTGTTTTTTAAGAAAAGTTCACTCCAAAGTGTTTCATTGATCATCGCAATTCTCGTTAAATCTTTATAAGAATCGCCTATCATATGCTTCATTTGGGGATCCGCACTGGTAGCATTTACGATTGCTAATGCGATTAGGTGAGTAAGTTGAGACGTAAACGCAATGAGTGTATCGTGTTTTTCAACCGTTACATGTTCAATATGGCCAAACCCGATGTTTTGAATCAACTCTTCAATCACTTCAATATGTGCTTTTTTATTGGATTCTACTGGACAAAGTGCGTAATTCGCACCTTTGAAGATGGAAGGGTCGGAATGTGTGATGCCCTTTCTTTCTCGTCCTGCAATAGGGTGTCCTAGAATAAAATCCAAATCATCTCTTAGAATTGGTTTGATTTCTTGATATAGTTCGGATTTGATGCCTGCGATATCGGTAATGATGGTGTGAAAGGCAAATAGGTTGATATTATCTTTGATAAATTTGATTGCATCTACTGGATTTAAACAGATAAATACGACATGTGAATGTGGCAACACATCACTTGCGAATGTCGAACCACTATCGATAATTCCATGTTCAATCGCATAACGAATGGTGTTGGGGTCAATGTCATAACCGTAAATGGTATGACCAATCGCTTTGAATGCTTTCGCAAAGGATCCTCCCATTAATCCACAACCTATGATTCCAATTTGCATAAACATCTCCCCTATTCTATAATAATTATACACTAAACGTGGGAACTTTTAAAGCAAATTTCTTGATATTCAATGAACCATATTAGGAATGTACAATAAACTGCTTTTCAAATGAAGAAATATTGTTTATAATATATATATGAATGTTACGAATTGTAATAGAAATGAGGGATTTTTCGTGATTGAAATCATAGAAAAAGAATATAGAATTGATGGGTTAAATCGAACCTTTACAGCTAGTATTTTACTTCCAGATGATTATGATGTGTTACACACGGTAAGATATCCAGTCCTTTATGTGGTTGGTGTGAACCACCTCTTTGATGTGCATCCAACACAGTTAACGCACTGGAATGTAAAGTCTAGCTTGGACATTATGAAAAAGAACAAGTTAATCGAACCAATGATTGTTGTCTCTATAAAAGGAGATAATACTTTTGAACTTGAAGATTATGTTCACAACCTCAACCAAGGAATTTTTACAGACCCCGCTCATAAAAACAAACCATTCATCAGCAATGCAAAAGAAGTTGCGAATCTATTAGTTCATGGCATCAAACCCGATATTGATAAAAGTTTTCGTACCAAACCAGATCTCTTAACAACTGGCATTATTGGTGCTGGATATAGTTCCATCTTTGCTTTGTACATCTTGAGTGAATATTCTCACATCTTTGGAAAAGTGGGATTGTTTTCAATGCCTTTATGGTTAATATCAAATGAAATCTATTTGCGAGCAGAGCAATTGATCCTCGCAGAAGAAGCAACGATCTATCATTACATCGCAGAAAAAGAGACGTCGAATTGGGTGAAAAACCAATATGCGATCTATTTGGCCAAAAAACTAAATACGATTCTTTACAAAAAATGCAAACAGTTAAAATTTGTAGTTGGATATGGTGAGAATGCAAATGTAATTGTTTACAAAGAACGCTTTCCTGAGGCAATTTTAACACTCTTTCGAAAGGAAAAGAGCTAGATGAAACACATGAATTTACTAAAACACATCACAAAAGAAGCATATGACTTTGTAAAAAATGCATCATTACATGGATCAATTGAAGTTTATATTGACCACGAGGATGCTATTATCGTTCGTGTGTGGAATGATTTTCTTGAAATCGTATATGCTTATACTACTTCTGAAACCGATCCATATTTAGATTGTTTCAAACAAGCAATCGATGAGCGTAAGTTTTTGGTGGAATATTGCATCAACGTATATGGCGAGAACATCCGTTCCATCAAACGGATCAATTATGATATGTTTGGACTTGATCAACATGGGTATCAACTTCGTGCAACCCAAACAAAGGAACAACCAATGATCAATAACCTAATCATTGAAGATTATTCCCCACGGTATATTGAACAGGTTGCATATCTTTATGATGAGGCATACCACACTACAATTTATTCGCAAATGGGATTATCGTTTAATCAAGATTTGGTAAGAAAGGCAAGAACTCACGAAGCAAAAACAGCCTTTTTTAATGGGGAACTAGTGGGATCTTATATATTAGATGGGTCTTATATCGCTGAACTTGTGGTGAGTCCATCGTTCCAAAACCAAGGAATAGGGAAATCTTTGCTAATAAACGCATTAAATGAGGTATTATCAAAACACAATGAATGCTTCATTCGTGTAGAACGTATCAATACGAAAGCACTACAATTATACTTGAAACATGGTTTTCAAATCATTGGAAGTTACGCAGAACATACGATGAAATAAAGTCAGAACTCGTTCTGACTTTATTGTTTTCACTCTTTTCATTGTAGTGAAAAAGAATGATTGACATTTATTTATAAAGGTTGTAATATGAAATAAGAACCGCAAGTTGTTTTTGGCATCGATTTCAAAACACTGGGGTGATATATAGTGAAAAAATCATTACACAAGAGTCTTGTAGGATTTGTTTTTGTGTTGGTAGCCTTTTTTTTGATGGCTTGTGACAACCCAATTGCAGATCCTTTTGTCATTTCTATCGAAGTTGATCCAATAACCATTGCATCCGACTTAGATATAAATGAATTTGATATTAGTAATATACAACTACTTGTAAGAAAGTCAAATGGATCTGCATCTCGTATCAGTTTAATGCCTTCAATGTTGTCAGTGGAAGATTTGCTAAAACTTCAAACGATTGGAACACACATGATAACAGCAAGGTACGAAACTGCTACAACAACCTTTACTGTTACGATCAAAGGTTCAACTTTACAGATGCAACTTGTCGCAATCTATAACCAAGGAATTGCGGAAGAACTCATTACAGGAAGTTATGAGGAATGGTTAGAATCAATTCAAGGGGAAGATGGTGTAAGTATTGTAAGTGCAGCCGTCAATCCCGAAGGATATTTAATTCTTACCCTTTCAAATAGTCAAACAATAAATGCTGGAATCGTAAAAGGACAAGATGGAACAAATGGTAAGGATGCATGTTTACGTATTTCAGATGGTTATATCCAGTGGCAACTAAATGGGGAAACTATCTGGAATAACTTAATTGCATTGGCTGATTTAACTGGTCCTGTAGGTGCAAGTGGTAATGATGGTATTGGTATTTTATCGATATCTATATCTGATAATGGTGAACTCATTATCACACAAACAAACCAAACCGAAACCAATCTTGGAAACATTATTGGAAGCGATGGAATAGGAATTACATCAGCTGTGATCAACGAATTAGGTCATTTAATTATTACCTATTCGAATCAAGAGACAATTGATCTTGGATTGGTGGTTGGAAACGATGGAATGGATGCAAACGACATCTTGTTAAATGTTCAAGATGGGATTTTATCATGGAAATATGAAGATGAACTAGAATGGAAGGAACTCTTTGCATTATCTTTGTTAATTGGACCACAGGGAGATCCGGGTAATGATGGGTTAGAAGTGACTATGCAAGTCGCAAATGGCTATATTCAATGGAAATATGTTGGAGAATCCCTTTGGCAAGACTTAATTGCAATTTCAACGCTCATTGGTCCTAAGGGGGATCAAGGTACAAGTGGTAGAGAAATCGTGATGCAAGTGAATGCTGGTTGGATTGCTTGGAAATATAGTGATGAGTACTCATTTAAACCTTTGGTTGACTTGATGGATTTGATTGGCCCAACAGGTGCTACTGGTATGGATGGTTTAGAAGTTGTTTTACGTGTAGCAGGAGGTTATATTCAGTGGCAATACGAAGGGGATTATGACTGGAATAATTTAATTGAAATTAGTACGCTTATTGGACCTAAGGGAGATTCTGGAAAAGAATTTATTATGAGAGTGTATAATGGTAATATTGAATGGCAGTATGTTGGTGATTTGGTATGGAATCAATTAATATCACTCACGTCACTCGTTGGTCCTCAAGGGGAACCCGGTATGAATGGATCACAAATTGTCCTTCAGGTGGATAGAGGATACATTCAATGGAAATATGATAATAGTGTCACATGGGAAAATTTAATAGAAATCGCAACATTGGTTGGCGAAACAGGTGCGACAGGAGCATCTGGAGAAGAAGTATTATTACAAGTATTGGATGGATACATCAAATGGAAGTATACAAGTGATGTTCTATGGACACCACTGATCGAAATAGCATCATTAATTGGCCCAAAAGGGGAACAAGGTAATCCAGGGAACAATGCTGAAGCTATATTGTTACAAGTACAAGGTGGTTATATTCAATGGAAATATGAACTTGGCATTGAGTGGACCAACCTGATATCAATGGAATCATTGATTGGTCCGACTGGGCCAAAAGGTGATACAGGCGATGCAGGAAAACAAGTAGTCTTCCGCGTTAGCACAGGATTTATACAATGGAAGTATGAAAGTGATCTTGAATGGAACAATCTTGTTTCACTAGAATTATTAATTGGTCCGCAGGGAGAAGCTGGTTTATCTGCTTATCAACTTTATTTAATACAACATCCAGAGTATACCAAAACAGAATCAGAATGGATGTATGATTTAGCCAATGGTTTACTTAGTGAACGAGCCATGTATATGGTTACATTTAACCCAATGGGAGGAGAACTACCAGAAGGGTATGAACCAATCATTTTCATCGAAGCAAGTAACACCATCAGCCTACCAATTCCAACCAAGATGGGTTATACATTTGAAGGTTGGTATTCAGGTTTAACAGTTAATGATGGTAAAATCACAAACATCACTCCGATACAGACCAATATGACAGTATATGCAAAATGGCGTGTAAGTGATTACTTTGTTGTCTTTTTCGATCATGATGGAACGTTTATTAAAATGGTAGGTGCACATAGTGGTGAAGACGTAACTCCGCCGAATAATCCATCCAGGGTTGGATATACTTTTTTAGGATGGAGTCATGAACTGAACAACATTACAGAAAGTAAAATCATCTACGCACAATATTCAATTAATCAATATACATTATCTTATATGCTACAAACGGATACTCCAATTACATTTGTAAAGTTAGGTATTGATCAATTTGGTGGAATTGCTTTGAGTGAAGGTGGAAAATTGTATATTTGGGGTATTGATTACTCTGGTAAATTTTTAGGTGGTACAAATGCAACATATTTAGTTCCAACCATACTTAATAGTCGAATTCCATTTAATGAAAATGAAGTCATTAGCGATGCATCGTGTTCTGATACACATTGTATATTATTAACATCACAAAATCGAATTCTAACGTTTGGCTACAATGGAAGAGGTCAATTAGGAAATGGTACTACCCAAGATTCGTTCGTACCTATCGACATAACAGGTCAGTTTCATTTTCAACATGACGAAACTGTTTTAATGGTTAATGCAAAGGTTCAAAATACAAGTATTCTAACCTCGGCAGGAAGATTGTTTTTGTGGGGGATGAACAGTTATGGTACTGTTGGAAATGGTGGAGGTAGTGATCAATTAATACCACTGGATATTACATCTTATTTCAACCTAAGATCTGAGGAAGTAATTATATCAACGCAGTTTGGCTATATGAATGTGGGAACTCTAACGAATCAAGGACGAGTTTTCATGTGGGGATACAATGATCAATATAGTGTTGGAAATGGATCAGAAGGGTTCTCTTATTATCCACCTAGTGTAAATTATCCATTGGATATTACGAATTATATAGACTTATCAGAAGATGAAATGGTAACCCAACTAAACGTACATTATTATCATACACATGTAATAACGAACATGGGTAATATTTTTGGTTGGGGTTCTAACTGGGCTGGACAAGTAGGTAATGGGACTACTTTAATAGTCATAACACCAACCAAAATTACGGATAATCTTAACTTACTAGAAGGCGAACAAATCACATCTATTGAAGGCAGTTTTCATAATTTCGCAATTACATCATTTAACCGTATTTTGTCATGGGGATATAACAATTACGGTCAATTAGGAGATGGTACACAAAATAACGCATCGACACCGATTGATGTTACTAGTAATTTATTATTAGAAGAAAATGAATTTATTCAATTACTCCAATTAGGAAATAGCAATACATATTTAATTACAAACAAAGGCCGCCATATTACATGGGGAGAAAATAGCAATAGCAATCTTGGTAAAGGCAATTTCAATTATTATGATAATCCACACATCAATCCACAGTTATATAAATATAGTTTATATCAAGTAGTTGAAGAAGACTATGGTACTACAATAAATTATCCAACCGTAAGTCAACTAGGATATACATTTAGTGGTTGGTTTACTGACTTTCATTATACGATGCCAAGTTCATATAGTGTCGTTCCTGCAAACAATTTAGATTTGTACGGAAAGCTAATCGCTAATCAATACGAAATTAGTTTTGAAAGCAATGGTGGAAGTCCAGTTTCATCCATTGTTCAAGATTATGGTACAGATGTATATCCACCAATAAGTCCAGTAAAAGAAGATTACACATTTGAAAACTGGTATATTGATTCATCGCTTGAAATACCTTATGTGTTCACAACAATGTCTGCTAGTAATATAACTCTTTATGCAAAATGGCAGCTTGCATACTTCGCGAATGAAAGTATTATAATGAGTAAATCAAGTTACAATCATGTTGTAGCTCTTACGGTCGATAATGAAGTATATACATGGGGAATCAATACACATGGTCAACTAGGAACTGGTGACAATGT
>DAOSEC010000016.1:0-15800 GCA_035362935.1 Bacilli bacterium | reverse complement strand
TCCACAAAACATTACATCCAGATTTGATTTATCTATTGAGGAGGTCATTGTTAAAGTAGATGCAGGTAGAGAAATGTCAGTTGCTTTAACGTCCCTTGGTCGTGTTTTCACATGGGGATATAACGGTTATGGTCAACTTGGAAATAACACATTAACTGGTTCAAACATTCCAATTGATATCACATCCTACTTTAGTTTAACAGCAGATGAGATTATCCAAGATATCTATGGGGAAGCAAATTATACGATTTATGCATTGTCCTCAAAACACTATTTGTATGTTTGGGGACGAAACTTCTACGGGTCTGCTTGTCAAGCTTCTTGTACAAACTACAGTTTGCTTACACCACTTCGAATCGATTCCTCCTTCCCACTTGAAGTTGGTGAAGTCATTGATAATGTGTATTCCAATAGTTCGGCAGCTTATGTGCTTACATCTTTCAATAATGTATATGGTTGGGGAAGCAATTATTGGGGTAACTTTGGGAACGGAACAGCAGATTCTGCTTATATATGTGTTCCTTCGCCAGTTTTGCTCACCAATGTCATTAGTTTGACAGAAGGAGAAGTAATAATAGATGTGGTTGCAGGACCAAATATGTCTTATTTTGTCACATCTACAGGTAGATTATTTGGTTCTGGATACAATACCAATGGTCAACTAGGAGTGAACTATACCTCTTTCAGGATCTCTACAAAAACAGAAATTACATCAAACTTTGGATTTGCCGAAGCGGAAACCATACTAAAAATTGGTGTTGGTAATGGCAATAGTGTATTATTAACAAATATTGGTCGCGTGTTTGTTTGGGGAAGTGGACTCGGTGGAATTTTAGGTACAGGTGATGAAAATGATGTTATTTCTCCTCTAGATATTACAGCATTGTTTGATTTGGAAGAAGGAGACCATATCAAATCAGTTTATGTTGGAATTTTTCACTCGTATGCATACTCGATGAATGGGGTTGTGTTTGTTTGGGGTAATAATGCTTTAGGATTATTTGGAGATGGTACTTTTGATAGTAGTTTGATTGTGAAAGCAATCAATCAATAATTTATATTCAGGGATGAGTTTATACTTTAATGACTCATCTCTTTTTTATGAAAACAAATCATAGCTGTTTGAAATCTTGAAAAAGTCATTGACATTTTCACTCTTTTCTCGTATAATATTTGTGTATACAGGAAGCGTTTTCATCTGAAAATGCTGGTAGAGGAGCACTGTTTATGAATAGGTAATCTGAGGATGGCAACAAAGAGGATTACTGAAGATTTAGAGTGCCGAAACCTGTTAGTATGCCATGTGCTAACACGTTGGAAATTCTTCGTATGGGAGATTTCTGTCATTGAATGATTCAATGGAGCGCTACCGGTTAAACTTGAAGTTTAACCGGTTTTTATTTTTGTAAAATGGAGGTATCAATATGAAAGCAACAATCCGTGTAAGAATGAGTATGCATGATGCACATTATGGTGGTAATTTGGTCGATGGAGCAAGAATTCTTGGTCTTTTTGGTGATGTCGCAACCGAGTTGTTAATTGCGATGGATGGGGATGAAGGGTTATTCAAAGCCTATGAAATGGTGGAATTTATCGCACCTGTTTATGCGGGAGACTATATCGAAGCAACTGGGGAAATCATTAAAGTAGGAAACACATCGCGTAAAATGGAATTTGTTGCGAAAAAGGTCATTGTTGCTCGTACTGATATTTCAGCTACTGCTGCAGATTTACTTGCTGAACCAATTGTTGTTTGTAAGGCAATTGGAACTTGTGTTGTTCCTGCTAGTTTAAAACGAAAGTAGGAACTCTTATGGAAAAATTAATCATTACTGCTGCAATTTGTGGAGCAGAAGTTACAAAAGAACAAAATCCTGCTGTACCTTATACGATTGAAGAACTTGTAAACGAAGCCTATTTGTCTTATTTAATGGGGGCATCGATCATTCATTTACATGTAAGACGTGATGATGGTACTCCAACTCAAGATAGCAATCGCTTTAAGTTGGCACATGAGGCGATTCAAAAAGCATGCCCTGGTGTTATCATCCAGTTTTCAACCGGTGGTGCTGTTGGAATGACGATTGAAGAGCGGCTTGATGCAACAAAACTATGTCCTGAAATGGCGACCTTAGATTGTGGGTCGGTTAATTTTGGTGGCGATGAAGTATTTATTAATACCGAGAATGATATTATACATGTTGCGAAAACATTACAAGAACGCAGCATCAAGCCAGAATGCGAAGTGTTTGAAAAAGGACATTTAGACTCACTCCTTCGCTTACATAAAAAAGGACTGATTCAAGGACCTCTTCACATTGGACTAGTACTTGGGGTAAATGGTGGGATGAGCGGCGAACTCAGAGACTTTCACTTTATGAGAGAATCAATTCCATCAAATGCGACTTGGAGTGTAGCAGGAATAGGAAAATATGAGTTTCCGCTCGCCGAAGCTGCGATTATCCACGGTGGACATGTTCGAGTAGGGTTAGAGGACAATCTATTTATTGAAAAAGGCGTTTTAGCAAAATCGAATGCTGAATTAGTTGCAAAAGTAGTAAAAATGGCACGTAGCTATGGTAGAAGCATAGCAACTCCCGAAGAGGCACGTCAAATCTTACGAATCAAGGAGTAAAAAAGTATGAAACAAGGATGTCAATTTGGAACTCATCGTGTAATATTACCAATTGGTGCACTTCCACAAGCTGCTCAAAAACTAGATAACACGATGGATTTATATGACAATGAATTAAAGATAAATGTCAAAACACTCAATATTGATTCTGCGAGTTTCACACAAATGAAGCGTGTGTGTAACAACGATGCGGATGCGATTGGTCAAATGATTTCATCGATTGTAACAGAACGTGGGAAAATGCAAAATCCGGAAACAGGAAGTGGTGGCATGCTGATTGGAACAATTTCAGAAATTGGTCCTAAGTTTCCAGACAAGACCTTAAAAGTAGGTCAAATGATCGCAACACTCGTTTCCTTAACGCTTACTCCACTTCAAATTAAAACGATAAAACATGTTAACTTATCCAACGATCAAGTTGAGATCGAAGGCGAAGCAATTTTGTTTGCATCAGGAATCTATGCTGTTTTACCAGATGATTTACCTGTTACCTTAGCACTCGCAGCTTTGGACGTTGCAGGAGCACCTGCCCAAACAGCAAAACTAGTAAAACCTGGTGACACCGTCGCCATCATCGGTGCAGCCGGAAAATCAGGGGTGTTATGTTGTTATCAAGCGATGAAAAACGTAGGTCCAACTGGGAAGGTAATTGGAATAGATCGTTTTGATCATCAAAAAGAGTATTTGCTTTCTCGTAATCTTGCGCATGAGGTCATCATTCACGATGCAACCGATGCCTTTGGATTATACGAGGCAATGTTACAATCAAACAAAGAACAAGTTGATGTAACGATTAACTGTGTGTCTTTACCAAATACAGAAAATTCTTCGATTATGATAACGAAAAAAACAGGAATCGTTTATTTCTTTTCGATGGCAACTTCATTTACCAAAGCAGCTTTAGGAGCTGAAGGGATTGGAAGTGATGTTACGATGATCATTGGAAATGGATATACCCATAATCATGCAAATCTAACACTTGATATCATCAGAGAGTCGCAAGTCATTAAAGCGATTTTTCTCGAAAAATATGTCTAGGAGACGAAATTATATGGCAATCAAATTCAATCAATCGTATGTTAATAGAAAACATACATACTTTCCAACTGTGAGTGAACATGAGTGGAACGACTGGAAATGGCAAGTCAAAAACCGTATTAAGTCCGTTAGTGATTTAAACAAGTTTGTATCACTTTCCTCAGAAGAAGAAATTGCAATCCAAAAAGTATTGGGAAAATTGCGTATGTCAATTACACCATATTATTTGTGTTTAATTGATCCAAACGATGAACACTGCCCAATTCGGATGCAAGCAGTTCCTTCCATCTATGAGCTTAAAAATGGGAAGAATGATTTACATGACCCATTACATGAAGATGTGGATTCTCCAGTACCAGGGTTAACACATCGTTATCCAGACCGTGTACTGTTTTTAATCACGGATATGTGTTCGATGTATTGTAGACATTGTACAAGAAGAAGATTTGCTGGTCAAAAGGACAATGAGTTAAACATTGAAACCATTAACAAAGCAATTGATTATATTCGTAGTCACGAAGAAGTAAGAGATGTCTTATTATCGGGTGGAGATGCACTACTGGTAAGTGATGAGAGATTAGAATATATATTAAAAGAATTAAGAACGATTCCTCATGTCGAAGTCATTCGCATTGGAACAAGAACGCCTGTTGTACTCCCACAACGAATTACAGATGATTTGGTGAACATGATTAAAAAGTATCACCCAGTTTGGATTAATACTCATTTTAATCACATCAATGAAATCACGAATGAGACTAAAATAGCACTCGACCGTATGTTAAATGCAGGAATTCCACTAGGAAACCAATCGGTACTGTTACGCGGTATCAATGATTGTGTTCATAAAATGAAAGAACTCGTTCAAGCACTTGTGTATTTACGTGTTCGCCCATATTACATTTATCAATGTGATTTATCCATGGGGATTGAACACTTTCGAACAACCGTTTCCAAAGGAATTGAAATCATCGAGGGGTTACGTGGTCACACCAGTGGTTTCGCGGTTCCAACGTTTGTAGTGGATGCTCCTGGTGGTGGAGGTAAGATTCCAGTAATGCCACAATATGTGATTTCACAAGCACCTGGAAAAGTGGTTTTACGTAACTTTGAAGGTAAAATTACCGTATATCATGAACCAGATGGATACCATGATGATTGTAATTGCGATGCTTGTAAAGCAGGAAAAAATCAAGAATTAATTGGGGTTGTAAAACTCATTAGAAACTAAGAAAGTAGGTTAGAGTATGCTAGATCTGATTGGAACCTATCGACGCATTGCATTAATTGGTATGGCAAAAAACGCCGGAAAAACCACTGTTTTAAACCATATCATTAAAACCATAGCTAGTGAGTACCAATTAGCAATTACTTCAATTGGATTTGATGGGGAAGAGTTAGATCATATCTATCAAACGAAAAAACCTAAAATTGAGGTAATATCTGGGATGTTGTTCGCTACAACAAAAGATGCTCTAAAAGATTCTACGATGGATTATGATATAATCAAAGAACTTCCGATTACAACAGCAATGGGTGCGGTTGTTATAGGAGTTGCTAAATCAATTGGAACCGTACAACTAACCGGCCCATCACGAAAGCTCGAGTTAGAACAACTAAATCAAGAGTTTGTTACATTAGGTGCTGAAAAAATACTCTTAGATGGAGCATTTGGCAAACTTATGCAAGCAGATCATACGTTGGTTGATGCCTGCATTTTAGCAACAGGTGCATCGTACTCCACCGATATCAAAAAACTAGTTCACGATACACTTTATATTGCGAACTTGTTTGATTGTGCAAAATTGCATCACTTTAATGGGACTTTAAATGTGTTGCGGATTGAATCAGCGTTAACCAATGAATTTCATAATCAGTTTATATTAGACCAAGATACGAGTATGATTGAGCTAAAAGGTGCATGTACCGATTCATTTGTAACATTTGTGATGAAACAAAAACACAATCATCAACCACTTACCATTTTATTAGAAAATCCCACGTATTATTTTGTTGATGAGCGGATTGCAAAACTCGCAAGTGCGAAACAAATTCGATTTGCATTTAAGTATATTCCAAAACTATTAGCGATTACGATTAATCCACTCCACCCAAGTGGAGTATTACTAGATAAAGATGAACTAAAACATGCCTTTATGCATGTTACGAGTATCCCTATTATAAATGTGTGTGAATAGGCAGGAGTACGTTATGGCAGAATTAAATATAAATTTAGATATTGTTAAAGAATGTAGGACATTCGCACATATCATCGCAAACGATGTTCAACAAATGATCGATTGTCATACAACGGTTGCAGTTGAACGAGCGATTTTGCGTATTTTAGGTGTGGATGGTGTAGATCAATATGGTGTCCCACTTCCAAATGTCTTAGTAACTCATATCGAAGAAAAAGGACTCTTAGGAAAAGGAATTCTTTGGTTTCTTGGAAATGCGATGTTAGAAACTCATCGCTCTATTAACGAAATTGCTGATCTGGTTAGTAAAGGTATGCTTGATCTAAGTCAAGTGAAAGAACATACAAAAGAAGCTGTGACACGTGTGTTAGAACCAATCATTCGTTCACAACTAGACTTCATCAAAACAAACGTTGCGAAACGAAATGAGTTTTATACCAAGTTTGGTAAGCCAAAAAGCCCAGAACTCTATGTCATTGTCGCAACGGGAAACATCTATGAAGACGTCATTCAAGCCAAAGCAGCTGCAAGACAAGGTGCAGATATCATCGCCATCATTCGTTCGACAGGTCAATCCTTACTCGATTATGTTCCTTACGGAGCAACAACCGAAGGATTTGGTGGAACCTATGCTACACAAGAAAACTTTAAAATCATGCGTTCTGCATTAGATGAAGTAAGCAACGAGTGTGGTAGATACATTAAACTCGTGAATTATGCATCTGGATTATGTATGCCAGAAATTGCTTCGATGGGAGCACTAGAGCGACTCGATATGATGCTAAATGATTCCTTATATGGAATCTTATTTCGTGATATAAACATGAAACGAACCTTTATTGATCAATATTTTTCTCGTACGATCAATGCATACGCAGACATTATTATTAACACTGGTGAAGATAATTATTTGACAACTGCGGATGCGATTGAAGAAGCACATACCGTTGTTGCTTCACAGTTTATCAACGAACAATTTGCTTTACTTGCGAATCTAAAAGAAGAATTACAAGGATTAGGACATGCGTTTGAAATCAACCCACAAATTAAGAATGGCTTTTTATACGAATTAGCAAGTGCACAACTGTCACGTCAACTCTTTCCAAAGTCACCATTAAAATATATGCCCCCAACAAAATTTATGACTGGTAATATCTTTAAAGGCCAAGTCCAAAATGCTTTGTTTAATGTGGCATCAACCCTCACCAACCAACAAATTCATTTGCTTGGCATGATGACAGAAGCCATTCATACCCCATTTATGAGTGACCGTGGTCATGCGATTGCCAATGCCAAATATGTATTCCAAACGATGCAAGATTTATCTTCTGAGATTTCTTATAAACAAGGTGGTATGATTGAAACTAGAGCAAATCAAGTGTTACTAGAAGCACACAGTTTATTAAAACGGATTTCTGAAATTGGTCTTTTTCATGCATTGGAACAAGGAATGTTTGCGAATGTTAAGCGTAAGCCTACGCAAGGAAAAGGCTTAGATCATGTCCATGCAAAAATGGATGGATATATGAATCTTGTGTTAGATATGATGAAAGAAGAGCTAAAAGGAGGAAAAACATATGAGTAAAGTTAATTTCAAACGAATTGTACCATATGGGGATACTCTAGATGATGGTAAAGTACAAATAAGCTTTACTTTACCTGTGAAAGCCGATGAACAAGGAATAGCTTGTGCAAAAGAAATCGCGAAAAAAATGAACATAACGAGTCCGGAAGTTGTCCATCAAGAGGCACTTGATCAAGATTTTTCTTATTACATTGTTTATGGATCACTCTTTTCTGGAGTGGATTATACCTCAATCAAAGTAGATAAGGTAACATCGACTGCGATGAGCATGTATGAAATTGAAGAGTATATCGAAACTCAGATTGGAAGAAACATTGTAGTCGTAGGAGCATCGACTGGAACCGATGCTCATACGGTTGGAATTGATGCGATTATGAATATGAAAGGCCTTGCTGGTAACTACGGATTAGAACGCTATAAAGGCATTACAGCTTATAATTTAGGATCACAAGTCGAAAACGAAGCATTCATTAAATTTGCGAAAGAGGTCAAAGCAGATGTGTTACTTGTATCCCAAACCGTCACACAAAAAGACGTGCATGTCAAAAACTTAACGAATTTGATAGAACTACTAGACGCTGAACATATGAGACAAGATTGTTTGGTAATAGTCGGTGGACCTAGAATATCCAATGAACTTGCGAAAGAACTTGGATTTGATGCTGGGTTTGGGGTCGGAAAGTACGCACAAGATGTCGCAAGTTTCTTTGTTGTTGAACTTGCTAAGAAAATAAAGGAGGAGGCGTAAGCTATGATTTATAACAATTTTATTTATGAAAAGAAAGACCACATTGTTGTGTTATCCTTTAATCGTCCCAAATCTCTTAACGTTTTAAACATGGAAACATTATATGAACTTGAGAAAGTGATTAACGACATTTCAAATGACCCAGATGCTCGAGTGATCATTTTTACTGGATCTGGAAAGGCATTCATAGCTGGAGCTGACATTGCTGAAATGGAAAAAATGACTCCAGGCGAAGCAAACAAATATTCCATGTTTGGTTCAGAGTTGTTTCGTAAATTGGTTAACATGAATAAAATTACCATTGCAGCGATTAATGGATATTGTTTTGGTGGTGGAAATGAGTTTTCTCTTCATTGTGATTTACGGTATGCATCAAAATCAGCTCTGTTTGGTCAACCTGAAGTTGGACTTGGAATCATCCCTGGATTTTCTGGGACACAAGCATTACCAAGATTGGTTGGAATGGCAAAGGCAAAAGAATTATTATTTACGGGTAAAACCATATCCGCAACCGAAGCGTATCATATCGGCATGATAAACAATGTGTTTGAAGATGATGTGTTTTTTGATGAAGTATTAAAAATTGCAGGAATCATCGCGAAAAACTCATTCCAAGCAGTGATACATTGTAAACGTTCGATTCATGAAGGTTATCAAAAACCATATCATGAAGCAATTATCGTTGAGGCAAATCAGTTTGGAAAATGCTTCGAATCTCCAGAACAAAAAGAAGGTATGAGGGCGTTTATTGAAAAAAGAACTCCGAATTATCGTAAATAGGAGGAAGTAAGTATGAAAGTATTGGTAGTTGGAGCAGGAACCATGGGTTCTTTGATTGCACTGTCGCTCGCAGAAGCAAAACATTCGGTTATTTTATATGATATATCAGAAACTGCGTTACAAAAAGGATTTGCAACCATTGACAAGACACTAGAAAAAATGATTCAAAAGAGTAAAATAACGTCAGTTCAAAAACTAGAAACGATGAATCATATCTATTTGACCTTATCACTCGCAGAAGCAAAGCACGTCGATTTTGTGATTGAAGCAGCTAGTGAAAAGTGTGAAATCAAACAAGCCATTTTTAAAGAATTAGATCAAACAATTCAACCAAATGCAATTCTTTCGACAAATACGTCTAGTTTATCGATAGCTGACATCGCAAAAGATGTGAAACGTATTGATAAAGTATGTGGTGTGCATTTCTTTAATCCAGCAAATATCATGAAATTAGTCGAACTGATTGCTCCAATAACAACATCTGTTGAAACAATCACAGTAACAAAAGAACTAATTTCCTCGTTAGGAAAAACAGCAGTTGTTGTAAAGGAATCACCTGGATTTGTAGTAAACCGAATCCTAATTCCAATGATCAACGAAGCAATTGGTCTTGTATCAGAACAAGTTGCGAGCGTTTCTGACATTGATCAAGCAATGATGCTAGGCGCGAACCATCCAATTGGTCCTCTTGCATTAGCGGATTTAATCGGAAATGATATTGTATTAGCGATTATGAACTCGCTACACCAACAACTTAAACATGAAAAATATGCACCTCATCCTTATTTAATTGAGATGGTGGAACAAAATAAACTAGGTAGAAAAACCAAACAAGGGTTTTATACCTATGAATAAGTAAGGTGATTTATGAACAAAATGATTGATGACAAACAGTTCCAAGCATTGTTGTTAGATGGTATGAAGATCCACGTTGGTGGGTTTATGGGAGTAGGTACTCCAGAACCTCTCATGGATTTGATTGTCGAATCCAAGGTAAAAGACTTAACCATCATATGTAATGATGCAGGATACCCCGATGTTGGGGTTGGTAAACTCATTAAAAACAATCAAGTCAAACACTTGATTGCATCTCATATTGGTTTAAATCCAGTAGCTGGAAAGCTAATGATGGAAGGATCTATGCAAGTTACACTCGTTCCTCAAGGAACATTAGTAGAGCAAATTCGAGCCTATGGGTCTGGACTTGGTGGCGTTTTAACAAAAACTGGTCTTGGGACGATTGTTGAAGATGGAAAAGATAAAATTATCGTGGATGGTCAAACTTACATCCTCGAAAAACCACTAGGTGCCGATATGGCGTTAATTAGAGGATCATTTGTTGATCCATTTGGAAATGTGATATACCGTGCAACAACAAGAAATTTTAATCCAATAATGGCAACGGCTGCGAAAACTGTTGTGGTTTGGGCAGAAAAAATAGTTGACGAACTCGACAAAGAAAAAATCATGACTCCACATATCTTTGTGGATTACATCTTGCGGGGGTAGTAATGATGGAAGCAAAAGAAATTATCGCAAGACGAATTGCCAAAGAACTACACGATGGTGATGTCATTAACCTAGGAATTGGGCTACCTACGATGGTAGCAGATTTTGTTCCTAGCAATATCTCAGTTTATTTTCAATCGGAAAACGGTATGATTAACTTAGGTCCAACGCCAGTTGAGGGATCAGAAGATTATGACTTAACCAATGCGGGTGGAAACCCTGTAACGATTTTAAAAGGTGGAGCATTTTTTGATAGTGCGATGTCATTTTCGATTATTCGTGGACATCACGTCGATTTAACCGTATTAGGATCCTTACAAGTGGATGAACTTGGAAACATTGCGAACTGGATTGTACCAGGAAAATTAGTTCCTGGAATGGGTGGAGCAATGGACTTACTCGTTGGTGCGAAAAAAGTATTTGTTGCGATGACACACACCAATAAGGGCTTACCAAAGATTTTAAAACGTTGCACATTACCTTTAACCGCTGTAGGAGAAGTTGATTGGATCTTTACAGAACTAGCAGTTATTCAAGTTACTAAGGAAGGGTTAGTGCTAAAAGAATACCACGAATCTACTACAATTGATGAAGTTTGCAAGTTAACCGAAGCAAACTTAATCATTGATCCAATGTGTAAGGTAATGGAGTTATAATATGACAAATCATAAAGTGAATAAACCTTTGATTGGTGATTTGATTTGGGGGTTGCTATTTATCGGCATCACTACACTCTTTATCATTCCATCAACTCGAGGTGCGATTGGAAATGCGACACTAAGTTACCCCTATTTATTAGGATTCTTAAAAACATCGGTGTTGGCATCAATGGGAGAAATATTAGTAGGAAGAATCAAATACAAAGCGTATACTATCAATCGTCAAACGGTGTTGAAGTTTATTGTTTGGGGATTTTTAGGGATGTCATTTGTGCTCGTATTTCCTTTATTTAATGAAGGGGTAAAAGCATTACAAGGGAAAAGTTTACTTCCAAACATTGCTGGTCAAACTTTTTTAAGTAAGTTTGTTACAGCACTCCTGACTTCAACTCTAATGAATTTGATCTTCGCACCAACGTTTATGATTTTGCATCGGTTTACCGATAGTTATATTGATAAAAGTGTTGGTACAATTTGTCAAATGAAACAAATATCCTTATCAAGTGTTGTAGAATCAATCAACTGGAAATTCTTTTTTGGATTTGTTGTGTTTAAAACAATCCCTTTATTTTGGATTCCAGCTCATACGATAACCTTTCTATTACCAGAAGAGTATCGTGTATTGGTTGCTGCGTATTTATCGATTGCACTGGGTATTATATTGTCTTTGTCTACCGTTTTAGCGAAAAAGACGGATGTTTAATATAAGGAAGAGATCATTTCATTGGTTTGCGTGAAATGGTCTCTTTTTATTTTTCTTTCATAACTTGGAAAATTTTGATACAATGTAGTAAACGAATAAGCATGATTGATAAGGAGTCACAGATATGAACAAACAATTGTTTTCAAAAGAAAAATTAACGACTTATTTACTGATTGTTTCAATTATTACAATCACTTTGATTGGATTATATTTTTTAGGTTTGATATCATCTAGTATTTTAACAAAACTTTTTTCAGCAATTAGTGCTGTCTTAATACCATTTGTAATAGCATTTTTCTTGAGTTTCATCATTGGACCAATTGCAAATTGGTTTGAAACAAAACTAAGAATCAACAAAACAATCAGTATTGTGATAGCAATTTTACTTGGTATCGTGTTTATTATTGGGATATTATTTGTTTCGATTTTGTTTGTGTTTACACAACTGAATACCATTTTGACCAGTTTAATTTCATTGATTAATAATGCTTCCGTGGAATCCATTTTAGTTGAAATTACAGAGCTTATTGGTACGTATTTATCAAGCAATGACATAGGGGCAATTTTAGAAGAAATTTCAAACAATGGAGCATCCATTGAAAAAATCTTTACACTGCTTGGTTCCATCTTCATCACACTAACAGACATCGCTTCGAGTATTCTCTCAGTAATTGTAGTATTTGCCTTAGCTCCAGTATTCTTATTTTATTTGATTAAGGAAAAAACACTGATTTTTACCAGCATAGCTAAGGTCGCTCCAAAATCAATTAGAGGACATGTTATAGAACTAGGGAAACGTAGTGATCATGTCATTCGAATGTATTTTGTTGGACAAGGCATTATGATGATGATTATTTTTACTTATTTTTTCATCACATTGAGTATTTTGTCCTTCTTTATTAAGGGATTTGAAATTCAACATGCCTTTATCTTTTCATTGCTAATGGGATTATTTAATTTTATACCATACGTAGGAGCATGGTTAGGTTTGGCCGCTCCCGTGATATTCTTATTGACTCTACATTTGGAGTTTCAAGGATTACCTGGTATTGGTAACATGTATTTTATAGCTATTATTATTGTATTTATCATTCATTTGATTGAACAAGGACTTGAAATGAGCATTATTCAACCCAATGTCATTGGGAAGCAAGTTCACATTCATTCATTAGCGGTACTTGCTAGTTTGATCTTTTTCGGTGGAGTGTTTGGTTTTGTTGGTGTACTGCTAGCCGTCCCACTTGCTGGAACGATACGTGCGTTCATTGAATATTTTGGTGAGCAATCTCAAGCAAGTAATCCATTGCCAGCAGTGGAAGCCCCTGTATCTAGTAGTGATATCAATATCACAAAGAAAAAGAAAACAAAGAAATAAAGCAAAGGTGTTGTAAAATGATATCTATTTTAAATGAATACATAAAAAATCATCAAATATCAATGAAACAGTCAAGAAATGGTATCTATCAGTATTATGGAATACCTTACCCAATTATGCGTGATATGGCGAAAAGCATTATAAAGTCTAATCCAAAGACTATCTTTGAAGAACTCGATCCAACCATTTATGAGCATTTGATTCTATATACAATGGTCTTAAGAGGAGTGAAAGATATCAGTATTGGGCTTACACTTTTTGACCGCTTTTTATCTTTTGCAAAAGACTGGAGTACGGTTGATTCATTATGTCAAAATTTTGTGGTAACAAAAGAACATTTAGAAATTGTTTGGAATTTCTTAATGACACTCCTCAAAGTGGACAATGAGTTTGTACAACGAGTGGTTGCTGTGATGATACTAACTTATTTTATCAACGACCAATATATTGATAGGTTATTTGGAGTTCTTGATCAGTTAACACATCAAGGATATTACACAAAAATGGGAGTTGCATGGGCTGTTGCAACCATCGCATCAAAATATCCATCTAAAGTCATTGACTACTTACACAAGGGATCACTCGATATTTGGACACATAACAAAGCAATACAAAAAGCCAAAGAGTCATTTCGTGTAGAAGATTCAGTGAAAGAAAAACTACATTTGTTAAAACGATAAGAAAAAAACGAACTCAGGACATGAGTTCGTTTTGATTATTCTCTTAAAATAGATGATATAGATTTTCCTTTGGCCAATTCATCGATGAGTTTGTCTAGATAACGAATGTTCTTCATCAATGGATGATCTATTTCTGCAATTTTTACTCCACAAATCGATCCTGTTATTAAATGTCTTTTTTCATTCAACTTTGGTGCTTGATCAAAAAATGTGGTAAAATCAACTTCTTTTTCGATTTGGAGATTTAGTTCATCCATCGTATAACCAGTGAGCCAACAAATAATCGTATCAATTTCATCTTTGGTTCTATTTTTTCGCTCGGCTTTTTGGACATAGAGTGGATATACTTTGGAAAAACTCATTTGAAAGATTTTATGTTCGTTCATTGTGCACCTCTTATTGATTTGATGCTTTATTATAACATAGGAAAACAATCACAAACAATTATTTTATCTTACGAAATAGACGTCTTTATGATACAATTAAGATAGGTGATGAAAATGAAACAAACTACATACAAACAAGTAAAAGCAACTACATATGATGAATTTGGTCGTGGTCAAGTCATTGTCAATAAAAAAACATATGGTGTTTCTGGAATGATTCCTGGTGAGGTAGGAGATATTTCTATCCTAGGAGATTATGCAAAAGTTTTAACCATAGAAACAAAAAGCAAAGCAAGAGTGACTCCACCATGCAAGGTGTATGATCGATGTGGAAGTTGCCAACTTCAACATATTCATTATCAAGAACAACTCAAGTTTAAAACACAATATGTGATTGATTGCTTTGCGAACTATGATATTGCAATCAAACCCAAACCAATTATTGGAATGAACGAACCGTTTCAGTATCGAAACAAGAACCAATTTGGATACGGGTATGATAAATCAGGGAATATCATTACAGGGTTGTATGAGGAAAACACTCACAAATTAGTACCAGTAAAGGACTGTTTGATTCAAGATCAGCTTACAAATGAACTATTTGGTTCGGTACAAGAACTGATGACAAAGATGAGAATTCAACCCTTTCAAGAAGATAAACGGATAGGTATTGTTCGTTATGTCTTAGTGAAACGAGCATTCCAAACCAATCAGACACTAGTGACTGTTGTAACAGGTGTTGAGAATTTTCCAGGAAAAAAGGAATTTTTTAATGCGATTTTAAAAAAACATCCTGAGATTACAACGTTAGTCCAAAACATTAATAATCGAAAAACAAGTGTTGTATTGGGTGATAGTGAAAAAGTGTTTTTTGGAAAAGGGTTTATTGAGGATATCTTATGTGGATTAAAATTCAGAATTTCCTCGAAATCGTTCTATCAAATCAATTCCATTCAAACCGAAAAATTATATGGTTTGGTCAAACAGTATGCTAACCTTACGGGAGAAGAAACTGTTATCGATACCTATAGTGGAATCGGAACAATAGGATTAATCTTAGCACAAAACGCAAAACAAGTTTATTCGGTTGAATTAAATAAAGATGCTCATTATGATGCAATCTCGAATGCAAAAATAAATAATATAAAAAACATTCAGTTCTTTAATCAAGATGCCACACAGTTTATGATAGGATTATCGAGAGAAAAAGTTAAAGTTGATGTTGTTATTATGGATCCAACTAGAACTGGGTCCACCATAGAATTTATCAATGCATTGAGACAATTAAAGCCTAATAGAATCATTTATGTCTCATGTGAACCAGCAACACAAGCAAGAGATGTGAAGGATATTGTTAATACAGGTTATCGATTAGTCGAAATAGTTCCAGTAGATATGTTTCCACAAACATATCACGTTGAAACTATCACATTGCTTTCTCTAAAAACCGCTTAACAAAGCCATTCATATAATAAGACAAGAAGCATTTATCCCTTAAAAACTG
>DAOSEC010000015.1:0-48161 GCA_035362935.1 Bacilli bacterium | reverse complement strand
CAACCAAAGAAGAACGGTCGCTTAGAAATTCAGAAATGTAATAAAGGATCGTATCCATAACTTGTGCTTCAGTGATAATGAACTTAACACTCGCTGCAAGCATAATAAGGAATATCGCAGGAGCAACCCCTAAGACGCCTTTTAAAAATTGTTTTAATGTTTTCTTAATGTTTTTTGTGATCGTGACCCCACAAATGATTCCACCAATTAAGAATGTGACTGCCATCAATATAATGGTTGGTAATGATACAATATCAAGGAGTTCTAATATCCCACTTAGGAGTACAACTCCAAACAGTACTAAAAATAATATGGTATAAGACTTAAATATCGTAGGTTCGTTTTCATACACAATCGCATGTTGAAGATCAAAGTCCTTGTTTTTTTCAATATCAATTGCGTAAGTGATTGATTTTGATGGTGTAGCTTCAATTTTTTTTGCATAGCGAACCAAAAAGAAGGATAGCAAGGCATACATAACTCCAAAAATAACTAAACGGTAAAGAACTCCACTTAATATGCTCACATTAGCTAACTGAGAAGCAATTCCAACAGAGAATGGGTTGGTGATTGCTGTTGCAAAACCAAATCCAGCAGCGAGCAAACACATTCCAAGACCAACCATAGTATCCCATCCGAGTGATAGAGAAAGTAAAATCATAATAGGTAGGAGTGCAATGGATTCTTCAAAGATTCCAAAAAAGGCACCAAAGGTCATAAAGACCAAAATAACTAGGCGCAACAACATGTATTTTCGGTGCTTAAATCTTGCAATAAGACGCTTGATGATGACAACAATTCCCCCAGTTTGATCCATGATGGTAAATGTTCCACCTAAAATTAGTAAAAACAAAGCAATACCTATGATTGTGATGCCATCTTTTGAGGCGAGTACTTCAAATGGGGCAGTAAACCATCGCCAAATTGGAAAGTTTGAACTCTCTGGTAAAAAGGAAAACGAATCTGGAATAATTGCACCATCAGGGTCTAATGCATATGACCCAGCTGGTATCAAAAAGGTAAGTATTCCTGCTGTGATGATCAAGGCAAACAATATAATAATGACACTAATAAAGGTTTTGGTACTAATCTGAATGATTGATTTTTGATTCATAACGACACCTCATTTATTTAACTTTAGTATAGCATAAAACAATATCCTTGAATATAAAAAAAGTAGAGTAATCTAAATTACTCTACAAAAAAAGTAGAGTAATCTACATTACTCTACTTATATTGTTTAGATTGAACTTCGCTCATTGATGACATCAATGATTTTTTGTTTTGAGATTTGTAAGATTGGGAACAAGATAGCAAGTCCTGATATCACAATCAAGAAAACGGATAAGTAAATGATGGAAAGTGGACTTTGGACATACATCGTAAGAGGTATAAGTCCAAATTCATCAAATAGGGTTGAATTGAAGTAGTCAATTGCGTACCTTGAGGCAAAAAATGCAAGCACCAGTGCTATCACACCAATGACAAATACTTCAACAATAAATATGATCGAAACTTTCTTTCCAGATAACCCCAAACTTCGCAAGATACCAATTTCCTTTTTGGTATCGACAATTTCTAAGGTAATGATCGTCCAAAGGATTCCAATGGAAAAGGTGGCAAAGACGAACAATCCAACTTGTGAGGCTAGTATTATGAAGGAATCGACACTAAATGTATCAATGATCTCTCGAAACGCCCACATATCAATGATGTAACCATCTCGTTCTAGTGTTTTAAACATGTGGTAAGACTCAGTTGCATTTTGTGGTAGTTCAACAATGATTTCTTCCGATGACTGTACTATACGCCCATAGGTTAGATTGTAATCTGTTACATTTAGCCCCATTCCACCTGTTGTGGTTAATCCTACAACGGTTAGGGTAAGTTCAATTTTTGCTGTCAAATCGTTGATTGGATTAATGATGACTTGAATCGTTTGATTGCTGATACGCCATCTCCAGTCATTCCATAAGGTATTGGGAGAGTTAAGGTTTAGTCTTGGTGCGAATAAATCACGAGCGAGCACGCCATCAATCACAACTTCATTTGGGCTTGTTGCGTGTCTACCATAAAGAAGTTCTTTTGGTTCTCTTGCGGTATCATATAATTTTAAGTAACTATAGTAATCGTTGTTTAAATACATAGATGCGGTATTTGAACTCGTTAGTGTTACATTTGGTGTAATAAAGGTTGCTTCTTCAATGAAAAAGCTACTGTTGATGACTACGCTATTCATAAACCGGTAATCACTTTCATAAGTGATGTAAGGTCGCTCAGCTAGTGGGGAATAACCCATATTTGATAAATGCTTCCAGTTTTCAAAATTGGTTTCAATAATCCCAACAATTCGGTAGTTTTTATGAACGTTTAAATCCATTGTACGGTTGATCAAATCATAGATGCTTGTTACAAATGGATATGTTTGATAATGAATCAACATCGAAGCAACATAATCGGTGATTAGTATTTCCTTGGCATCTGGTGTTGGAACTCGTCCGACAAGAAGTGAATATTGGTTGTTTGAATCGTATTCAACAATGCTTTCAATGACTCCAGAGTAGAAGTAGTCGTTTGCTTCTTGGTCCATGTTAGCAATATCCACTTGCGTTGTCTTAAAGTTAAAGATGTTAAAGGACTGATACTTAGATTTTAGTTTTTCATATTCTCCTTTGGAAGGAGCGACAGCGAAGAACTGGTCATAAAATTCATCTTGTCCGGTGTTTCCAGTACCACGAATGTCCTTTTGAACCAAAACTTCGGCATATTGATAGCCATTGTTTACGGATGTATAAATGTTTTGTTTTAACAAATCTTCTTGTAAGTCTAACATAAACGATAAGAACGCAAGTGAGATTCCAGTGATCAGTGCCATTGCTAAAAAGCGGATTCGTTTTTTAAACATGCTTTTAAATGCAAGTTTAAGAGTCGTTCTTAGTGGAACTACAACACTTTCTAATGCAAGTGGGTCATGAGCAAGTGGTTTTTTGACAGGTTTTGAGTCTTGAACGAGTTCTCCATTGTCAATTTCTATGATTCGGTCTCCAAATGCTCTCGCAGATTCGCCATCATGTGTGACAATGATAACAAGTCGATCCTTACTTAAGGTTTTAAATAGTTCAAAAATTGTTTGCCCCGTTTCAGAATCTAAGTTTCCAGTTGGCTCATCGGCGATGATGAACTTAGGATTTTTGACAAGTGCTCTTGCGATTGCAATTCGTTGTTTTTGTCCCCCGGATAATTGGCTTACTTTACGCTTTTCAAATCCAGTTAATTCCACTTGTTGGATAATCTCTTTGGTGATTGCTTTCTTCTTAGATGGTTTCATCCCTTTTAATTCAAGAGAGAGTGCGATGTTTTCGTAGAGGTTTAAATTTTGTAATATGTTATATTCTTGAAATACGAATCCAACATAGCTATTTAAAAACTTGTTAAACTCATGACTAGAAAGATCGGCGATGTTTTCTCCTTCAATCAGCACTTCACCACTGGTTGGAGTATCAATACCACCTAGTAAATTGAGTAGTGTTGATTTTCCACCACCACTTGGGCCAATGACAAACACAAGTCCGCGATCAGGAAAATTTACGTTAAGTTGTTTGATTGCGTGTACTTTTTCGGTACCCGAGGTGTAGATTTTATTGACATTACGTAATTGTATCATTTGTTCTACCCCCCTTAGTTTGTTTTGATGACATCAACCGGTTTTTGACGGCTGAGTCCAAACAAAGGCACAAATACAGCTGATAGTGGAACGATGATCGCAATTCCTAAGATGATGGCTAATCCAAGAGGAGTTAGTTTTAGAATTTGCAAGTTGACAACTGATAATGCCTTAAAATTGTTATCGATGCTTTTAATAAATACAAACGTTCCAATAATGGATAATACATAAGAGATAAATCCAACAGCGACGACTTGGAACAAATAAATCAAGGCGATGCGTGATCCATTCATACCAAGTGACATATAGATTCCAATGTCACGTGCCGAGTTTTTGATGTTTACAATGATAAAGTTAAAGATTAGTAGGACACTAAATAGTCCGAAAATAAAGAACAGACCAACAAATAAATATAAGTTTTGATTTAAAAAGTTGTTTACAAGAATGACTTTTGTAAAGGATAGGTTTTCCACTAGATATCCTTTTTGAAGGAAGAAGGTATAATTGTTTGCGTTGATCGCTACATCTTCATTACGAACATAAGTTAAAAACGATCCTTCTACAAGTTGTGAGTAAGCAATTGGTGTAAATAAAGATGGTTCGGTGTAAACAACACTTTCTTCGCTGTCAATAATCCCTACAACGATAAAGTAAGTCGTCACTGGGGTTTTTGATACTCCAGCTAAGTAAAACGTGGAGTTAATAAAGATTTGTAATCCTTCATCATCGATAAAGATATAGTTAATATAATCATAGATTTCTTGCGCTGTGCCTTCAATTCCAATGACATCACGTAAAAAACCAATGGAAGCAGCCATTTGAATTGGTTGGCCCTCAAGAGGAATACGTGGTTCTCTACCAACTAAGATGACATCGTTGTCAAAATCATATTTTTTAATGGTTAAGTTATCATATTCCCCACTTGTACCAACCGCACGGTAGATTACTTTATCTTCAATGGTATGAAGACTGTTCGCAAAACTTTCTAAATTGCTGCGGTTCATAAAGACGGAATTGTAGAAGGTAAGATTATCCACAAACGCAGTATGATTTAGTTTATCATTTGGAAATACGCCAATAAAGGTTTCAAAATTGGTATTGATAATTCCTGAAATTTGTAACGATTGGGTAGAATGAGGAACAACAATTGATTTATAAAGTAAATCGGTATATGACGTCATTCCTGGAAAATATTCATAATGTAACAACGATTCTGCAACATAATCGGTAATTAAGATTTGTCTGTTTCCCGTTGGTTGCGTTCCATGTAAGAGTTCATATCCAGTGTAAGATTCTAAAATATGAATGCGATCAATGGTATTACGGAAGAAGTAGTTATCTACCGTTTCACTGATTTCAAATCGATAGTTCATTGCTTTCCATACAGACACTTCACCAAACTCTGAAATGACTTCATCGATGTTGTAGTTGTAAAATGCACTATGGTTTGTGAAAGTTCCATTGGTGTATGTTGTTTTTAAACTGACATAATCGTTGTTATGCGAGGATTGATAATTAGCATATTCAAGTGTTGCATTGGCTAAGTACATGTTGCTTACCACACCAGCAAACGTAAGAGAAATAAAGAATAATAGAATCATCATCAAATAGCGATACTTGTGTAACCACATATTCTTAAATCCCAACTGGTAACTTGTATATAATGGCATACGTACTTTTTTAAAGTTTACTTGGTTGATTTGTTCTTTGACCAAAGCATTGTTGATGCTATCTTGAGTAATTTCTCCATCTTTGATTTGAATGATTCGGTTAGCATAAGTAGTTGCTAAATTGATGTCGTGGGTTACCACAACAACCAAACACTCATTCGACAAGGACTTTAACAAATCCATGACATTGTCACGGTTTTTGTTGTCTAAGTTTCCAGTTGGCTCATCTGCGATGATGACTTTTGGATTTTTAATCAGTGCTCTAGCAATCGCAACACGTTGTTTTTGTCCACCAGATATTTGATTAGGAAATCGCTTTTCAAGACCTTTTAGTCCAACTCGTTCAATGATATTCATTACTTTGTCATGAACGTTGTGTTTTTCTCCTTGTAAATCCAAAGCAAGTTTCACATTGTCATAGACATTTAGCCCTTTTAAGACGTTGAATTCTTGAAACACAAATCCAGTATACGTGCTTCGGTACTTTTCAATCGTACGTTTGGAAAACTTTGAAATGGACGTTCCTTCAATGTAGATTTCACCACTATCGAACTCATCGATTCCACCAATGACATTTAAAAGTGTTGATTTTCCACTTCCACTTTTTCCTAAGATGAATGTCATACCCTTGGTTTCAAAGGTAATGTTGATGTTTTTTAATACATGAACGGTTTCACCCGTATTACGGTAATACTTATTTACATTTTCTAGTCGTATCATAGCTGCCACCTTAATAAATGATTCGTTCAAATTCTAGTGGGATGATAACCTCACCAGATTCATTGATCATTCCGTATAATGCGGGGTAAGCTCTTACTACGGCTAACCCATTCTTAAACTCAGACATCTCCATATAGCGAGGTCGAAGGATTTGATTCATATCTTTATCATAGATTCCCCAGGAATTGAAGAAGAAGCGTGAGATTCCATGTTGAAAGTTTCCTGGTATGAAGTTCCCATAAAAAATACCAACAAAATGAACATTTGGATTGATGACTACATTACCTGCTACATCAATGTAGCGATAATCTTTAAAGGTATAGGTATTTCGACCAGCGACCCTTGTGATGTAATTCGCAACAACAGCGAGACCGTCGCTAAACGGATACGCATAGGCATATTGAAACGCGATGACTTCCTCACCAAACTCATCAATATACCCATAAAGTGGATATCCACTGCTATTTTTGGTTTTCGCAACAGCTGCATACCCATTTTGATAGCGGCTAGCAGCGATATAATCAAATCCAGTGATTGGATTGTTGTTAAATTCAATATAACCATACTTTATTGTGCCATCAACATTGATACCAACCACAGCTTTTCCTTCGTAAAAAAGATCTGCATCGTCATATTCAAAGTCAATTGCGACATTCCCATTGGTATCTAAATATCCATATTTACCTTCCATCGTAGAAAGAAGTAAACCATCTTGGAATTTGGAAAACGATTCGATTCCATGAGGAAGTTCAAATACTGTTGTCCCAACTGTGTTGATTACTTGGAACTGGTTGTTTCGCTTGACCAAAGCCAATCCTTCTGAAAATGGCATCGCCATGTCGTAGATTGGCGCGACAATTTCTTCACCCGTATGAAGAATGTATCCAAACTTGTTTGCTTTTTTTACAATGATGATCTCGTTCATTTCACCAACGATCGAATCGTATTTTGCGAGCGAAAAACGATTGCCTTCCAGATCAATCAGATAGGGTCTGTTATCTTTGTATACAATAGCGATGCCATCGATATAGGTAGGTGCTTCTGTGCAACCACTTAACACGAGAAGACTCGCTAATAAGAGTAGTAGTAGTTTCTTCATGTGATATATCCCCTTTAATTGTTAGTAAGCAATAAGTAAATATTGCCCTTAGTTTACCATAGGTTATAATATCAAAAAAACACCTTTTTTTCAAGAAATAATGACATTTTCATGGAAACGTTTTATCATTTTATAAAAAATAGGAAATTTTGAGATAAAAATTATAAAAACCATTTTGTAATATGAAAAAATGTGGTAAAATAATGAGTGAAGATAAGGGGGTCATAGTATGAAACTTATTTTAGCAATCGTGGCAAATGAGGATGCATCAAAAGTTATGTCTAATTTAATTAAGGAACGTTTCTTCGTAACCAAATTAGCAACCACAGGTGGATTCTTAATGGCAGGGAACACTACGCTTTTGATTGGAACCGATTCTGAAAGTGTCAATAAAGCAATTGAAGTGATTGGTACTTACAGTAAAACCAGAAAGAAGTTGGTACCAAATTCGATTCCGAATGAGTTTGGAATGTTTGCTTCTTACCCAATAGAAGTAAAAGTTGGCGGAGCCACTATCTTTGTAATAGATGTAGAACGATTTGAAAAGCTTTAGGCTTTAGGAGGAGACAGTATGGCTACATTAGACATTATCATTATTGGGATAGTTGGTGTAATGTTTTTATACGGCTATTTCAAAGGTTTTGTCAATCAGTTAGTCACCCTACTAGGTTCGCTTTTAGCATTGATTCTTTCGATCTTTTTAGTACAATATGTTGTTGATGCGGTACAATCCGTATATGACATCAATGGACTTGTTGCTGGAAAAGTAGAAGAAACAATCGCGAATATGAACCCAGCATTTGATGTGCCGGTTGGAAACCAAGTATCACAACTCGCAACCGATGCGATAGCAGGATTAGGATTGCCAGATATCATTGCAGCTCCAATTTCAGCACAAATTGTAGAAGCAATTGAAAACATGGATAGCATTCCTGTTGATTTATCGATTGCAGAAATCTTGAGTCCGATGATTGCGAAAGTCATTGTTTTAATTGTGGCTTCGATTGTTTTGTTTGCAATCTTATCGATTATCCTTAAGATCATCCAAAGAGCACTCAGAAAGATGGTTGAAAAGGGAACAATGAAAGCAATCGATCGTTTGTTAGGAGCAACATTAGGGTTAGCGAAAGCTGCACTCTTTATCATCGTTGCGTTTACACTTGCGACGATGTTTGTAACAGGAAACCAAACGGTAATGACCATGATCCAAGAATCGCAAATAGGCCTTTGGATTTATAACAACAACCCAGTACCTGGATTTATCGCAGATAACATTGACTTTGATGCGATATTGGCGAATTTGACAGGTGGATTGTAAGATCAATAAACAAAAGGAAGATATCGATTTGATATCTTCCTTTTTTGATAGGTTAGGAAACAAGAATGGTTTTATTTTTTACTGTCATGATATGATCATAAAGAGGTTTGTTTTCCTCGATGATGACATGACTTACATTGATGATTGTGACATTCGTTAATGCAAGTAAACTTTGTTCGATTTCTTTCACTCTTGCACGATCTAAACTAGCAAAAGCTTCATCAAGAAGTAAGATATCTGCTTTGTTTAATAGACCTCTTGCGATAGCGATACGAGATTTTTCGCCACCAGAGATGTTTTTCCCGTTATCGTAAATCATGTAATCAAGTCCTTCAGGGTGAGAATCTACAAAATCTTTTAATCCTGCTTTTTCAATCGCAACATTAATTTCTTCTTCGGTATAGTCTTTGTAAAGCGTTAAATTGTTTCGGATGCTATCTTCAAAGAGAAACACTAATTGTTCAATGTTGGCAATTTTGGAGAAATAATCTTGTTTTTTGACATCCTTTAAGTTCGCATGATCTAAGTAAACATCTCCACTTGAGGGATTAAAGTATTTTCTAAGAAGTCGTAGCACGGTAGACTTTCCACCACCACTTGGTCCAATGACCAAGTATTTTTTTCCTTTTTCAAAGGAAATGTTCACATCTTTTAATACCACGTTATCATCATATGCAAAGCTCACGTTTTGGAAGGTTAATGCTTGTTTTAATCCATCAAAAGATTCGGTTTCAACGTGTGTATTCTTATTTAATAGTGTTTCATCGATTCGTTTGAAGATTGCTTTTACAGAAATGATTCTAGGGATTGCTTCGGATAGATGGGCAATCGGTCCGATAAGTCGGTCGATGTTATTGGTGATGACAACAACACCAGAAAATGTTACGGTTCCAACAATGGTCAAATACGCAACAAGTAACATTAGACCTAAGAATGTAATGGAGAAATTGATGTTTTGAGCAGCGAAGATAAACGACATGATCTTGTCAATGACGTATTTCTTTTGTTGTACTGTGGTGCTTTTTTCGATATAGTTTGAACGAACACGATCTTCTAGTCCATTGGTCTTTATGATGTTAAAGGCAGATAATACCTCTTTGATAAAACCAGAGTAATCGCTAAACAACACACTACGTTCTTCGTTATGCTTTTTGATAGGTTTGGATGCAAGGTTCGAGATGATGACGTTGATAATGATGACGCCAATCCCGATTAGTAGAAGAATTGGACTGATTAGAACAATAATGAAGATCGCAGTTGCGAACTGGATAAATCCTTCGACAAATCCCACGATTTGTTCAATGTAATCTTTTTCGATTAAATTGAAGTCATTGGTTAAGGCCGACACGTAAAGGGCATTGTTGTCTTTTTGAAACTCATTGATGTTTTTATGAAAGACTGCTTGGATGTAGTCTGTTTTCATTTTCGTTACAGCATCTTTTATAAAGTAATTTTTCACATAAGAATAAAGAAGGTTTGCTGGAAAAATGATTAAGACAAGGATGATTAATGTGGTTGATGCTTGGAAGAATGAGTCCCATTCCAGTGCTAATGCATAGTCAATCACATCTTTCATCGCAAATGACATTCGGTAAGCAAGATATGCATTAATTAGCAATGCGAAGACAACTAAGTATATCTTTCTAAAATAATAAATTCGTTTTTTCATATTAGATTGCCTCCACAAAGTAATCACTAGCTGAATATTGATTGATATAACCATCTTTTAATTCCAATACATAATCGTAATGGTTGGTGATTCCTTCAAAATACTTATGACTAATGGCGATTACCGTCGCATTTAAGTCAAGAATTGCTTGTTCGATAGATCGCCCTAGTTCGTCATTTAACGCAGAGGTTGCTTCATCAACGAATAGAATTTCACTTTTTTTACATAACGCACGAGCAATCGATACTCGTTGACGCTCTCCACCAGATAAATTTTTTCCATTTTCGCTTATTTTTGTGTGTAATCCATCTGGTAAATTAGATACAAAATCGGATAATCCAGCTAGTTTGCATACTTGATTGACCCATTCATCGGATACATCTTTAAATAATGTAATATTATCTTTGAGACTTGCTTCAAATAAGAAGACATCTTGATAGATGAAGGAAACTTTTTCATTAAAGGAAGCGAGCTTGATTGCATTTAAGTCGGTTCCATCGATTGTAATCGTTCCAGTATAATCATCATAAATCATAGATAGTAGTTTGATTAAGGTTGATTTCCCGGCTCCACTTGGTCCTTTGATGAGATATTTTTTACCTTTTTGAATCGTAAAATCAAGGGATTGGAAGATTTGTTTGTTTTCATATGCAAAGTTTAGTCGTTCTACTTTGATGGAATCATGGAAGGAAAATTGATTTGGTCGGCCATTCTTATCATTGTCTAGCGAATCATCTTTTGTAATTTTTTCAAAAATTGCTTTGGATGATTTTAAAGTGTTGATCAGTGGGGTCATACTAACGAGTGGGAAGATCGCAGTAGAAGATAGTTGAACAATTAAGAAAATTCGTCCATAACTTGTTCCTGTCGATAGTGACCACATTAAGAAGATTAATAACCCAAATAATACTGCGATTCCAATTGCTTCGTTGGAATAAATTTGAAGCGAGGAGAAGAAGTTAAACTTTAACTTTTTTAATTCTAGCTTTTTAATTTGATGATTGCTTTTTTCTAAGAACGTTTGTTCCATGTTGTTTAATTTCAAGATTTCAAGACCATTAAAGGTGTTCGCAACATTTACGGTAAAGGACTCGAATTCGTTTGAAACATCGGTTTGAAGCTTTACTGTTTTCTTTTCGTAGAGTTTTGCGATAAGCAACACTAGAATCGATACACCAAAGATAATCAGTCCAATTCTCCAGTCTAAAAAGAATAAAACGGTGAGTACAACAACATACAATCCACAGCGGAAGATAAAGTTAATCAGTGAGATGAAGAAGCTGTTTTCAAAAGTATTGATGTCATTGATTAAGTTAGAGATATATACGTCTCTTGATTTTTTATTAAAATGTTTGTAGCTAGTGTTTAGGATCTTATCAAATGCTCGAATACGAAGGGATAACAAGACATCTCTCATATAAGAGATTCTCATCATTCTTGAAATGATGAAAAACAGAGCAGATAAGAACATGAAGACAACGGCGAGTCCAATGGTAAGTTTCAGATACTCCATCGTAGCTACTTGAACTGCTTGGAAGATCATCGCAAAGATCGAGATTTGCATTAATTGTGTTATGACTGGGATGAAACAAGCCAAGACATATAGAATAAATTTTTTCTTATTTTCTAATAGTAGTGATTTCATAAGGTCTCCTTTATTAACAATGTTGCTTTACGCCATAATTATAACAAAACAATGTTACGTCTGTCAATAGATTTTGTAAAAAAATGTTACATTGTTTTGTTGTGTAAAACAATTGACTAATTGACAAAAAAAGATATAATAGAACTCAAGACCGACCGTTCGGACGGCAAGGAGGACATTATGAATAACATCAGTGCATATAGTGTGAAAAAACCAATTACAGTCTTAATGGGAATGTTAATCGTGATTACCTTAGGGATCTTTTCGCTTACAAGATTGCCGGTATCACTATTTCCCGATGTGGAGCTACCATACGCAGTTGTCGTAACAACCTATCAAGGAGCAAATCCTTATGAAGTAGAAGCAGAAGTAACGAAACGAATTGAAGCAACTGCTTCTCAAGTGTCGAACTTTTCAAGTGTGTCATCGACCTCAAGTGAGCATTTCTCAGTTGTGATGATTACATTCGCAGATGAAACAAATATGGATTATGCCTTTTTAGAGTTAAGAGAAAATTTAGATAACATTTCGTTTAAAGAAGGAGTCGCAAAACCAAGAATCATTCGATTTAGTCCCGACATGTTACCTGTCTTAACTGTGACGATATATCGTGATTTTGGATTAAACGACGATACACAAAATTTAATTGAAACAACCAAATGGTTGGAAAATGATATTATGACACGACTTCAAAGCATAGCAGGAGTTGCTGATGTCAGTTTAAGTGGCGCAGCAAGCACAGAAATTGAAGTTGTGTTAAATGCAAGTACGTTAGCAAGTTATGGGTTAACCGAATCCTACGTGCTTGAACTGATCAAAGATCAAAACATAGAAGGATTAGCTGGAATCACTCCTGATGGATCTGATATTCGTATGTTGTATGTTGGCAATAAAATTGAAGGAATCAATCAATTAAAAAGCACCCAAATTTATTATGACAGTGGAACCGATACGATCATTACCTTAGAGGATTTAAGTGATTCGATCACATTTGTGAATACAGCTACGTCTCAATATGCTAAAATCAACGGAGAACAAGGCATATCAATCGCCTTTCGCAAACAATCTGATGTTGGAATTACGGAAGTAACGAGTAACATCCATAAGGTATTAACAGACATAACCTCAAGTAGTGAATATGTTGCATCCTATACAACCATTGTTGATCAAGGAGATTATATCAAATTATCGATTAATTCTATTCTAAACAATCTCATCATTGGTGGTATGCTCGCTGTCATTATTTTGTTTCTATTTTTAAAGGATATAAAACCAACGTTAATCGTTGGGATTGCAATCCCGGTATCCGTAGTTGCATCGTTTGCATTGATGTATCTCTTTAATGTAAGTTTAAACATCATCTCGATGGGAGGACTTGCATTAGGAATTGGGATGTTGGTCGATAACTCAATTGTTGTAATTGAAAACATCTATCGTCTTCTTGGCGAAGGAAAATCCAAACAAGAAGCTGCCATCACTGGAGCAAAACAAGTACTAGGTGCGATTACCGCATCTACACTCACAACCGTAGCCGTATTTTTACCAGTTGCGATCATTGGTGGGTTAATCTCGGATGTCTTTATGGCAATGGCACTCACAATTGCTTTCTCATTAGGTGCAAGTTTGGTGATTGCATTGTCACTTGTTCCAAGTATGAGTTCAAGATTCTTAAACGATCAAAAATTTAGCAAAGAATCGAAATCCCTCATAGCGACGAAAAAAGCATATGAAACATCCATTCGGTTTGTATTAAAAAATAAGGTAACCAAATCTCTCACAATTGTGATTGTCCTTGCATTGTTGGGACTTACAACCTACTTATCAATAAATAAAGGATTTGAGTTAATGCCACAATCAGATGAAGGATCGATTCAAGCATCGATTACCTTCAGCAAAGACATTGAATTTTCCAAAGTTGCTAGTTTATTAGATGGGCTATCGACCGAACTTCTAGAACACCCAGACATTGAAACGGTAAGTATGCAATATGGTGGGTCTCGTGGATTTATGGGTATGATGATGGGAAGCAATCAAAATTCAGCAAACATTTCTATCGTATTAGTCAAAGGTCATAAGATGACAACAGCTGAGGTATCTATTTATGTCGAAGAATTGTTATTAACATATGATTATGAAGATTATAATATAAATGAAGATCAAGTCTTAGAATCATCAGTCAATGCATCAAACAATACAAGATTTATGTTTGGTGGAAGCGGGATTAACATTGTTGTAAAAGGTCAAAACTTATATACAATGGAGTTAGTCGCAAACCGTATCGCATCGATTGTTGATTCGGTTGAAGGAACAAAAAAGGTTGACCCAGGGATTAGTAGGGGAGAAGACGTCATTAAGCTAACCGTCAACAAAGACGAAGCAATCAAAGCAAACATCGCGGTGAACGATGTGTCAAGAAACATCGCTGTGTTTTACAACGCACTTGGATTTGACATCACTAGCTTTGGAACCGGTTCGATGTTAAAAGTGGTGGATAATGGAGTAGAATACAACGTATTTGTTCCACAAGATCCATTTAATTTAACAATTAGTGCAGAAGCTTTCTTAAGTATGGTGCAGTTGTTTGACCGCACGATGTTACCAGTCATTGAACAAAAATTAGCGGAAAATGATGAAACGTTCCGTTTATACATGCCAAACATTGAACTTGTTGAAGGGATGGGACTTTTAGACCCAAGCAAACCAGCAGGAGCGATCATCATAAATCCAATGATTCGATTTGATGAGGCAACAAATTCTCTTGTGACATCGATGAATCCACTTGATCCAAGACCATCACTTTCTTCGCTTTCACAAGGAAGCGTTTATAGTGGAAACTTACCAACTTCAATTGTTCGAGTTACCAAAGAAACTGGATTTTCATCGATTTATACCGATGGAAAGTATAGAACACTTAGTGTTAGTGCTTCGCTTGAAACAGGGTACAACATTACAAAAGTCAGTGAGGAAGTAAATCGACTTGTTAGAGACTATTTAAATAGTAGTGAATTTACTGCTCTTTCTTCTGGTATAGTGGTTGAGTTTTCTGGAGAAAACGAAGCAATCAATGACGCACTTGGTGATTTGTTAATTGCTGGACTGGTTGCGATATTGCTTGTTTATATGATTATGGCAATTCAGTTCCAATCCTTGATCTATCCGCTTATTGTCATGGGAACAATCCCTTTGGCATTTACAGGAGGATTCTTAGCACTACTCATAACAGGTGGAAGCTTGAACATCGTTTCGGTCATGGGACTTGTCATTTTAGTTGGGGTAGTAGTTAACAACGGAATCGTATTGATTGACTACATCAATCAATTAAGGGAACTTGGTAAAACAATCAAACAAGCAATCATAGAAGCAGGAAAAACGCGCTTAAGACCAATCTTCATGACCGCTTTAACCACCATTTTAGCCTTGTTAGGAATGGCAATTGGTTTTGGTGATGGAGCAGAGTTGTTACAACCACTTGCGATTACAGCAATTGGTGGACTCATTTATTCAACCATTTTAACATTGATTGTCATTCCGCTTATTTACTGTTTGGTAAATGCGAGAAAAGTGAGAAAAGAGGATGAGCTAGATGAGTGTAGAGACTAAAACAAAAATACTCGAAATTGTGATCGATTTGATCAAGCATGATCATCGCGATGCGGACTTAACGCTTTCGAGAATCGCAAAACGAGCAAACATTGGAAAAAGCACGATATACGAACATTTTTCAAACAAACAAGATTTGGTATATGAAGCATCGATTTATCTAATCGAAACGTATGAAAAACGGTTTTTGATGAATCAAATTGATTCTCTTGATTTTGAGACAGCATTTAAAACAAGCATTCATAATATGATTGAAATACTAAAAGAAGCAAAATCGCTGTTTCAGTTCTTGTTAAGTGATTTAAAAGCAGATGAATCGCTTGATTTTGATGAGCGAATCAAGGAGTGCGCAACAAAAACACAAACCAAAGTAGGGGATTTCTTACGAAAAATCTTGCTTATAGGGGTAAAAGAAGGTAAAATTACAAGTGAACTTAACTATGAGCTAGGGATGTTCTTAGGCGGATTCTTGGTTGGTAATGTCATACAATATGTCAATGGCAAATTTAACATCGAAGAAGATCGCTTAATCGATCAACTATATTTCTATAGTTTAAAGCTACTCAATGAATAAGGAGAAAACAATGAAATTTCAAGATTATGTTTATGAAAGACCGAATCTAGAAGAAGCAAAAAAACAATTTGAAACAGCTTTAGCATCTTTTAGTAACGCAACAAGCGTCGAAGCACAAGATCAAGCGATGAAAACCATCAATGACTTAAGACTCGCATACAGTACAATGGAATCGCTTTGTCACATTCGTCATACCATTGACACAACCAATGAGTTCTATTTAAAGGAAATGGAATATTTTGATGAATATTCACCATCCTTTTCTGAACTTGATTCTAAGTTTTACCATGCGTTGGTAAACGCAAACTTTAGAACAGAATTAGAAGCAAAATGGGGAAAACTGCTATTTGATATGGCAGCACAAAAGATTAAAACATTTGATCCAATTATTATGGAAGACTTACAAAAAGAAAACAAGTTAGTAACCGAATATCGTAAACTAACTGCGTCTGCGAAAATTGAGTTTGAAGGAGAAGTTCGTAACTTATCTCAAATGACTCCGTTTGCTCAAAGCATTGACCGCGAAACAAGAAAAAAAGCTTCCGCAGCAGTCAGTGGATTCTTCGCGGATAACGAAGAACAACTAGACCGTATCTACGATGAACTTGTAAAGGTTCGTACCCAAATGGCGAAAAAACTTGGATATGACAACTATGTTCAATATGGATATGATAGACTAGGACGCCTTGATTATGGTCCTAAGGAAGTCGCAACATACCGTGAACAAGTATACCAAGATTTGGTTCCGGTTGTGAATCAACTAACCGACCGAAAAGCAGAACGCTTAGGCATCAAAGATATTAAGAGTTATGACTTAAATTTAGAATTCTTATCTGGTAACCCAACACCAAAAGGAAACAAAGATTGGATGGTGGATAAAGCCGTTAAGATGTACTCTGAAATGAGTCAAGAAACCAAAGAGTTTATCGAGTTTATGACAAGTCGTGAGCTACTTGATTTAGAAGCGAAAAAAGGAAAAGCAGGTGGAGGATACTGTACGTATTTACCAAACTACAAATCTCCTTTTATCTTCTCTAACTTCAATGGTACTGCAGGCGATGTGGATGTATTAACACATGAAGCAGGACATGCCTTCCAAGTATTTTCAAGCCGTGGATATGAAGTTCCTGAATATATTTGGCCAACGTATGAAGCATGTGAAATTCACTCTATGAGTATGGAATTCTTTGCTTGGCCTTGGATTCACTTATTCTTTGAACAAGATACACCAAAATACAAGTATTCTCATTTAGCAAAAGCAATCGCATTTATTCCTTATGGAGTAGCGGTTGATGAATTCCAACATATCGTTTATGAAAATCCTGAGTTAACCCCAGCACAAAGAAAAGAAGCTTGGAGAAATCTTGAAAAGAAATACTTACCATTCAAAGTGTATGATGAAGATCCATTCTTAGAACGCGGTGGGTTCTGGTTTAGACAAAGTCATATTTTTGGAACACCATTCTATTATATCGATTACACCCTTGCTCAAGTATGTGCATTCCAATATTGGATTCGCGCTCAAGAAAATCATGCCAAAGCATGGGATAGTTATGTGAAGTTGTGTCAAACAGGGGGATCACAAAGTTTTGTATCACTTCTAGGAGTCGCAGAACTTAACAATCCATTTGTCAAAGGTACGATTAAAACGGTAATGAAACCGCTAGCTGCGTATCTAGATTCTGTGGATGACAAAGCATTTTAATGAAATCAAAATCATATGGACACTGCGCCATATGATTTTTTTATTAAGGTCCTTAAACAATTAGAAAATCGAAAAAAGATATTATCACAATCAATTTATTATGTTATAATACATAGGGGGGATATTACATATGATTAAGGGAATTATTTTTGATTTAGATGGCACGTTACTAAATACGATTGATGATATCGCAGATAGTATGAACTTTGCCTTAAAAACCAATGGGTTTTATGAGTATGTCAATGATGAATATAAATACTTTGTTGGAAAAGGTGTTCACCATTTGGTTGAAATGGTATTAGATGGTCAAACACGGGAGGATCAAAAAAAACAAAAAGTACTATCAAGTTACTTAAAAAAGTACGCCGAATTGCAAAACAACAAAACAAAACCATATTCTGGGATTGAAGAGTTGTTAATGAATCTAAACTTACGAGAATTAAAGGTTGGAGTATTGTCAAATAAACCAGACGCAGACACCCAAAAAGTGGTAAAGCGGTATTTTCCAAACGTTGCGTTTGATGCAATCTTCGGGGCTCAAGATGCCTTCCCAATCAAACCTCATCCTGCAGGAGCAAACCTTATGGTGAAACGATTTGATTGTAAAGCAGAAGAAGTGCTCTATGTTGGAGATACCAGTGTGGATATGCAAACAGCGAAGAACGCCGGATTAACAGCGATTGGAGTATTATGGGGGTTTCGCAAAGAAGCTGAACTCGTTCGGGCGAAAGCCGATTATATCATCTCGCATCCAAGAGAAGTATTAGATATTATAAGGGAGTTAAACAAATGAGTAGTAGTGTGTTCTTTACTGACATGAAAACAAAACCTGGGAAAAACATGTTAATGAAACTAGAACGGTTAGTCAAAGCTGCTGGAATGGAACAAATTGACTTTAAAGATAAGTTTGTTGCGATTAAGGTTCATTTTGGCGAACCAGGAAACTTAGCATACATTCGAGCAGATTATGTAGCAGTGATTGTTGATATCGTAAAAAAACTTGGTGGGAAACCATTTTTAACCGATGCAAATACGTTATATTATGGAAAACGGTCTAACGCTGTTGATCACTTAGATACCGCATCCAAACATGGGTTCAATCCACTATCCACTGGTGCAAATGTTGTGATCGCAGATGGAATTAGGGGAACAGATGTTGCAAATGTTGAAATAAATGGCAAACACATCAAAGAAGCGAAAATTGGAACGGCGATTATGGATGCTGATATCTTTATTAGTATTTCCCATTTCAAAGGTCACGAACAAGCTGGATTTGGTGGGGCAGTGAAAAACATTGGAATGGGTAGTGCATCTCGTGCAGGAAAGCTAGAAATGCATTCAAGTGCACAACCTGTCATTCGCTATAACCGATGCATTGGTTGTAACATGTGTGTAAAACACTGTAACTATGGAGCAATTACACTAGATGATTTACGTAAAGCAGTCATTGATTATGATTCATGTGTTGGTTGTGGTCAATGCGTTGCCTATTGTGCATATGGGTCTGCGGTATCGGGTAGTCCTGAAGAGGCAGATAAATTTGTTGAAAAGATTTCAGAATATGCTTTGGCTGTAGTCAAAAACAGACCATCATTCCACATTAACTTTATTGTTGATGTTTCCCCAAACTGTGATTGTTGGAGTTCCAATGATCGTCCAATTGTTCCAAACATTGGGATTGCAGCATCGTTTGACCCAGTTGGCTTAGATATGGCTTGTGCAGACTTGGTCAATCAAGCACCAGGGATCCAATATTCAAGTGTTCACGAAACAGATTGTGAGTATGCGATTGGAAATGATAAATTTGGTCATATCCATCACAATACAAATTGGAAAGCAGGACTCATTCACGGAGAAGCAATTGGTCTAGGAAGCATCACTTATCAAATGATTAAGCTCGATTAAGAAAAAAATCACCCAAATGGGTGATTTTTATAATAATCTATTAACAATCGGTGAAAATGGTGTTATAATATATAAGAAAACGGAGGTATCAATATGGGATTTTTTAAAATGATTGGAAGACAATTTTTAAAAGTAATTGAATGGAAAGATATGGCGACCGACATGATCGTGTACCGTTATCCGATGGATGACCGTGCTGAGATTATGAATGGATGCCAATTAATCGTTCGCGAATCACAAGTTGCTATTTTAGTGAGCGAAGGACAAGTCGGAGACGTGTTTGGACCAGGTCGCCATAAATTAGAAACAAAGAACATTCCTATTTTAACAGGACTAGCAAGTTGGAAGTACTTGTTTGATTCACCATTTAAGGCTGAAGTGTATTATGTCAATACAAAACAATTCATCAATCAAAAATGGGGAACTACAAACCCAATTATGATGCGTGACAAAGAATTTGGTGTTGTTCGTATTCGTGGATTTGGGAAATATACCTATAAGGTATCTGACCCAGTTATGATGATGAAACAAATCTTTGGAACCAACGCATCGTATACAACAGAAGGCCTAGTAAATCATTTCAAAACAATGATCGTGAGTGGATTTTCTGATGCAATCGCAGAATCACAAATATCTGCCCTTGATTTAGCAGCAAACTACAAAGAGTTTGGAGTTTTCTTGCGAGAATCCTTAAAAGATGATTTTGGAATGTTTGGGATTGATGTGACATCACTCATCATCGAAAATATTTCGTTACCAGAAGAAGTGGAAAAGGTATTAGACCAAAGAACTTCTATGGGTATTATGAGCGACAAAATGGGAACCTTCATGCAATACCAAGCAGCTCAAGCAATGCGTGATGCGGCACAAAACCCTGGTGGTGGAGTAGCTGGAGCTGGTGTAGGGTTAGGTGCAGGGCTTGGAATGGCAAGTATGTTTACGGAGTCATTTAAAGATGCAATGAAACCAGCTGATACTCCAAAAGTAGAAGCAAAAAAAGAAGAAGCAGCACCAGTTGTTGAAAAAATCAATTGTCCAAAATGTAATGCAGAAATTAAAAAGACTGCTAAGTTTTGTCCAGAATGTGGAGAAAATTTAAGTCCTGTGAAAAAGTGCGCAAAATGTGGACATGAGATGAAAAAAACAGCGAAATTCTGTCCTGATTGTGGAGAACCAGCATAACAATGAACGAAACATTTGATCAAGATATTGAGGTTAAGGAGTCAACGGATGTCATAAAGTGTCCAAAATGTGGATCCAATATGACATTTCATCCCGCAAAACATGGTTTGCATTGTGAATACTGTGACCATACGGTTATTATTGAAGGCAAACTAAACAAAGAAGAACTTGATTTTTTAACCCATGCTGATTCGATTCAAAAATGGGAAAAAGAAACAAGGACGTTCCACTGTTCCAATTGTGGAGCAGATACGGTGTTTTCATTCAATGAAATCGCAACAACGTGTCCATTTTGTTCTTCAGCCAATGTCTCGGTGTTAAAAGATGAAGTTGGAATCAAACCAACATCCATCGTACCATTCAGACAAACAAAACTAGAAGTAAAATCAATCTATCAAAAATGGATTAAGAGCAAATTTTACGCACCCAAAGAATTAAAGAAAACCATTCCTGATAGTATGGTTCAAGGGGTATATTTGCCATTTTGGACGTACGATACCAATACGATCGCAAGATATGAAGGTCGAGTGGGTCAATACTATTATGTTACGGTTGGATCTGGGAAAAATGCTCGTACGGTTCGAAAAACAAGATGGTACCGTATCTCAGGAACGGTTCAAAGATTCTTCGATGATATACTAGTTCAAGCGAGCAAACGACTCGATCAAAGAGTCATCCGAAGAATGGGAGACTATCAAACCAATTCATCGATTGTCTATGATAGTAGATATTTAGCTGGTTTTTCGGCAGAACGATATGAAAAAACACTACTTGAGGGTTGGGAACAAGCTAAAACTACGATTTACAATACCCTACGTCAAGACATCATTCGAAAACACAATGCCGATACGGTAGATTATATTAATATCATTCCAACGTATAACAATACCAAATTTAAATATGTGTTGTTGCCACTTTGGATTTGTAATTTTAAATTTAAAGATGCGTTATATCATTTTTATGTCAGTGGATTCAATGGACGGATTTATGGAAAATATCCGGTTTCCGTTCCAAAGGTTATATTCACTGTCATCTTCGTCATTTTAGTGATTGTTGGTGTACTGCTTTACATGAATTCTGCGGGATTGCTCTCAGGATTTGGTAATGGTGGTATGTATTACTAACAATGCAATTTGATGGCAATTTCACAAATAATCTTATACAATTATGTTACCTTTTACAAGGTAGGATTACTCGAAAGACTAGAAAGGATTATTACATATGGAAGGAAATATCTTATTTGCCTTAGGACTTACGATATTTGCTGGTCTTTCAACAGGTGTTGGGAGTGCACTGGCATTTTTCACCAAAACAACAAATAAGCGATTCTTATCCACCGCACTTGGATTTTCAGCAGGGGTCATGATTTATGTATCCATGATTGAAATCTTTCCAAAAGCACACACAAGTTTGCTTCAGGCATTCAATACAACAACTGCCTATATCATTACAACCATATCCTTTTTTGGTGGGATTGCTTTGATTGCTTTGATAGACAAGTTTGTACCAAAGGGTGAAAACCCCCATGAAATCAGAAAAGTTGAAGAATTAACCGATAAAAAGTTAAAAGAAAAAAACTTGCTTCGCATGGGTATGTTTTCTGCCCTAGCGATTGCGATTCATAACTTCCCAGAAGGGTTAGCAACGTTTATCGCAGCACTATCCGATGTTCGCTTAGGAATTAGTATCGCAGTTGCGATTGCGATTCATAACATTCCAGAAGGGATCGCAGTATCGGTTCCAATTTATTATGCGACTGGCAGCAAGAAAAAAGCGTTTGGTTTTTCATTCTTATCTGGACTTGCTGAACCAATCGGGGCACTGATTGGATACTTCTTATTAAGACAATTCATCGGTGATACGATGTTTGGGATTGTGTTTGCGATGGTAGCAGGTATTATGGTTTACATATCACTGGATGAACTATTGCCAACCGCAGAAAAATATGGCGAACATCACATCGCTATCTATGGGTTAATTGCTGGGATGATTGTAATGGCAGCATCTCTTATATTCTTTTTATAAACGTAACAATTCCGAACATAATGTTCGGAATTTTCATTTGCCAATGATTTAGCTGCAGTAAACCAAACATCTAAAGTAGAAATGGATTTTGACACTGGTTTGCTTAGGGAGTATAATGTAATTAAAGTGAGGGATGTAAGATGCGAAGATTGAAACGCAATTTCAGGTATCGGGTCATATCCAGTAAACATGTAACCTATCATAAAGAAATCAAAATAGATTTTTTATATTTAGATAATATTGTTTGTTCTAGATGCAAATCAACCGAATATGTGTTAGATCAAGCGTTAACAAGTATTATAGATCTTCTTACAAGCATGGGTTATCATGTGAGTGTAAACAAAGTGCATGTTCAATCGGCAAATACAGCAACTGAATATAGATTTTTAAGTTCACCAACAATTCGGATTAACGGACTTGACATTATGGCACGGTTAGAAGAATCTAATTGTCAAGACTGTGGTGTTTTGTGTGGTACCAATGTTAATTGTAGAGATTGGATATATAAGGGCACAAGATACACCTATCCTCCTGTTCCACTCATTTTTGAAGCGATAATGAATTCCATTCATACGAATCCTCAAAAGCAGATATCTGGCCATGATTACCAAATGCCAGAAAATCTAGTACGATATTTTCAAGGCATCAAAAACACTATAAAATAGACACTCAATTACAAGGAGATGTTTGTTTTGTACAACATGTATGAAAACGCCAACATTGTTTACATTTTCCTTGTAAATAAACGTCTTTTATAGTATAATACTCAATGGTTTTAAGAAGCATCAAGAAGCGAAGAGATCCTTCGCTTTTATTTCTTAACAATCGTTGCATGATGCAGATTAATATAACTACTGGAGTGGTAGGGTGAGCGATGTTTCGGATGGTAATGTTGTTTACTTGTATTAAAGGCACATAGTAAAAAAAGAAAGAAAAGAGGTACAAATGACAACATTCACATTCAATGACTTAATTATCAGTTCGTCGATCAAACGTGCAATTGATGATTTAAAGTACGAAACAATGACACCAATTCAAGAAAAGGCGATTCCAGTTATTTTAGAAAACAAAGATTTGTTAGGGATTGCACAAACAGGTACAGGAAAAACAGCTGCTTACGTTGTTCCAATGTTGAACAAAATTGATCCATATTCAAAAGTGGTTCAAGCACTGATATTATGTCCGACAAGAGAACTTGCGATCCAAGTAACAAGAGAAGTAAAAAAACTATACAAATACTTAGATGGTGTAAAAGTAGTATCGGTATATGGTGGGCAATCATACGATATTCAAATCAATGCTTTGAAAGGAAGACCACAAATTGTGGTGGGTACTCCAGGACGCATCATTGACTTGATGGATCGTTCGCTTTTAAAGTTTGAAACCATTCAAACGCTTATTTTAGATGAAGCGGATGAAATGTTAAAAATGGGATTCCAAGAAGATTTAGAAACCATTTTAGAAAAAACACCACAAGACAGACAAACATTAATGTTTTCTGCAACAATTCCAAATGCCATTTTAAAAACAGCAAACAAGTATTTAAAAAGTTATGAACGAATTGAAATTGAAGCAACTCATATGACCGTAGATAAGATTGAACAATCCTACTTTTTGGTCAAAGAAGCACAAAAAATGGATTTATTCATTCGTTTGTTTGATTATCATAAATTATCATCTGCGATCATCTTCTTAAACACCAAACGTGGTGTCGATGAATTAGCAGTAGCATTACAATCTTCAAGTTATACCACAGCTGGTCTACATGGTGATTTAAAGCAATCACAACGTGATCGAGTTATGGATAGTTTCCGTAACAAACACATTCAAATCTTACTCGCAACCGATGTCGCTGCTAGAGGATTAGATATCGATAATGTTGATGCGGTGTTTAACTACGATTTACCACAAGAAGAAGAAATCTATGTTCATAGAATTGGTAGAACTGGTAGAGCTGGAAAAAGTGGAAAGTCATTTACCTTTGTAACCAAAGGTCAAATGTATCATCTTCACAGCATTGAAAAAGTAATCAACCAATCGATTCCAAAAGGACATATTCCTACCGTGGAAGAAGTCAAAGAAAGCGAAAAATTCAAACACTATGATATCATCAAAGAACGATTGAATTTAGGAATGGATGCGATTATGCACCCTGTCGTTGAACGATTGATGAACGAAGGATATACCGAAGCGCAAGTAATCAATGCCCTTCTTAGTTTAGTAAACAAAGAAGATAAAAAAGGTTACAATGAGATTGAACTTGTTGAAGATCGAAAACCACGTGAATTTAGTTCTAGACAAAGTGATTCTAGAAGTAGAAGAGACGGTGGAGACCGTAGATCATCAAGAGATGAAGGATCAAGCAGAAGTAGATCCACAAGATCAAGTGATGGAAGACCATCAAGAGACTCCTTTGATCGCTCACAACCTAGAAGAGACAGCAAACCTTCAGCGTCCAAAGAAAAAGGGTATAAAGTCGTAGAAAAAGACTTTAAACCAGCAACAAAAGGAAGTTTATTCATTGATTCTAGTAAAGTAAGTGATGTGACTGTCGGAAGTGTTTTGACAGCTCTTAAGAAAAGCAAGATCAATCACCGTGACATTGGAAACATTGAAATTAGAAAACATGGAATCACAGTAGAAATCCCATTAGAAGATGCTAAAAAAATTGCATCTAAGGGAAGTATTGTTTTAAACCAAACTGAAATGTCTACAAAAGTCGTAAAATAACTTTTTAATTATCCGGATGTAGTTAATCCAGAAGTCCGATAGAGTAAAGAATAGTATATGTAAGGATTGACTTTGAAACTAAGTAGAAGTCGGTCCTTTATATTTTATGGTGGTATAATATAGGTAAAAGGAAAAGTTAGCTATTAAACTCGAACGATTATGTTCGGGTTTTTTAAATTTTATAAAAAACATGAAATAAAACGAAAAATAACGGATTATTTCCGGATGTGCGGTTGACATTAGTTTTTATTATGGTAAGATAGGGTTATAGAATATGATCTATTATTCGATTTCAATGAGGTGAATGTAATGAAAATACTTAAAATTTTATCCATCGTTATATTGTTACTATTAGTAGTTGGATGTACAGTAGATCCACCAGTAGGGGAAGAAACAGAACATACACCAGGGTTAATTTTTGAATTAAATGAAGATGGTGAGTCTTACAAAGTCGTAGGTTATGAAGGTACAAGTGAAGATATTGTGATTGCTTCGACATACAATACTTTACCTGTGACATCTGTAGGATTTAAAGCGAAAAATTGGCCAACCAGATTATGTGACTTGCCGGATCAACTAAACATACACTCAATAACATTACCCGAATCACTAACTAGTTTCGACCATAGTGCGTTGACCTGTCATCAATTTAGCACAATTGATACTCTTCATATTCCAAAAAACATTAAGTATTTCGCTCATGCCTTATATAATTTGAATCGAAATATTGATATCGTGATACCAGTCGATCATTTATACTTAAAAGAGATTAATGCAAACGGTGTAGAGTTAGTTGTATCCATTGACGATAAAGAATTGGTTTACATACCATTTGCTTCAAGTGAAACTCAAGATTTACACATACCAGACACGATTGAGATCGTTGCCAATTATGCTGGTGCATATGTTAACTATAAATCAATCTACCTATCAAATTCCACAATTAAAATAGGTGACTATGCTTTTATTAACACATTTTCAAGAAGAGCAGACTTAACATCGTCTCAAATATACAACTTTGGTGATCACATTAGATACATAGGTAAATCAGCATTTCATGGTGGTTTTGAAGTTGATGAATTAATCATTCCAAGGAATATAGAGTACATAGGAAGCCTTGCCTTTTCCTATAACAAAATTCAATCAGTTGTAATTAACACCAATTTAGGAATATTTACCAACATTTTCAATGATTTGATTGACAACAATCAAAATCGATCAAACAACATAACAATAATCAATTTTAAGCAGTTCGATCTAGAGGACTATATCTTAGATATCTTCATATATAATTTTGTTTATCGTAACTTTTCTGGTAAGAATCAAACCATTCAAATCATCTTACCTGAAAATAATCAACAAGCTCAACTATGTAGAGAATCGATTGAACTATCGATAGAAGTAGCAAAATTAAGGAAGTTGCACTATACAAATTTGCCTATATTTATATATGATTCATCGAATGTATCATAAATTTTAGGTCGTTATGTTATTTCAGTTTTTTTGATTGACCTACGTTAGAATTCAATGAAACTACCTAGTGAAAACTAAGTAGTTTTTATTTTGCTTTTAAATCTGTTTTAAAAGTAATGAAAACGTGTTATAATATATCTACATTGATATCATTATTATAGGAGGAAATCATGCCAGAAACGATGACGGCCATTCGAAAAGAAGTTGCTGGGCCAGGCGTTACCATTACAACAAGAGACATTCCAAACAAATTAACATCAACAGAAGTATTGATCAAAGTATTAGCTACCTCCATTTGCGGGACTGATACACACATTTATAATTGGGATGATTGGAGTAAACGACGCATTAAGCCACCTTTAACCGTGGGTCATGAATTTTGTGGAAGAGTAGAAAAAATCGGAAATGATGTTGTCGGCGTTAAAGTAGGAGATATTGTTTCCGCTGAAACCCACATCGTATGTGGACATTGTGAGTTTTGTCGTAGAGGGGAAGCTCATATTTGTGTCAATACCAAAATCATAGGTGTTGATACCGATGGATGTTTCGCAGAATATGCGAAAATGCCATATCAAAATTTAATTGTAAACAACTCAGATATCGATCCAGTTTATAAATCAATCCAAGAACCTCTCGGAAATGCGGTTCATACGATGCTACACTTTGATATTACAGGAAAAACCGTAGCAGTTGTTGGATGTGGTCCGATTGGGTTAATGGGAGTCAATATCGCAAAAGCAGTAGGTGCTAGTAAGATTATCGCAATTGAAGTCAATGAATATAGACTAAATTTAGCCAAAGAACTTGGTGCGACTGTTTGCATCAATCCACTAAAAGAAGATGTCATCAAGCGAGTGTTAGAAGAAACAAACGGACTTGGTGTTGATGTGGTGACAGAATTTAGTGGAAATAAAAAAGCAATTGAACAATCGTTTAAATACGTCAAACTTGGTGGAAAAATGTCGATGTTAGGAATCGCAAGTTCGAACATTGAAATCGATTTATCCAATGATGTTGTGTTCAAAGGAATCACCATTTACGGTGTGGTTGGACGCATCATGTATCAAACATGGGATAAAGTAAAAGGTTTGATTGATTCAGGAAACTTAAATCTTGAAAAAATTGTCACACACACCTTCAAGTTAACTGAAATTGATGAAGCTATGAAAGTGATGAACTCAGGAAATAGTGGCAAAATTGTATTGATACCATAGGAGGACTTCATGCATCAAAATCAATCATTTTTAGAACAAAAAATTGTAGAACTAAAGTCAATGGGAGTATATCGTGAACTACCGGTGAATTCTGGTCCATGCGAAGCATTGATTACCCTCAATGGAAAAGAAGTCATCAATCTATCATCCAACAATTACTTAGGGCTAGCCAACCATCCAAGATTGATTGAAGCATCGATTAACGCAACACGTAAATATGGTGTTGGAGCAGGTGCGGTTCGGACCATTGTTGGAAACATGGATTTACACGAAGAATTGGACCGTGTGTTAGCAGAATTTAAAAAAGAAGAAGCTGCGATTGTCTTTCAAAGCGGATTTGCTTGTAATGCTGGTACGATACAAGCAATCGCAGAAGCTGGAGATTTGATCATTAGTGATGAACTCAATCATGCATCAATCATTGATGGAGTTCGATTATCAAAGGCGGACAAAGCAGTCTTTAAACATAGTGATATGGTTAGTTTAGAGACAATTCTAAAAGAGCGTAGATCAAATTATCGTAATGTCTTAATCATTACCGATGGTGTATTTTCAATGGATGGAGATATTGCCAAATTACCTGAAATTGTAGCCTTAGCGAAACAATATAACGCACTTACTTATGTCGATGATGCACATGGATCTGGTGTATTAGGACAAAATGGACGAGGAACAGTCGATCATTTTGGATTACATGGTCAAGTTGATTTTATCATTGGAACGCTATCAAAAGCAGTAGGTGTTGTTGGAGGGTATGTTGCAGGGTCAAAAGCGATGAGACAATGGTTGTTACATCGAGGTAGACCGCTTCTATTCTCGACAGCGATGACACCAGCAAGCGTTGCTGCGATCATTGAAGCGATTCATATATTAAGTGAAACAACAGAATTTACGGATCGTCTTTGGGACAATGCAAGATACTTTAAACAAAAACTTGCATCGACAGGATTTGATATCGGTCATTCAGAAACGCCCATTACCCCAATTATGGTTGGTGATGAAGCGTTAACAATCAAATTTTCAAAAACATTATTAGAACGAGGTGTATATGTTTCTGGAATCGTCTTTCCTACGGTTGCCAAAGGAAAAGGACGCATTCGCTGTATGATTTCAGCACTTCATACAAAAGAACAAATCGACAAAGCAGTGACAATTATGACCCAAGTGGGAAAAGAATTGGGTATCATCTAACCTAAGTTCACTGTTATAGAAACGAAAAAAAGCACCAAATGAACTCTTTCGTGGTGCTTTTTTAAAACAAGGGGGGTAATCAAATGAGAAGCATATATTACAACGGGAAAATCTATACCAACGATTCACCTGAAATCGCAACTAGCATGGTCGTAGATGATGGAAAAATCATTTACATTGGCGATGAATTTGGAGCGTTTTGGTATAATAACGAACATACCTGGTTATTGGATTTATCAGGAGAAGTTGTGATTCCAGGATTTAACGATAGTCACTTGCATTTATACGGATTATCGATGATTCGTAAACAACTAAAACTCCATACCGCAACCAGCATAAAAGATGTAATCGATAAAACAAAAACCTATATTGAACAAGAATCCATCGCGAGTGGAAACTGGGTGATTGGGAGAGGGTGGAATCAAGATTTATTTGATGGTCACCATGGATTTCCTACCAAACAGGATTTAGATAGCATCTCTACTACACATCCAATTGTGCTAACAAGAGTGTGTGGTCATATCATGGTTGTCAATTCCAAAGCATTGGAAGCTTGTAATATTAAAGAAGTTACTAAAGCTCCTTTTGGTGGTGAACTTGATTTTGAAAAAGGATTATTGACCGAAAAAGCACTGGGATTAATCTATCAATACATTCCTGACCCAGATGATGAGACCTTAGAATCGATGCTAACGGATACCATGAATTATGCGAACTCCTTTGGCGTAACGACTTTGCAAATTGATGATTTGTCACATTTAAATCAAAGTGATTATCACCGAATGCTAAATTTGTATCAAAAGCTTGATCAAGAAGGAAAACTGACCACTCGACTTGTGCTACAATGTTTGCTTCCACGCATTGAATTATTAGATCAATTTATCAAAGAAGGATATCCAAATCAAGTATATAGTCCTTATTTAAAGGTAGGACCACTCAAATTATTAACAGATGGTACGTTAGGTGCGAGAACCGCAGCGATGAGAAATCCTTATCATGACGATCCATCGACGAAGGGATTGCTAACTTACCCAAAAGAGGAACTATTAGCACTTGTTACAAAAGCTCACTTAGCCAATATGAGTGTTGCGATGCATGCGATTGGAGATAAAGCGATTGAAGAATGTTTGGACGTCTATGAAGAAGTCTTAACAAAACATCCAAGAAAAGACCATCGCCACGCGATTATCCATTGTCAAATTACCGATGATGTGTTATTGAATCGCTTTAAAACGTTACATGTGACAGCGATTGTTCAACCAATCTTCTTAGATTATGATTTGCATATTGTGACATCACGTGTGGGTGAAACTCTAGCTAGCACGTCTTATGCATTCCAGTCAATGTTAAATAAAGGTGTTCATCTTGCGATTGGAACCGATGCTCCCATTGAGGACATTGATCCATTCGCGAATCTTTATGCAAGTATTACTAGAAAAGACAAGTGTGGAATTCCAGAAGAAGGATTTTACCCAAGTGAACGATTAAGTGTGAAGGATGCACTTTATTATTATACCGCAGGATGTGCGTATTCCTCATTTGATGAACATCATTTGGGGAAACTGAAAGTTGGATATCATGCAGATTTTGTGGTGATTGACCAAGACATTTTTACAATTGATCCAGATATGATTCCAAATACCAAAGCATTACTCACCTTTGTTGGTGGAAAAAAAGTATATGAAAGGAGGGGATAGTTGTGTTACAAGAAATCTTAAATCCAACCCTATATCACGGGTTTCGTAAGAAAAAGAATTTTTTTGAAGGATGGTACTTTAAAGTATCGACTGCGAATCATGACCGAACGATTGTATTTATTCCAGGAATTGCCAAAGGAAAAGACGAAACGGAACAACATTCGTTTATCCAAGTTCTTGATTCGAAAACACAACTCAATCGCTATTTAAAATACGATGCTACCTCGTTTCAAGTTGAGAAAAACCCATTTGCATTACGCGTAGGAAAAAATAAGTTTTCGATGGAACGACTGTTTGTTGATATCAAATCAAAGAACTTATCCGTCAAGGGAGAATTGTTTTTTCACAAACTACTTGCTTGGCCATCAACTACACTCAATCCTGGCAGTATGGGGTATTTCAATTATCTTACCTTTATGGAGTGTTATTCTCATGTCAACGCACTAGATGGTAGTTTGAGCGGAAAATTGTTAATTGATGGCGAAGAAATTGATTTTACAAACGGGAAATTTTACAGTGAAAAAAACTGGGGGAAAAGTTTTCCATCGGCTTATATTTGGGTACAATCCAATTATTTTGAAGATGAAACCATATCATTATCCGCATCTGTTGGGAAAATTCCGTTTGGAAAGTTTCGGTTTACAGGCTTTTTAACTGCACTTGTGGTAGGAAAAATGGTGTACCGATTTACCACAATGAATCATTCAAAAATGAAAGTAACCGATCATGGTGTGAACTTTGATCTTACCTTTTCAAATTCAAAGTATGAACTTTTAATCAAGACAGAAATCGATGAACAAGATTATATTACCTGTTTGGGGCCGCGTCTTGGTGAAATGAACATGAAAGTGTTAGAGAGTTTAGCAAGCAAAGCAGAAATCACATTAACCAAACGTAAAACAAAAGAAGTGGTGATATCTTCCAAGACGACTGCGCTCGCAGTTGAGCGCATGGGAGATTTAAGTACACTTTAATAATTGTAAGTTACTAGGTACTTATGATATAATAAATGACAAAGTACAACGAAAGAGGAGAAATTATTAACATGGATTATAAAAAATTTATCGCAGATGTTCCAAATTTTCCAATTGAAGGGATCATGTTTCGCGATATTACACCACTGATGCAAAACGGAGAAGTATTTAAAAAAGCGTGTGATGAGCTAACTCTCTTTGCGAAAACATGCCAAGCGGATATCATTGCTGGACCAGAGTCACGCGGATTTATTTTCGGTTGCCCGGTTGCGCACAGTTTAGGAATTGGGTTTATTCCAATTAGAAAACCAGGAAAACTTCCTCGTGAAACCGTATCGGTATCTTATGAACTAGAATATGGAAAAAACACACTAGCAATGCATCAAGATGCAATCAAACCAGGAATGAGAGTCATGATAGTCGATGATTTATTAGCAACTGGTGGAACGATCAAAGCATCTGCCGAACTGGTTGAAAAACTAGGTGGAGTGGTTGCTGGATTTGCCTTTTTAATCGAATTAACCGATTTAAAAGGAAGAGATTTATTAAAAGATTACCCTGTCAAAGCCTTGATTCAATATTAATCAATAATCATTAAAATAAGTAAAGAAAGGTGGTGAATCATATGGCTAAAACAATTGATGATGTCATTGAAAAAGCAAGTGAATATTTGCATTTAGAAAAAAACATTGACTTAATCAAAAAAGCGTACGTTTATGCGAATAAAATGCATGAAGGACAATTTCGTAAGTCAGGTGAGCCATATATTCAACACCCAATTGAAGTAGCGTATATGTTAGCCGAACTTAGAACTGGTCCATCCACGATTTCTGCTGGAATCTTACACGATGTGTTAGAAGATACAGCGATGACAAAAGAAGAGATGACAGAACTATTTGGCAAGGATGTGGCAGATATCGTAGATGGTGTCACAAAGATTGGTAAGTTAAAGTACATGACCAAAGCCAAAGCTCTCGCGAAAGACCATCAAAAAATTCTTCTTGCGATGGCAAAAGATATTCGTGTGGTCATGGTGAAGTTGCTTGACCGTTTGCACAACATGCGTACCCTTGAATATCAAACCGAAGATAAGCAAAAAAAGGTTGCGAAAGAAACATTAGATCTTTATGCTCCGCTTGCACATCGACTCGGGATGTACCGTGTAAAGGCTGAACTTGAAGACATCAGTTTAAAGTTCTTAGAGCCGGATGAGTACAAAGAAGTCTTTGAATCGGTCGAAACCAGAAAAGGACAAAAAGAGACTGATATTGGGGAAATCGCAACACGGATTGAAGAGATATTAAGAGATAACCATGTTTCAAAATTTGAAATCAAAGGTCGAATTAAGAACATTTTTAGCATTCACAAGAAAATGATTCAAAAAGGCAAAAACATCGAACAAATCTATGATTTGCTTGCATTACGCGTGTTGGTTCCGTCAGTTGAGGATTGTTACCGCGTCTTAGGACTTGTCCACGGAGAATGGACTCCAATTCCTATGCGATTTAAAGATTACATTGCCTTACCAAAGCCAAATATGTATCAGTCGCTTCATACGACAGTCGTTGGAAATGGTGGAAAGATTTTTGAAATTCAAATCCGAACCTATGAAATGGATGAAGTTGCTGAAATCGGGATTGCTGCTCACTGGGCATACAAAGAAGACAATAAAAACTACTCTCCAGAAAAAGAACAATTGGAAATTGCGAATAAGTTAAAATGGTATCAAGATTTATCTCAATATGTCGAGATTGATGACGATGACTCCAAAGATCCATTACAAGGGATCATTGAGGATATCTTTAGTGCGAATGTCTATGTGTTTACACCAGATGGAGATGTTAGGGACTTCCCAACAGGAGCAACACCAATTGACTTTGCCTACCGCATTCATACCGAGATTGGAAACAAAACGGTAGGTGCGATTGTGAACAATAAAATTGTACCTCTTTCTTATAAACTCCAAACTGGTGATGTGGTTGAAATCAAAACCAACAAAAATTCATCAGGACCATCCAATGAATGGTTGAAGATCGCAAAAACGTCACATGCGAGACATAAAATCAAAACCTTCTTAAACAAACAACAACATGATATCTTGGTTCTTCGTGGTAAAGAAGAATATGACAAGATGGCAAAAGCTGGAAACTTTAATGTTAGTGAAATTGATGATAAAAAAGTAGAATCGATTTTTTCCAAAAATAATATCAATTCCCTAGAAGAATTGTTTTACGAGATTGGAAAAGGGAATTTATCTGCTCGTGCTGCGATTAATCGGTTGCTTGGATTAAACGATGCGAAGTTTGATGATGAAACGTTATTAAAATTATACAAAGAAGAAGAACAAATCATCAAACGTAAGAAAGCAATCAATGACATCGGCATTATTGTCGATGGATTAGACAAAGCAAGTGTGAAGTTATCCAACTGTTGTCAACCAATCATGGGAGATACCATTGTAGGCTATGTCACAAAAGGTGCTGGAATTGCAATTCACCGAGTAGAATGTCCAAATGTCTCGAAATCAGAACACGAACGCTTTATTGAAGTATATTGGGACCGTGAGTTTACCAAAAAGATTTATGATGCGACAATTAAAGTCGCTGCGATGGACAAACGTAATTTGGTAGCAGAAATGGTTAATATGTTAAATACAACCAAAGTAACGATTGCATCCGTATCGTCTAATCGAACAAAAACAGGGGAAAACGTTGCGAAGTTTAAATTGAATGTCGCTAACATCGATGAACTCAATCACGCGATTGTGAACTTACGAAAGATCCCTGAAGTCTATGCGATTGAGCGGGTGATTAAGTAATGAGAGTCGTCGTTCAACGGGTATTAGATGCATCGTGCATCGTAGATGGAAGCATCATTTCTTCTGTGAATCGTGGGTTGTTACTCCTTGTTGGAATTTGTGAAGAAGATAATCTAGAAACAATCGCAAAGATGAGCAAGAAGATTGCTCAACTACGCATCTTTGAAGATGAGTTTGGGAAAATGAACAAAAGCATCTTAGATATGAAGTATGAGATCTTATCGATTTCTCAGTTTACACTATGCGCTGATACAACAGGTGGAAACCGTCCATCCTTTACAAGGGCAATGAAACCAGATCTAGCCAATGAACTCTTTGAACTATTTTGTAACCAATTACAAAATGATTCTCAGATTCATGTTCAAAAAGGTGTATTTGGTGCACATATGGAGATTAAATTAACCAATGATGGACCAGTTACCATAGTATTAGAATTTTAAATCTTAAGTAGGAAGACAACTACTTAAGATTTTTTAGTTTTTATGAGGTTGTTTATGATATAATTAATGTTAGGTGATTAACAATGTTAAAAGTAATTAAAAAAGATGAACATATCAAACAAGTCGTCAATGAATCAAAGGACTGGTTCAAAGCAATTCCCCATGAGGAATGTTTACTTGTTGTATTAGGTAAAGAAAAAAATGATTTGTTTTCAAGACTCTTACATACAGATGATTCTGTGCACTTGTATTATCGAAAAAAAGAACGGCTCTACGAAAAAGAACTTAAGTTTAACCTGTTATCAAACACGTTAATCGAGTTTTTTATGGCACAGACAGAACCAACACTATTACATGTGAGCGAATCCTTCTACTTCGTAGAACCTTTCTTTCAAAAACCAATTCTACCAAGCGTGAGTCCATCGATTATAGGCTTACCACTTTACAATCAAGAAGATTTGATTGGAATCATCGTTTTTTATACAGCACTTCAAAAACTTGACCCTATTATGGAAGAACTTAACTCAACCATTCGTATGACAGCGAAACTATTACAACAAGCAATTATACTTGATCAAGTTCTTCCAAATGAACTCAATGAGTGGAAAGAACGAATTCGCTTGCGAAAACACACTGTGTTGGTCAATCAAGCAAAGCAACTTGCCTATGTCAGTGAAGATCTCTTACCACTTCTAGACATTCAAAAGGAATTGATTGCGACTGATAAGTTAGACGAAAAGATCAAAGTACTTACTAGTCATCAACTTGTGTTTCAAGAATCAGTTGAAATTGACCAAGTTAAATTATCGATGTTTGAAGTAAAAAAAATTGAAGTTTCAGCTCAACCAAGCGTGGTCCCGCAAACTGACTATAGACGTGTATTAGAAGTGGCACAAACGCAAAAACAAAAGAAGAGTGTATTTGCGATTAAGATTTGTTCAAATCCAAAAACCATATCTTGGATACCTTTTGCCAAACAAGATGAGTTTTTTCAACAAGTAATTGCGTTTATGGATGATTTTTTTAACAAAACCTGTGTTATGGGGCCATGGTTAAACAAAGGTACGGTTGTGGTTGTAGATGGAACTCTAGATGAACGGATTATGAAACGGTTTATTGAGTCACTTTCAGATTACGTCTTAAACCATCCAATCAATCAAGATCAAGCTTATGATCTATACATCGGGAGCCTGCGTTTTGGCAAAGAAGCAAAACTATCAAATGATCTTTTTACACCAATTGATGTATTGTTTGACAATTTGAACAAATCCAATGTGTTATTTGATGATGCTATGTTGTCGATGAAATTACGCAATCTAGAACAAAAACGTCACATTTCCCAACATATCAAATCAGCTCAAGCACTCGATAAAGAGTTTATAACGCACTCTATAACAAAGGTAGATCAAATCGAACGTGTGTTTCTTTCGAAAGTAGAGCTCTTTTTGCGAGATGTATCAACAAAAGAGATAGCAATTCTATATGCGAAACGATTATTACAACTGATAAACACAAAAAATGGAAATAAAGTATTGCTTCCAATTGGAATAGAGGCGCTTATCGATGATGGCTTTTATGCATATCTTAAAGATATGGTAAAACGAATTGGATATGATTATGCAAATATTTTAATTGAAATTGAGGATTCCTTCGTGAAGCAAGGAGTTCCTTCAAGCAAACTGGAACGTTATCTTCAATTAGGATGTTTCATCGTTGTAAGGATTCAGGAAGTAGATTGCCGTATCTTAAAGCCATATAAGGGCTTTGATTATACATGGGTCATGCTTGATTTAGAAGTAGTTCATGGGCTTATCAAAGATCCTGTTCAAAAAGCACTCATTCAAAGCATCATCAGTTTGATGTTAGAACAACATAAGAACATCATATTTACTTCAATGAGTGAGGAAACCAAGTATTTGCTTCCAAGAGAACAAACCGTCTATTATATCAAGAAAAACGCTTGAAAAATAAGGGTTTTTGTGGTAGTATATACATTAGTAAAATTAAGAGGAGAACAACTATGTTTTTAGATTATATTAAATCCGTACTGATCCCATCGAAAATGGGACGATTCAAAAATATGAGCATCTTGTTTGGTGTTATGATTTTCATTTTAGCAAGTTATGTCATTACAGGATCTTCCATCATTATGATTAATGCCAAGGGAGTGAACAATCCTGATCTTCACTTTCGCAACATCAATCATTTGCTTGCGTTAGAAGATTCCACAGATTCCTTAAACTTTCCAACAGGTTGTGCAGTTGAAGAAGGAATTTTGAAATGTGCAACTCCCATTTTTTATCAAGAATTAAATTATGCATTTGAGCGTACCGTTGGCGATAAGACGATTTCAAACTCGGTATTTTTCATCTTTGATTTGTATCAATCAAATACAACTGTCGTTGGGACATACCCAGAATTTAAAGAAGACGCCGAAGTTCCATTTGCGTTTCATGTTAAAGTGGCGAAAGATTCCACATTTGATCCAATGATCGCAGTCAAAACAGATACACAAAAAGGGATTACAGCTTCGGATAAAGAAGATGGTAATATTACATCAAGCATTACAGTCGAAGGCACCGTAGATACTTCTACCGTTGGAAGTTACTTTATCTATTATGTGGTAACCGATAGCGATGGAAACCGTACAAGATTACGACGAGTTGTAAGTGTCTTAGAAGATGTTGAAACTGAAATTGGAATTTATGTCATCACATTTGTCAATACATCGGTCATTTATGAAACATTAGATGAAGCAAGTCCATCAAAAATTGCAAGTGAAAGCTTACCATACCGTGAAACAAACTTCTCCTATGATTCAATCACCGATAATGTGGTTGATAATTTAAAGTACATTTCATACCGTGTGATTGATTACCGTATGTTAACAAACAAAGCATTCTTAGGATTAACATCATTGATTTTGGTATTAATACTACCACTACCAATTATATTAATTAGTTTCTTAATGTTTAAGCGTAGTGGAGCAATGACGAAATTCAAGCAATACTATAACATCGCAGCGATTTCGATTATTCTACCGTCTGCTTTAGCCTTTATTGCTGGATTCTTTATTCGCTTTGAAGTGTTCTCAACCTTCTATTATTTGATCTATCAAGTCTTCTTTATTCTTTGTGTCTTTAAAGTGAACAAAGCAGACAAAGATGGATTTGAACCGGTCAATATTTATTCAAAACCAAGTAAAATGCCAAAAGGGATTGCTCCTGCTGTAGTTGAAGGAGAAATTCAAGAAGGCAAATAAACACGATTCAAAAAGGAGGAAACTCCTTTTTGTTTTTCAAGATTTGTGATGATAATATGTTGGTAATTTATGAAAAGTTATGATAAAATAAGTAGAGTGAAGGAATGGTTATTATGAATCGATATACAAGTAGAGTGAAAGCGGCACAAAGCCTTTATCAAATTGAATTAGGGAAAATGGATGTCATTGATGCATACCAATACGCAGAAGGACTCAATCAAGGCGAAATTTTAATTCAAAATTATCCCATTGATGAATTCGCTATGATGTTAATTCAAGGTGTTTTGAGCAACATAGAAGCAATCGATCAAACCATTTCAACGTGTTTGGTGAAATGGACATTAAGTCGTATGTCTTATATGGATCGTGCAATCATTCGGATTGCGACCTATGAGATGATGTTTACGAACACACCAACCAATATTATTATTAACGAAGCAGTTGAAATTTCCAAAGCATATACGGATTTAGACGATGGGGCTAGTTCAAAATTCAATAATAAATTGTTAGATAGCATCGCAAAGCATTTAGCAAGCAATGAATGATAACATCCAGTATGTAACAGTTACCGCCCTCAATCGTTATATTCATTATAAGTTTGAAAAAGACACCCATCTAAAAAAAGTATATTTGAAGGGTGAATTATCGAATTTTAAGCAATCAAAAAAACATTTTTACTTTTCAATCAAGGATGAAGAATCTGAAATTTCTGCGACCATGTTTTATCCAATTAATTCAAACTTACTCTTTGAACCAAAAGATGGTCTCAAAGTGTTGGTTGAAGGTAGTGTTGGGGTCTATCAAAAAAAGGGAACGTATTCGATCAATGTCACGCGAATGACAGAAGATGGGATAGGAGAACTTTATTTAAAATTCTTAGAATTAAAAGACAAACTTCAAAAAGAGGGTTTGTTTGATGATCAGTATAAAAAGCCACTACCAAACTATCCAGAAAACGTAGCAGTGATTACATCGGCAACAGGCGATGCAATTCATGACATCGTCTCAACGTTTAATCGACGATTTCCGCTGACAAAAATCTTGTTGTATCCAGCACAAGTTCAAGGGGCAGAAGCACCAAAGGATTTGGTACGTGCCTTAAAACGAGTGTATTCCGATCAACTAGTGGATTGTTTGATCATCGGTCGTGGTGGAGGAAGTTTTGAAGATTTATCGTGTTTTAATGATGAAACACTCGCACGCGTCTTATTTGCCTCACCCATCCCAACCATTAGTGCAGTAGGACACGAGGCAGATTATACGATTGTTGATTTTGTTGCTTCCTACCGCGCACCAACTCCAACTGGAGCAGCAATGAAACTCTCAAAAGACAAGGTCGATGTACGAAAAGAACTTGAAGTACTAGAAAAGCGCTTAAACACTAACTTAAATCATTTGATCACAACTGGAGAAAAAGCGGTTGATAAGCTAACTTCGTCCTATGGAATGAGTAATTTTAATGAAATATTGCATAAAAAGGTGAGTTCTGTTGAATTATTAGAAAAACGATTAGACAATCGCTCACCACAAAAAATGATTGATCAATATCATCAAGCCTTAGCGCATAACGATCATCGATTGGTTCAAGCACTCAGTTCGAAACTCAATCGTGCAACCCAATCCTATGATTCGGTTATGAAACAATTCACGGTTTCAAAGATCGAAGGTATTATCAATGCTTTTCAACAACAATCTAGAACATTGGAAAAAGAGTTGAATGCATCAATACAAGATACACTAGATCAAAAAGAACAAGTTTTGTTGCATTTGATTGATAAGGCGATTATCTTAAATCCGTTGCAACTGATGAGCAAAGGCTATAGCATTGCCTATATGGATGATCATATTATTACATCAATTGATCAAGTCAAGATGCAAGATACCATGCTTACAAAAGTTCAAGATGGAACTATTACGTCAACGATAACAAAAATAGAAAAGGGGAACAACCATGGAAAAGAAATCATTTGAAACGCTATTGAATGAATTAAGTGACATTGTGAAAGAATTGGAAAGTGGAGCCTTATCCTTAGAGGATTCGGTTGAAAAATATCAAAAAGGAATTGCGTTATCAGTCGAATGTAAAAAACGACTCGAAGAAGCAAAACAAGTTGTAGCTGTGAAAATGAACGAATCTGGCGAAACGCCTTTAAAAGCATAGGGAGGATCTTAGACATGAAACAATATTTTGATGAAATGAAACGTACCATAACAAAGCGTTTGGTTGAACTCTCAGAAGGATACCAATATTCCAACATTTTAAAGATTGCGATGCAATATACACTTCTTAATCCAGGGAAGTTATTTCGTCCTTCGCTTTTGATTGCGACCCTTTCGGATTTATCACACAAAGAAGAAGACGGCATTGATGTTGCATGTGCAATTGAAATGATCCATGCCTATGGACTCATTCATGATGACTTACCAGCATTAGATAACGCACATTACCGCAGAGGTAAAGTTGTGAACCATGCGATTTATGGGGAAGCTCAAGCGATATTGGCTGGAGATGGATTGTTAACCGAAGCCTTTTCGGTATTATCAAATGCCAACCTAGATCCAAAAACAGTTGTTCTTTTAGTCCAACTCATTAGCAAAAATGCAGGAGCTAATGGTATGGTTGGTGGACAATCGTTGGATATTTTATCGGAAAATGAAGATCGCGACGATTTAAACATTGAAACATTAGAAAAAATACATTTGGGTAAAACAGGTGCTTTGATTGAAGCAGCCATGCTTTCTGCTGCGATTATCGCAAATGCGAAGGAAGATGTAAGGCAAGACATCAAACAAATCGCTTACCACATCGGTTTAGCGTTCCAAATCAAAGACGATATCTCAGACTTGATGCTTACATCAAAAGATCTTGGAAAAGATGTCAAAAGCGATTTAGCAAAAGACAAAACAACCTATCCTAAGATGTTTGGATTAGAACGCTCACAAGAAATGTTAGCATCCAATGCCAAAGCTGCGCTGGATTTAATCGCAAAACACTTTGGAACAAATTCAAAATTACATTACTTTGTTGAAGAAGGATTAAAATAATGGACATTAAAAGCATTCAAGGACCTGAGTTTGTCAAAAACTTAAGTTACCCTGAATTAGAAGAGCTCGCTCGCGACATTAGGTCTTATATCTTAGAACAGGTGAGCACCACAGGTGGGCATTTATCTCCAAATTTAGGAGTGGTTGAGCTAACATTAGCCCTACATAAGGTCTTTGATTCTCCGCGTGACAAGATTATCTTTGATGTCGGACATCAAACCTATGCTCATAAAATCATCACAGGACGTGCCAATGGATTTGCTAAACTGCGACAACTTGGTGGTCTCAGTGGATTTCAAAAAATGAGTGAAAGCATCCATGATGCATTTGAGGCAGGACACTCCTCTACTAGCATTTCCGCAGCCGCAGGATTTTCTGTAAGCAAGGAATTGTTACATGAGTCCATTGGAGAAGTGGTTGCTGTGATAGGGGATGCGGCTGTTGCGAACGGAATGGCCTTTGAAGCACTTAATTTTTTAGGACAAAATCCAAAATATAAAGTAATTATTATTATCAATGACAATGGTATGTCAATATCGAAAAACGTCGGTGCGATTTCAAAAGCATTTAATAAGATGAGAATTCGAAGATCTTACCGATTACTACGTCATATGACACCAAAATTTATCGATATTCGGTTGCATCGTTTTCGTGAATCCTTAAAATCGTTTTTATTTGGCGGTAATATATTTGAATCACTTGGATTTAAATACTTTACTGGTATCAATGGTCATAACATGAAAGAGATGGTTGCTTATTTAGAATATGCGAAAAAAAGCGATCGTTCGATTGTGTTACACATCAAAACAACCAAAGGTAAGGGGTATCCTTTGGCAGAAAATGACGCAACAGGAAAATGGCATGGCGTTGGACCATTTGATCTATCAACCGGACTTCCGAAGAAAACCACTCCTGAGGGAATGGTCAGTTTTTCAGAATTAGTAGGAAATTTTGTCTTGGAAAAAGCGAAGAAAGATGAAAGAATAGTTGCGATTACACCAGCGATGATTGTTGGAAGCGGACTACTACAGTTTGAAAAAGAACTTCCAAATCAATTGATTGATGTTGGAATCGCGGAGTCAAACGCAGTTACACTTGCCTCTAGTATGGCCTTAAATGGCATGAAGCCATTTTTATCGATTTATTCCACGTTTTTACAACGGGCGTATGATCAAATCAACCATGATGTTGCGAGAATCAACAGTCATGTTGTATTTGGCATTGACCGAAGTGGAATTGTAGAAGCCGATGGAGATACCCATCAAGGATTGTTTGACATTAGTTTGATGCGCAGTTTACCTAATTTTGCGATTTGCATGGGAAAAGATGCCAACGAAACCAAGAACTTACTTGAGTTTGGGTTGGAATCCTATCGTGGTCCAATCGCGATTCGGTATCCAAAGGGGACAATTTTAGACACTCCTTTTGTAAAAGAAGAGATCAAACTTGGTACATGGAAAATAATCAAACCATTTACCCATACTGCAATCATTACTTACGGGACAAATGTATCTGAAGTTGAAACCTTCCTCCAAAACGAATCTTTTGATGGAGTTGGGTTAATCAATGCAAGATTTATCAAACCAATTGATACATCTGTTATTGATCAATTGATTGCATCCAATGTAAAAGTGATTACCTACGAAGAAACACAAGCAATTTCTTCGTTAGGAAGTTCGATCTTAGAATATGCAAGTTCTGTTGATCAAGTGATCCGGTTGAAGATGATTGCGATTTGTGATCAATTTGTTGAACATGGAAAAGTAATTGAGTTAAAACAGAAGTATAATATAAGTATAGAGGCTTTGAAAAAAGAGTTAAATAAGTAGGTGAAATACGTGTTAGCTACCCTATCTGTTAAAAATTATGCCATCATAGATAACATAACGATTGATTTTAAGACGGGGATGACCGTATTAACTGGGGAAACCGGAGCAGGAAAATCACTCATTATTGATGCGATCAGTTTGCTTTTGGGCGAACGAGCATCGAGTGAAATGGTTCGTTATGGGGAAGACAAAGCAACCATTGAAGGTGTGTTTTATTACCAAAGTCAAGCCATTGAAGAATTGTTAGAAGAGTTTGGCATTGAACCGAATGATTCTACCCTCATCATCAAACGAGAAATTCAAGCATCAGGAAAAAGCGTCAGCCGGATCAACGGAAGCATGGTAACATTAAATCAAGTGTTAGAAATTGCTAGTCGTCTCGCTGACATCCACACCCAACTCGATACAAAAAAACTATTTGACCATAAAAACTACTTATCGTTTATTGATGATTATCAATCAATCGCGTTAATGGAACAGTATAAAGTTAGTTTAAGAGCATATCGCTCGATGTTAAGAGAGTATCATGATTTGGTGAACTCGAAAACCAAAGACATTGAACAAGCAGAATACATTAAGTTTCAAATCCAAGAGCTAGAAAAAGCAGAATTAAAGGAAACCGAAGAAGAACAATTGTTACAAGAAATCAAATTTTTGAACAATTTTGAAGCCATTCATCAACATATGCATGAATCGGTCGAACTCCTAAGTGAACAAAATACCGTCAATCAACTCTATTTGGCCAAAGTTGCTTTGGAAAAACTATCGAAAATAGATTCAAAGTACGAAACCTACGCAAGAATTGTTGAAGATAGTTATTATCAAATTGATGATTTGGTGACAACCCTATCGTATGATTTAAACTCACTGGAATTTGACCCTGCTAGATTAGATGATCTCAATGGAAGATTAGCGTTTTTATCGGATTTAAAGCGTAAACATAAAAAATCAATTGTAGAACTCTTATCTTATGTAGAAGAACTAAAGACAAAGGTTCATGTGATTGATCATTACGATGAAGTGATTGAAGATAAGAAGACAGAAGTGCTACGACTCTACCAAGAGACCAAAGGTATCGCGGTTGAGTTATCCAATCACCGTAAGAAATTAGCAAAAGAACTCGAAGCTAGAATCAAAGAAAACTTGATCGATTTGCAACTTCCGAAAACGCAATTTGAAATTCGGTTTGCACAAGTGAGTTTTCAAAACCCAATGGATAGCTCGATCTTTTTATCAAATGGGATCGATGCGATTAACTTTTATATTTCCCTTAATGTTGGAGAACCATTAAAAGAACTATCCAAAACAGCATCTGGTGGGGAAATGTCACGAATTATGCTAGCACTAAAGACGATTTTATCGAAAAATTATGGATTGTCTACGATGATTTTTGATGAAATTGATTCTGGTGTAAGTGGAAATGTTGCTTACTCAATTGCGAATAAGCTCTATGAGATTAGCAACACGACGCAAGTCTTATGCATTACCCACTTACCTCAAGTAGCTGCGGTATCGGATCAGCACATTAAAATATCGAAGGTATTTGTGGATGGTAGAACGATTACGAAAGTATTAGAACTATCAACCGATGAGAAAGTCTTAGAAATTGCTTCGATGATTTCAAACGATGCGATTAGTGAAACCTCAATTGCATTAGCAAAAGAATTGATTCTAAAGAAATAGAAAAAAGGCTCAAGGGAATCTTGAGCCTTTGATGTATTTCGATTATCTTGAGACAGCTTCAATGATTAACCAGATTAAACTGGCTACTGGTAATAATACAAATCCAACTAAGATGACACCTAATAGAATTTTACCCCATGTTGTTTCCATTGGACTTTTTTTAATGATAACTTCTTTTGAATTATCACTGCGTACACGAGTTTCGATAAATTTGTCTTTTTTCACTTGATTTTGTTTTTTCACATCTTTATTCACGTTTTTCACCTCAATTATGCTATAATAAATGATACTTACAGTATTATAGCACAGTTTGTTTCAAAACGCAAGAAAGACAATTCTTGAATTTGAAAAATAATTATAAATAATTATAAAATGATGAATTGCATTTTTATATTTTTTGGAAAGAAAGGGATCTAGGAATGAAACCAATTGGTAAAATAATTTTTCACATCGATTTAAATGCGTTTTTTGCCAGTTGTGAAATCGCAGATAATCCAGATTTGGCAGGAAAACCCGTGGTGGTTGCACCTGAATCAAAACGGAGAGGGATTATCCTAACAGCAAGTTACGAAGCGCGTAAGTTTGGAATTCGTAGTGCGATGCGTGTACAAGAAGCAATGAGACTCTGCCCATATCTTGTCATTGTCGATTCGAATATGTCACTATATAATCATTACTCGCGTTTGTTCTTTGAGTATTTGGCATCGATAACAACAGAACTAGAACCAGCTAGCATTGACGAAGGATATTTAGATGTTACTTCCAAATTTGCAAGTACTGTACCACATGAGTTAGAACATGAAATCATGAAATTAGCGAGTGAGATTCAAAAAACACTGCTTGAACGATACAAACTCCCTTGTAGCATAGGAATTGGACCAAATAAGTTTTTAGCAAAAATTGCATCAGATATGAAAAAACCACTTGGAATCACTGTGCTTAGAAAACGTGAAGTTGAACAAAAGCTTTGGCCACTTCCGATTGAAGCAATGCCTGGAGTTGGGAAAAAGACTTACCCAAAGCTCGTTGATTTGGGGATTAAAACGATTGGTGATTTAGCAAACTACCCAAAACTTGAAGTGTTACAAGATGTTGTTGGAAAAAACAATGCAACCTATTTGAAAGAACGAAGCATTGGTCAAGATGATTCTGTGGTAGAATCGTCTAAATTTGATGAAGTGCTCTCGGTAAGCAATTCTCATACCTTTGATTCTGATATCTATGAAAGCAACTTAGCTAAGATGGGATTAAAGGTTCTTTGTAATACAGTATCAAACCGGTTACAAAAGAAGGAGTTAAAAGCCAATACAGTGACACTCCAAATCAAATACAACACCTTTCAATCGATTACAAGAGCTCGAAGTTTAGAAGTGGCCATCAATGATTCCAATGCACTTTATCAAGTGATTGAAGATTTGTTTGATGAGTTTTATGATGATACCTTTGGGGTAAGATTACTTGGAGTTGCTTGTAGCAAACTGATTTCTTCGAGTGAAGAAGTAGTTCAACTTAGTTTATTTGACACCTTATCCGTTAGTGAGAAGGAAAATAGTGTTTACGAACTAATCCATGGTCTCCAAAATCAATTTGGGAAAGACATCATTGCTCGTGGCGTGAAAATCAAACGTGGGTTTGACAAATATGACAAAGAATAAAGAAATCATATCTTTTCATAAGAAGAGTATAGTATAATAAAGAAGAAGTCATCATGGAGGGTATGAAACATGAAGAAACAAAAAAAGAAAACATATGTCAAGTTTCGACATAAAGTGGTATATGCGTTCTTAAGACCAATATTTAAGATTTTTTTAAAGATTCGATACAATTACAATGCGATTAAATATCGTCCCGCAGTGAAAGGACCTCATTTGATTCTAGGAAACCATGCGATTAACTTAGATCCATTTATGCTTGCTTGTAGTTTTACAAAACCAATTTATTTTGTAGCTACCGAACAATTATTTGGCATTCCTTATGCTTCAAAGATTGTTGAGTATTTGGTCGCACCGATTCCAAAATCAAAGTCTAGATCGGATTTAGGAACCACCAAACAGATTCTATCGATTGTCAAAGAAGGTGGATGGATCGGAATTTACCCAGAAGGCAATGCAACCAACATTGGTGAGACCGTGCACATGCCAAAATCGATTGTTAAATTAATTAAGTTATTAAAAATACCTGTTGTGATTCACCATGCTTATGGGCTTTACTTATCAAACCCAAGATGGGGAGATAAGCTAAGACGAGGGAAATCCTATGGTCGTGTGAATGAAGTATGGTATTATGATGATTATAAAGATATCAATGACGATGAACTGTATGATAAACTTTATCAATCCTTATACATCAATGCCTATGACGAACAAATCAAGAATCCAGTGAAATATAAGTCAAAGCAACCTGCACATTACATTGAACGAGCATTGTTTGTGTGTCCAAAGTGTCGTTCACTTGATGCGATTTACTCGGTTGATGATCATATTTTATGTCGTAGTTGTAGTTTAGAAGTGCAGTTAGACCAATATGGATTTTTTAATGATGCACTTGAAAACATCAAGACAGTGATCGATTGGGATAATTGGCAAAAACCAGTTGCTGCATCAATCATCAAAGCATATCCAGACGATGAAGTACTCTTTGTTCCAACGGTTGAAGATGTTAGGGAAATGCTTACGACAGACAAAGCTAGATGGAAGAAGCGTTATGGAGATGCAACCTTCTCGATGACAAAAAACGAAATGAAGCTGGAGTTTTCCGATGAAACATGGAGATTTAAAATAGAAGAGATCGCTGAAGTTGCGATGCAAGATAAGAATCAATTGCTCATTTATACACTAGATGGTAGAACAATTATTCTCCGTGGACCAAAAAGAAGAAGTGCATATAAATACTTAGTGGCATTTCAAATTGTAAAAAGTTTGAAGACAAAAGAACCTTACTCTTATTTGGGATTATAAACACCTCTTTTGAGGTGTCAGACTGTAGACAAATACACATTTAAAAAGAGTCAAAGATCCGCTAGTGGAAAA